>VAZM01000514.1 GCA_005883135.1 Alphaproteobacteria bacterium
TCGCCGGTGCTTTCGTCGTCGCTGCCGACCTCCACCTTCACCTTTACGACCTTGCCGATGTAATCGCGCAGAGCCCCATACCTGCCGGTCGCCTCGCCGAATTGAACCGCGAGCTGTCCCAACAGGTTCTGCCTCTCGAGATCACCGCGAGTTTGCGCGATCTGGTGCTGCAATGCTTCCGGAAGCGTAAAGTGCTGAAAAAGTGCGACGACGTCTGCGAACGCTTCGTGGAATGCGAATACGTCGGGGTTGGTCGGTTCGCGAAAGCGTCGGTGCAAGCCATCCAATAACGCGTGTGTCGTCTCATGCGCGACGATATCGTGAGACGTTGCCGTGAAAACGACTCCCCCGGGCAGAGAGGTTCCCTCGTTCGCGCCTGAAGCGGTGAAATAGCCAAGCAGAAGGGCTTTGCGGTCGGGGCTGTAGTACGCATTCTTCGCGCGAAGTGCGTGCGGATAGATGCGAAGCCGGTGCACATATTCCCCGTGTGTTTCGCCATCCACCATCTTCTCTCGCGGCGCCCATAAGGCAACGCGGCCAAGCGCGACCTCGAAGTGTTCGATCGTCTTCATCGCCACCGCGTACGTCATCTGTTGATGAAACTGCGGGTTGGCTTCCGACGGTGAGAGACCCGACTGCGTCAGGATATGTGGATGGCTCAGATCGACCGGCGCATAACAGCATTGGCTGGCCGGATCGATATCGATCACTTCGATGTACTCCCCGATGGGACCCGGCTGGAGGTCCTTTTCCCAGCGTACATTGAGGACCGCCTCGTTGATGCTAAGCGTCTTCAGACGTGCGCCGAGCGAAGGGTCGTAGGCATACACGCGAAGCGGCCGGTACGCCGGCTGGCGAATCTTCGGGTTTTTCGCGTGCTCGAGCTGCAGCCGCTGAACCGAATTCCCGGTCACCGGCAGGGTCACCGGCACGCTGACCTCATCTCGGCGCAGCAGTGCACCGATCGCTTCTCGCAACGACTTTGACGCACGCGGGTGAGCGATCAGCGCCTCGGCCACCCGCCGCACCTCGGCAGCCGAAGCGGCCGCCGGGTCGGCTGGCATGACGCTCTCGACGGCCGCACTCTGCGAGAGCTGCAAGCTCTCAAGTTCCAGCATCCGCTGCTCCGGCGCGGGTGCGGCCTGGAGCCCGCGGCCCGTCAGAATCCGTAAGAGCTCGAAAGAGGCATCGTCCGCATCGGTCTTGCGCATTGCGGGCGCCGTGGCCGGCGCCTTCGACAAGGCAGCGTCGGCGCGCAACGCTCCGCGCCCGAGATGCTTGATGTCCTGCAGGTTTTCCTTGGCGGAGGCGAACAACGCGCTGCGGATCGCTTCCACTCGCATCCACGCGCTCGGGTATGCATCGACGGCCGCGCGATTGTTTTGCAGCCAGAGCGCGGCCGCGGCAGCAACCTGTGGAGTCGCCGCGGACGTTCCTTGGCCGTCGAAGTCGATTACGTCGCTGCAGCCCCACCGCGCCCACGGCACATTCGGCGTAGGCGCGGCGATCGCGGTCTTCATCTTGGACTCGGGACCGTAATTTCCCGCCATCAACCGAATTTCCAGGTCGGCATACGGCCGACCGTCCGCCATGATGCCGCAGGCCGCGACGACGCGACCGAAACGCGCGGGAAAAACGATTTGGCGGGTCGGCAGATTGCCGAAATTGTTGCCCGCGGCCGTGACGATGAAGACGCCCTGCTCGTAAAGCGCATTCACGGCCTCCGCCCATGCCTGGGACGCAAGGCCGCCCATGCTCATGGTGATAATGTCGATTCGATTGGGCCCGATCGCGTTCAACAAATGCACATAGTCGAACGCTTGGGCGATTGCACTATTGCGGAAAAGCACCACCCGGTTGGCGACCCGCACCGGCACGACCTCCGCAAAGGGCGCTCCGCCCAACAGGGATTGGCCTGGCTGACCGGCGCCGGCGAGAATGCTGAGCGTGCCGGTGCCGTGTCCAAGATTGACCAATGGCCCGCTGGTCCGGTCGGTCGCATCGTCGGGAGCACTGTCATCGACGAAATTGCGTGCGATGTCCGCACGCAAGCGCTTCGGCAATGTATGATGGTCTGGATCGTAACCGGTGTCGAAGTGCGCTATCCGAACGTTCGTCGCAACCTGCGGCCCGCCGACCGCCGCGATGGCGGCATCGAATTGTGAATGCCCGGAATCGCGAAACCAATAAGGATTGTCGGCGTCGAGCGGAAAATCCTCCCGCTGAGAATTGACGCTGTCGCATGACCGCGACAATGCCATTCCAAGCTCGGCGTCGCCCCCCGTGATCCACTGCTGCTCTAGGTCGGGCTCGGCGAACTCAGGGGCCGGCGCGCCGGCGACGCCAAGACCTTGCCGCAGCAATGAATGACACACGTCCCAAGCGTTTTCCTCGGCGAAGTCCGCCGGTGCGGTCAGGGTCTGCCAGATGTTGGCGGGGATCGGTCCCGCCGTTTTCGGCGGCGCGATGCTCTTGAACAGAGGCGTGAGCGTGAACGCGACGGGGTTGGTGCCAAAGACCAATCGCGCGGAGGAAAGGCCCGGCGCGGCTTTCACCAGAATACGCGGCATCTTCATGGCTGCGATGTGCGTACGTGGAGCTTGAGATTACGCCTCCGATTCTCGCCGGCAAGTTCAGCAACCGCTCAATCCGAGAGCGCAGGAGAGTGCGACATCGCCCTCGGCAGGAATGCGCTATAATAGTTGTATCATTCGCGTAATGCAATCATTCGTTGTCCCGCCGGCTGTGCGCCCCCACAGTTCCCTTTTTTCGTGCAAATCTGCGGATTGCGGAATAAAATCGATTTGCGACATCGACCGAGATTGTTCCGC
>VAZM01000523.1:0-346 GCA_005883135.1 Alphaproteobacteria bacterium
CCCTTATCCGGCTCGACAGTAGACAGAGCGCCACGGAGTGGAGGCCACCTGATAAGAGCAAAGCCCCATTGTTGCTTCTGCGTTTTCTCTATTGGATCTACGAGCGCCGACTCCTTGAGCAGCTCAAACACAGGCCGATACCGCACCATATTGGCATCATCTTGGATGGAAATCGTCGCCATGCTTACAAGCGGGGCGTGAGCGACCCAAGTGAGATCTATCAGCGTGGTGCCGAGAAGCTCGATGAAATCCTGGACTGGTGCGTCGAATTGCAAATCTCGGCAGTGACGCTGTGGGTGTTTTCAACCGAGAACCTGGAGCGATCTCAAGCGGAAGTTTCCGGCAT
>VAZM01000523.1:409-3340 GCA_005883135.1 Alphaproteobacteria bacterium
TTGCCGCAATTCGTGCGGCTGAGGCGGCGACGACGCAAAATAATTCGATGGCATTGACCATTGCGGTAGCGTATGGAGGGCGAGAAGAGATCACCGACGCTGTCCGAGCGCTGCTCAAGACGGAAGCCCAGCGAGGAGCGGCTCTGTCTGACGCCATCGAGCGCATCACACCTGAGGCGATAGCTCGTCATCTCTATGCAGCGGACCTGCCCGATCCAGACTTAATCATCCGAACAAGCGGCGAAATCCGCCTGTCTGGCTTTCTGCTTTGGCAGAGCGTGCACAGTGAGTTCTACTTTACGGATGTGTTATGGCCCGCTCTCCGCAAGGTTGACTTCCTGCGTGCCGTCCGCGCCTATCAGGCGCGCAATCGTCGCTTTGGCTGCTGACGAAAGCCGCGGCGTCAAGCAGAATTGTCGTTGTGGGTGTGATGGGCCTGGCTACAAGACCCGTTGGGCCGCGGCCGTGCTATTGCTGCTCTGCCTCGGCACCGCTTTCGGCGTGCATTTGCCGGCTGGAGATACCGAGAATATGATCAATTTCTACAAGAACCTCGTCATGGCGGGCGGGTTTCTCTATGTGATCAATTTCGGCGCGGGCGTGCTCAGCTTCGACGACGGCGTACCGGCGCGTTAGGCAAGTCGCTATATTTGCCTGCTTAGTGGTTTCAAGGTATCAAATGATAACGTTTCTTCACCCAAAATTGTCGCACGCGGCGAAGGGAGAAATTCGCGCGCTGGAACTGTCATGACGGCGCAAATCGAGACAGTCGATTTCTTTGCATTCGACAACAGCTACGCCCGCCTGCCGGACCGGTTCTTTGCGCGGCTTCGGCCCACTCCCGTCGCCGAGCCCCGTCTAGTTCGGCTGAATAAGAAACTCGCCTGGCATCTCAGGCTCGATCCGGGAAAGCTTGCCGCCCCGGAGGGTGTGGAGATTCTTGCGGGCAACCGGGTGCCCAAGAGAGGCGAGCCGCTCGCCATGGCTTATGCCGGCCACCAGCTCGGGAGCTTCGTACCTCAACTCGGTGACGGACGTGCCATTCTTCTCGGCGAGGTGATCGATCGCGACGGCGTGCGCCGTGATATCCAGCTCAAGGGGTCTGGCCCAACGCCGTTTTCCCGGCTGGGCGACGGGCGCGCAGCGCTCGGGCCTGTCCTGCGCGAATACATCGTCAGCGAGGCGATGGCGACGCTCGGGATTCCGACAACTCGAGCGCTCGCCGCTGTGACGACAGGCGAGCCGGTTTGGCGCGAGACGCCCTTGCCGGGCGCGGTACTGACCCGCGTCGCGTCGAGCCACATCCGTGTCGGCACCTTCGAGTTCTTCGCGGCGCGCGGGGATTTGGATGCGATCCGGCGCCTCGCTGATCACGTCATCGCACGGCATTACCCAGAGGCGGTTGACGCCGCGAACCGGTACCGCACCCTCCTCGACTTGGTGATCTCGCGCCAGGCAGCGCTTATCGCGAAGTGGCAGCTCGTCGGCTTCATTCATGGCGTCATGAACACCGACAACATGTCGATAGCGGGCGAGACCATTGACTACGGCCCCTGCGCCTTCATGGACGTCTATCACCCAGAGGCGGTCTACAGCTCCATCGATAACACCGGGCGTTACGCTTACGGCAACCAGCCACGCATCGCCCAGTGGAACCTCGCCCGTCTCGCGGAGACGCTCTTGCCGCTGCTTGCCGAGGACAAAGACGCTGCCGTCAAAGAGGCGCAAGACGCAATCGACGCGTTCGCCATCGGCTTCGAGACGGCCTATGCCGCAGGCCTTAGCCGCAAGCTCGGCCTGTTCCAACCGCGGCCAGGAGATCTGTCGCTAGCACAAGACCTCCTCGAGCGCATGGCCCGCAACCGCGCCGATTTCACCTTGACCTTCTGCCGGCTGTGCGACGCGGCTGCCAGCCCCGACGCCGACGCGGGAGTGAGCAGCCTGTTTACAGATCCGAGCTCCTTCGACGATTGGGCGGCGAAATGGCGCAATAGGCTCGCGGAGGAGAGTGGAGAGGCTAATGAGCGCCGGGCGGCGATGCGTGCGGCTAACCCCGCTTTAATCCCACGCAACCATCTGGTGGAGGAGGCCATCTCCGCAGCCGTTAACGATGGGTATTTCCAGCCCTTCGAGAGTCTGCTGACCGTGCTCTCTATGCCTTACGAGGATCAACCAGCCTTTGGCCACTACGTCGATCCGCCACGACCGGATCAAGTCGTGCATAATACGTTTTGCGGCACTTAACTAAAGAAGGGCAAGCTCGACGACGGCGGCCAGACGAACTGTTTAAAACAAGACGGGCGTGAAAGCAGTGAAAGATGTCGCGAGCATTACAACGCGTTTGGCCAGCGCAACCTCGCGACGATCGAGCGAAGTGAGGCTTATCGGTCGACAATCTGTCAGGTGGAGCTGAGCGGTTCCCGGCACTCTTTTTCGGCCGGGCCAGGAAGAGAAGAAAGGTCCCTTCCTTGAAGAGAGCTGGCCAACCTTTACGTCGGAGCCTAGCGGTTTGTTCTATGATCTTGACCGCATCGAAAAGGTCTACGGGGCAAACTATCGCCGCCTGACGGAGCTCAAGCGTCGCTGGGATCCCGAGAACCGTTTCAGGTTCAATCAGAACATCCGGCCCAGCCATTGACGCCGGTGAAAGCCTCAATGAAACGAAGTTGTTAGTTCTGCGATACCTTCGCACCATGACGGCGATTTGGATGGGCCTGACGACGGTTGCGAGGGAAAAAGAAAAGGTCTCACTGATTGGAGATCGTGCAATCGCGAATACATGCAGGATTGGCTAGGGCTCAGCCCATTTGCCGTCGAGCGGAAGCGCGGGCCAGCGTTGGCGTCCGCTTAGGTTTGAAGAAATCGCGGCTATTGGCTCGCCACACTTCAAGCGTGCCACGTTGTTGGCGCGCTACGACAGTACCTTAGCCG
>VAZM01000524.1 GCA_005883135.1 Alphaproteobacteria bacterium
CCTGATGAATCTCCTGGCAGGCCGCCAATGCTACCGGCGCGGATGGGGAAATCCGACAAAACAATTGAAGCGGAACAAGCTTCATGAAGAAGTAGACAAGGCGCTAGTGATAGTCCGCCCCGGCACGAACCTTGCCGCGGAAGACCCAATAAGACCACGCCGTATATCCGACGATCACCGGCAGCAAAAAAAGCGTGCCGACGAGGAGAAACGCCTGCGAGCGGGGTGCGGCGGCCGCATCCCACAGACTGACTGAATGGGGTACAATGTTTGGCCAGAGACTGATTGCGAGCCCGACATAGCCCATCGTGAACAGCGCGAGTGTGCCGAGAAACGGCAGAAATTCGGCGCGACGGTCGATCGAACGCCAAACCCAGAGCGCGAGCCAGATCGTGACGATCGGAACGGGGCTCAGCAGCGCGATATTGGGCCACGAAAACCAACGCACCCAGATTTTGGCCTCAAGGAATGGGGTCCACAGGCTCACGACGCCGATGCAGACAAGGAGGCCACCCATCAGCCACCGAGCTTGCGTGCGCGCCCAATCCTGCAAGATCCCTTCCGTTTTCATGATCAGCCAGGTCGCGCCGAGCAATGCATAGCCGAGCACCAGACTGATCGCCGTGAGGACCGAGAAAGGGGTCAACCAGTCGAACGATCCGCCTGCGAAGAAGCGACCATCGACCCGGAACCCCTGCACGAATGCGCCAAGCACGAAGCCCTGTGCCACCGTGGCGACCAGGGATCCATAGTGGAAAGCCGCGTCCCAGCGATGCTTGGATTGGGGCGAAGCCTTGAAGCGCAACTCGAACGCGATGCCGCGAAAGATCAGTGCCATCAGCATGATCAGGATCGGGAAGTAGAGCGCCGGCAGAATGATCGCGAAGGCGAGGGGGAAAGCGGCGAGCAGTGCCACGCCGCCCAGCACGAGCCAGGTCTCGTTGCCGTCCCAGATCGGCGCCACCGAGTTCATCATGATGTCGCGCGCAGCGTCGCTCGGGGCGCGCCGGAACAGGATGCCGACGCCGAGATCGAAACCGTCCATCAGCACATACATGAAGACGCCGAACCCCAGGATCAGTGTCCACAACGGCACGAAATCGAGCGGCATCATGGGCGTGGCTCCGCCGCAATCGCAGTGCCGGAGGGCACCCCCGCACCGGCCGCGGCGCGCGCCGGCAACGGCCGCTGCAGCCCTTCGATCGGCCGATCCGCTTCTTCGTCGGTCTCAGGACCAGCGCGCACGAGACCGATCATGTAGTAAAGAGTCACAGGGTACACGACGAGGTAGACGAGCATGTAAATGATGAGCGAGACCAAAACGTCGGAGCCGCCCAATGACGGGGTCACGGCGTCCTTGGTGCGCATCAGGCCGTAGATCACCCAAGGTTGCCGCCCAGCCTCGGTCGTGATCCAGCCGGCAATCACGGCGACAAAGCCGAGCGGCAGGCAAGCCTCGCACACGCGCAGGAACCAGCCGGTGTCGTACAGTCGGCTGTTCCAGCGCAACCAGTTCGCCAGGACAACGACCAGCATCATCAGCATTGCGATTCCGACCATCACGCGAAATGACCAGAAGACGATCGCCGCCGGCGGCCTGTCTTCGCGCGGCCACTCCTTCAATCCGCGTACCGTGCCCTCTAACTTGTGGGTCAAGATAAGGCTGCCGAGGTAGGGCACCTCAATTGCCCATCTGGTGACATCGGCCTCCTGATCGGGCCACCCGATAATGATGAAAGGCGCTCCCGACTGCGTCTCCCAATGGCCCTCCATGGCGGCGAGTTTGGCAGGCTGATTGTGAAAGGTATTGAGACCATGCAGGTCGCCAATGACGATTTGCAGCGGCACCAGGAACGTGAGCAGCCATAGCGTCATCGACAGCATCTTGCGCGCCTCGGCAATGGCACGCGCGCGCCGCAGATAGTACGCCGCTACACCGACGACGACGAATCCGGCTGTCACCAGAAAGGCCGTAACGGTATGTGCAATCCGGAACGGAAAGGAGGGATTGAAAATGACGGCGACCCAGTCCGCCGCATGGAACCGGCCCTCGATGATCTCGTATCCGGCCGGCGTTTGCATCCACGAATTAAGCGCCAAGATCCAGAACGAGGAAAAGAGTGTGCCGACGGCGACCATGGCGGCCGCAAAGCAGTGCGCCCAGGGCGGCACCAGCTTGCGGCCGAACAGGAGAACGCCCAAAAAGCTCGCCTCGAGAAAAAAGGCCGTCAGGCCCTCGTAAGCCATCAGCGGGCCGATGACGTTGGCGGCCGCATCCGAGAAACGGCTCCAATTCGTGCCGAACTGAAACGGCATTACAATGCCGGACACCACGCCGAGGCCGAACGAAACCGCGAAGATCCTGGTCCATAAGACGGAGACGCGGAAATAAGTGTGATCGCCGGTCTTCAGGTAGAGCGTCTCGAGTACTGCGATATAGCAAGCCAGCCCGACCGTGAATGCCGGAAGCAGGATGTGAAACGAGATGACCCAGAAGAATTGAAGTCGGGACAGCAGCACAGGGTCCGGCATCATCCTGGAACTCCTCCGCGGATCGGCCGCAGTCCGCTTCCGGTCTGGGCCGGACCATGCCGCCAGCTATCATGCGCGGCCTCCAACCGATTTTGCCGCCGCGTTCACGATCGCCTCCCTCGCGTCCGAAGCGTGGAATTTCTCGGTCGCAAGGCCGAGCTTCCGCCTCTTGTCGTAAAGGGTCCGCTTGGGAATCCCCAAAGACTGACACACCAGTGATGCATTGCCGTGGTGCTCGGCCAGTGTGTCTTCGATCAGCACGCTCGCCATTTCGACCGATCGGTCGGGCGGGAAAGGCTTTTCCACAAAGTCGTAGGGGCCGAGCCGCATGGCATTCACTGCCAAGGCGACGTCGCCATGACCCATAATCAGA
>VAZM01000127.1:0-498 GCA_005883135.1 Alphaproteobacteria bacterium
TATCTCGGCGTGCTGGACGCGATCTTCTCCAAACTCATCAACGCGATCCTTTGAATGTGAGACGTGATGTCGAGCCTCGCCGTGAAAGAGCGGGGCAGGATGCCCCCGCTGAGGTAACCCGAACCCCCTGAGCCAATGTTCCGCTGGTACGCAGTCAACACCTACTCCGGTCACGAGAACAAGGTCAAGCAGAACCTTGAGCACCGCCGTGTCTCGCTCGGGCAGGAGAACAACATCCGCCAGATCGTCATCCCCACCGAGCAGGTGCAGGAGATGAAGGACGGCCAGAAGATCCAGAAGGAGACCCGCACGATGCCGGGCTACCTGCTGGTGAACATGAACCTCACCGACGACTCCTGGCAGCTCGTCAAGAACACCCCCGGGGTGACCGGGTTCGTCGGCGCCTCCAACAAGCCGGTGCCGCTGAACCAGGTCGAGGTCGATCGCCTGCTCCACCGCGAGGCCGCCGAGCGGCCGCGGACGCGGGCGCAGTTCTCG
>VAZM01000127.1:503-23979 GCA_005883135.1 Alphaproteobacteria bacterium
GCTGTCGGACTTCTCCGGCGAGATCTCCGAGATCAACGACGACGCCGCCAAGCTCAAGGTGCTCGTGTCTATCTTCGGTAGGGAGACGCCCGTGGAAGTGGGCTTCGACCAGGTGAAGAAGATCTAGGAACTAGGAACTCGTGGCCAAGAAGGTCCTGACACTCATCAAGCTCCAGGTGCCCGCGGGCGCGGCGAATCCCGCGCCGCCGGTCGGCCCTGCCCTCGGCCAGCACGGCGTGAACATCATGGAGTTCTGCAAGACGTTCAACGCCCAGACCCAGCAGGACGCCGGCACGATCATCCCGGTCGAGATCACGGTCTTCGAGGACCGCTCCTTCACCTTCATCACGAAGACGCCCCCGGCCGCGGTCCTGATCAAGGAGGCAGCCGGGATCGAGAAGGGCTCCGGCGAGCCGAACCGCGAGAAGGTCGGCGCGATCACCAAGGACCAGGTCCGCCAGATCGCCGAGCGGAAGATGCCCGACCTGAACGCCCACGACGTCGAGCAGGCGGCCAGGATCATCGAGGGCACCGCCCGCTCGATGGGAGTCGAGGTCAACTAGCGATGCCCAAGCACGGAAAGCGCTACCGCCAGGGCTACGAACTGGTCGACCGCGAGAACCACTACCCGCCGGCCGAGGCCGTCCAGCTGATCAAGAGCTTCCCCAAGGCGAAGTTCAACGAGACCGTGGAGTGCCACATCCGCACCGGGCTCAACGTGCGCCACGCCGAGGAGCAGCTGCGCGGCACGATCGCGCTGCCGCACGGCCTGGGCAAGGAGATGACGGTCGTCGTCTTCGCCAAGGGCGACAAGGCGCGCGAGGCCGAGGAGGCCGGCGCCGACCAGGTCGGCGACGAGGACCTGGCCAAGAAGGTCGAGGAGGGCTTCACAGACTTCGACGTGGCGATCGCGACGCCGGACCTGATGTCCGTGGTCGGCAAGCTCGGGCGGATCCTGGGCCCGCAGGGCAAGATGCCGAACCCCAAGGTCGGGACGGTGACCCAGGACATCGCCAAGGCGGTGTCCGAGTCGAAGGCGGGCAAGGTCGAGTACCGGACCGACCGCATGGCGATCGTCCACCTGCCGATCGGCAAGATCGAGTTCGAGGAGCGGGCCCTGCTCGAGAACTACGCGGCCCTGATCGACGAGATCGTTCGCGCCCGCCCGGCCGCGGCCAAGGGCCGCTATCTCCGCACGATCACCCTGACGACGAGCATGGGACCCGGCGTCCGCGTCGACCCCGGCCGCACCCGCAACATCGTCGAGGAGCCCGCCCAGGTAGCCTGAGGCGTAGACAGCGACCTGCCCGAGACCCCCGGCGGCCGCAAGGCGGAAGTCCGGGGCAGGCGGAGCCCGCCGAAGCCAGCCTTCGTCCGTGAGCCCGCCTGCGTGCGGGCTCTTTCATCGAGGAATCGAATGAACAAGGAACAGAAAGCAGCCGTCGTCGAGGAAGTGGCGACGCAGATCAAGGAGTCGGAGGCGGTCTTCGCCGTCGACTACCGCGGCATCAGCGTTCCCCAGGCGGCCGAGCTGCGCGAGAAGCTGAACGAGGCGGGCGCCCGCTTCCGGGTGGTCAAGAACACGCTGACGATCCGGGCGGCCGACCAGGCCGGCGCGGACGACCTGAAGGGGCTGCTCGAGGGCCCGACGGCCTTCACCTTCGTGGCACCGGAGAGCGGCGACGTGGCCCTGGCGGCCAAGGCGCTCGACCGCTTCCGCCGGGAGCACGACATGCTGGCCTTCAAGGGCGGGCGGATGGGCGGCGAGGTACTCAGCGTCGAGCAGCTGCTCGACTTGGCCAAGCTGCCGGCGCGCGACGTGCTCCACGGCCAGCTGGTCGGTGTGATCGCGTCGCCGATCACGGGCCTCGTCCGGGGGCTCAACCAGCTGATCGCCGGGTTCGCGAGCCAGCTCCAGCAGATGGTGGACCAGGGCCTCGTCGGCCAGGAGGAGGAGGCGGCGCCGGAAGAGGCGCCGGCGGAGGCCGACCAGGACGCCCAGCAGGAGGAGGCGGCCGAGGAAGCCGAGGACTCCGCGGGCGAGGAGGGCGAGGGCGCCGAGCCCTCGACGGAGGCCGAGGAGCCGGCCTCGGAGACTGAGCAGGAAGACGAAGCTGAAGCGCCCTCCGGGGGCGAGACAGAAGAGAAGGAGGGCTAGAAATGGCTACAGCCACAGAGCTGATCGAAGAGATCAAGAAGATGTCGGTGCTCGAGCTGTCAGAGCTGATCAAGGCGCTCGAGGAGGAGTTCGGCGTTTCCGCGACCGCGGTCGCGGCCGCGGCTCCCGCCGGAGCCGCCGGCGGCGACGGCGCGGCGACGGAGGAGGAGTCGACCACGGTCGACGTCGTCCTCACCGGAGCCGGCGAGAAGAAGATCCAGACCATCAAGGTCGTCCGCGCGGCCACCGGCCTCGGCCTCAAGGAGGCCAAGGCGCTGGTCGACGAAGCCCCCAAGCCGGTCAAGGAGGGCATCGAGCGCGACGAGGCCGAGAAGCTCAAGGGAGAGCTCGAAGAGGCCGGCGCGAGCGTCGAGCTCAAGTAGACGCGGAAGTCACAGCCGGGGCGGCGGAGGCACCGCCGCCCCGGTGGTCGAGGCGGCCCGGCGTCATCGCCGCCGCGCTCGCCACCGTCTATGCCGCCGACCTCGCGCTCGACCGGCTCGACCTCCCCTGGCTCGTGGCCGGGATGGCCGACGAGCCCGCCCACCTCGCCACGGCGGTCCTCGTGCTTGCCAACCTGCCCGGAGGCGGGCCGGCTTGGAGCGCGGGCTACGCGGCCGGCGCGGTGGCCGTCGACACGGACCATCTCCCGCTGATCCCGCGCCGGCACAAGCTCGGCACGAGCGACCCGCGGCCGGCGGCGCACACCCTGCTGACCCCCGCCGGGGTGGCGACGGCCGCGGCCTTCACGCGCCCACCTGCGCGAGAGCTGCTGCTCGGCCTGGCCGCCGGCACCTGCGTCCACTTCGTCCGCGACATCGCCACGGGCACCGGCCTGGCGGCGCTCCAGCCGCTGACCCGTCGCCGCGTCAAGCTGCCCCGCAGGGCATACGACATCGCAATGACCCTGCTGGCCCTGCGAGTCCTGGCCCCTGACTCCTAGCCCCAATTTCCCTGAAAAGGCGGTAGCCTTTTCCCCGGCCTATAGCCGTAGCCGTCCCTCGGTAGCGCCCCGCCACATATCCGGGGCCTCGGGACGGGGTCCGTGATGGCCGCGCCACACGCCGCGCCCCTTGGCGCAGGCGGCCGGCAACCGCCCCTTGTGGGGGCGGATTTCAGTTTGCTATATTGGCGGGTCGCGCTTTGCGCCCCTCCGTCCTCCCCGCCGAACCCCTGACCCGAAGGAGTCGCCGTTCTGGCTCGCGCTGATGCTGCCCGCACTCGCCGAAGCTTCTCCCGTCTGGAGAACGTCCTAGAAGTACCCCACCTAATAGACATTCAGCGCCGTTCGTTCGAGAAGCTCGTCGATATCAAGTCGGGCGGCCTGCGCGAGACCATCGACGACGTCTCGCCGATCGAGGACTACACCGGCAACCTCGCCGTCGTCTTCGAGGACATCAGCTTCGACGACCCCGTCGCCCCGATCTCGGAGTGCCGGGAGAAGGACCTCACCTACGCGCGCCCGCTGACCGTCAAGGTCGCGTTCCAGAACCGCGAGACCGGTGAGATCCGAGAGCAGTCGGTCTTCATGGGCGACTTCCCCTGGATGACGGACTGGGGGACGTTCATCATCAACGGCACCGAGCGCGTGGTGGTCACGCAGCTCGTCCGTTCCCCGGGCGCCTACGTAATGGAGCCCAAGGACCGCGAGAAGCAGGTCTTCATCGCGAACCTGATGCCGGCCCGCGGCTCCTGGCTCGAGCTCGAGATCGACAAGAAGGGCCGCGTCTACGTCCGCATCGACCGCAAGCGCAAGCTGCCGGTCACCGTGCTGCTCCGCGCGATGGGCGAGGTGCTGCGCGAGAAGAAGGCGGTGCCGGAGACCTGGACCGGCTCGGACGAGGAGATCCTGAAGCTCTTCGGCGACTCCCTCTACCTCCGCCTGACGCTCGAGGCGGACACGGAGGTCACCAAGTCCGAGGACGGCGCCCTGATCGAGCTGTTCAAGAAGCAGCGCCCGGGCGAGCCGCCCTCGATCGACGCCGCGAAGAGCCTGCTCAACCAGCTCTTCTTCGATCCCAAGCGCTACGACCTGACGCGGGTCGGCCGCTACAAGCTCAACTCACGGCTCAACATCGACGAGGACCTCGACACGCGCGTCCTCACTCCGCGCGACATGATCGAGCTGATCAAGGAGCTCGTCTCGCTGCCCAAGGACCTGGGCATCCCGGAGGCCGGCTACTACGACTCCGAGGAGGAGCCGATCAAGGACTTCGCCCTCGAGGCGCAGTCCCTGCCGCGCGAGGCCGTCGACGACCGCCTCGACGAGTACGAGCACTTCGGCAACCGCCGCCTGCGCACGGTCGGCGAGCTCATCCAGGAGGCCTTCCGCATCGGTCTCTACCGGATGGAGCGCGTGGTCCGCGAGCGCCTGACGACCGAGGACGCGGACACGATCACCCCGCAGACGATCATCAACATCCGCCCGGTGGTCGCGGCGCTGAAGGAGTTCTTCGGCAGCTCGCAGCTCAGCCAGTTCATGGACCAGACCAACTCGCTGGCGGGCCTGACCCACCGCCGCCGCCTGAGCGCCCTCGGCGCCGGCGGGCTCACGCGCGAGCGCGCGCCCATCGAGGTGCGCGACGTGCACCCCACCCACTACGGCCGCATGTGCCCGATCGAGACCCCGGAGGGGCCGAACATCGGCCTCATGGGCTCGCTGTCGAGCTACGCCGAGGTCTCGGAGCACGGCTTCGTGACGACCCCCTACCGGGTGGTCAAGGAGGGCGTCGTCAGCGACGACATCGTCCACCTCGACGCCACCCAGGAGGAGGACCTCGTCATCGCTCAGGCCAACGCCGAGATCGACGAGAAGACCAGCAAGCTGAAGGGCCCCTACGTGGAGTGCCGTACGCGCGAGGGCGAGCTGACGCTGGCGGCGCCGAAGGAAGTGGACCTGATGGACGTGTCACCGAACCAGATCTGGTCGGTGGCCACCACGCTGATCCCGTTCCTCGAGCACGACGACGCCAACCGGGCGCTCATGGGATCGAACATGCAGCGCCAGGCCGTGCCGCTCCTCAAGACCGACCCACCCCTGGTGGGGACCGGCATGGAGCGCCGCGCCGCGATCGACACCGGTGACGTGGTGCTGGCCGACGACGCCGGCGAGGTCACCTACGTCGACGCCAAGCGGATCACGGTCGGCAAGACCGAGTACCCGCTCGAGAAGTTCATGCGCTCGAACCAGGGCACGATCATCCATCAGAAGCCGCGCGTCGCCCTCGGCGACAAGGTCAAGCAGGGCGACCTGCTCGCCGACGGCTCCTCGACGAGCGGCGGCGAGCTGGCACTCGGCAAGAACGTGCTGGTCGCCTTCATGTCCTGGGAGGGCTACAACTTCGAGGACGCGATCATCATCTCCGAGCGCCTCGTCAAGGACGACGAGCTCTCCTCGATCCACATCGAGGAGTACGAGGTCGACGCCCGCACCACCAAGCTGGGCGACGAGGAGATCACTCGCGACATCCCCAACCGCTCGGAGGAGTCGCTGCGCAACCTCGACGACCGCGGCATCGTCCGTATCGGTGCCGAGGTCGGCTCCGGCGACCTGCTGGTCGGCAAGGTCACGCCCAAGGGCGAGACCGAGCTGACGGCCGAGGAGAAGCTGATCCGCGCGATCTTCAAGGAGAAGGCGCGCGAGGTCCGCGACACCTCGCTCAAGGTGCCGCACGGCGAGGGCGGCGTCGTGATCGACGTCAAGACCTTCAGTCGCGACAACGACGACGACCTGCCGCCCGGGGTGAACGACCTCGTGCGCGTATACGTGGCGAAGAAGCGCAAGATCGCCGAGGGCGACAAGCTCGCCGGCCGCCACGGCAACAAGGGCGTCATCGCGAAGATCGTGGCCGAGTCCGACATGCCGTTCCTCGAGGACGGCACGCCGGTCGACGTGATCCTCAACCCGCTCGGCGTGCCGAGCCGCATGAACCTGGGCCAGATCCTCGAGGCGCACCTCGGCTGGGCGGCGGGCAACGGCTGGTACGACGACGGCACCGAGGCCTACAAGGAGTCCCAGAACGACGGCGGCAAGGTCTACGTGGCCACGCCGGTCTTCGACGGAGCCACCGTCGAAGACGTTGACGAGGCACTCGTCAAGTGGGCCGACGCGCACGCCAGCGAGCGCGGCATCGACTTCGACGTTGACATGAAGGAGCGCCCCGGCCGCCGCTGCACGGGCAAGGCCACCCTCTACAACGGCCGCACTGGCGAGCCGTACGAGGCCAAGGTCACCGTCGGCTACATGTACATCCTGAAGCTGCTTCACCTCGTGGACGACAAGATCCACGCGCGGAGCACCGGCCCCTACTCGCTCGTCACCCAGCAGCCGCTGGGCGGCAAGGCGCAGTTCGGCGGTCAGCGCTTCGGCGAGATGGAGGTGTGGGCGCTCGAGGCGTACGGAGCTGCCTACACGCTCCAGGAGATGCTCACGATCAAGTCCGACGACACCGTCGGCCGCGTCAAGGCCTACGAGGCGATCGTCAAGGGCGAGAACATCGCCGAGCCCTCCATCCCCGAGTCGTTCAAGGTGCTGCTGAAGGAGATGCAGTCACTGGCCCTCGACGTGGACGTCAAGTCCGAGGAGGGCAGCGGCGTCGAGATGCGCGACGAGGACGACGACCTCCTGCGCGCGGCCGAGGAGCTCGGGATCGACCTGAGCGGCGTCCGCGCGACGGACGGCGGAGCGGCCGACGAGAACGAAGAGAAGACCGAGGCGGAGGGCGAAGGGGGCCAGACCGATGAGTCGGCCGCCGAGCAGGACGCCGAGATGATCGAAAAGAAGGACTGAGGCCCGCCTTGATCGACATAAACAATTTCGACGCCATCAGCATCGGGCTCGCGAGCTCGAAGCAGATCCGCAGCTGGTCCTCCGGCGAGGTAACCAAGCCGGAGACCATCAACTACCGCACGCTCAAGCCCGAGAAGGATGGGCTCTTCTGCGAGCGGATCTTCGGTCCGACCAAGGACTGGGAGTGCTACTGCGGCAAGTACAAGCGGGTCCGCTACAAGGGCATCGTCTGCGAGCGCTGCGGCGTGGAGGTCACGCGCTCCAAGGTCCGCCGCGAGCGGATGGGCCACGTGGACCTGGCCGCGCCGGTCTCCCACATCTGGTTCTTCAAGGGCGTCCCGTCGCGGATCGGCTACCTGATCGACATGGCTCCCAAGGAGCTCGAGAAGGTCCTCTACTTCGCGGCCTCGATGGTCACCTGGGTGGACCAGGAGGCCCGGACCAAGGACACCAAGAAGCTCGAGAAGGAAGTCCAGAAGGTCGTCGACTCCTACGACGCCGAGAAGGAGGAGCGCGTCCAGGAGCTGAACGAGTCGCTCGAGCGCCGGCTCGAGTACCTGAAGTCCGGCAAGCAGACCGGCTTCTCGGACGACGACCTGCTCTGGGCCGACACGCTCGACGTGAACCTCAAGAAGCTCTCCGACGACGAGCGCGAGAAGATGGAGAAGGAGATCCGCAAGCAGTTCGACGCGGACATCTCGGACACCGAGGCCTACATCGAGGACGCCGCGCAGCGCATGCGCGACGTCTGGGACCTCTTCCAGAACATGGAGGTCAAGCAGGTCATCGCCGACGAGACGCTCTTCCGTGAGCTCAAGGACCGCTTCGGCTCGCCGTTCGGCTTCGGTGAGTACTTCCGCGGCGGCATGGGCGCGGAGGCCGTCCGCGACCTGCTCCAGCAGGTCGACCTGGACGCCGAGCGCGAGGACCTCGAGGAGCAGGTCAAGACCTCGAAGGGCCAGAAGCAGTCGCGCGCGGTCAAGCGCCTGAAGGTCGTGTCCGCGTTCATCAACTCGGACAACAAGCCCGAGCACATGATCCTCGAGGCCGTGCCTGTCATCCCGCCGGAGCTCCGCCCGATGGTGCAGCTCGACGGCGGCCGCTTCGCGACCTCCGACCTGAACGACCTCTACCGCCGCGTCATCAACCGCAACAACCGCCTGAAGCGCCTGCTGGAGCTCAAGGCCCCCGAGATCATCGTGCGCAACGAGAAGCGCATGCTGCAGGAGGCCGTCGACTCGCTGCTCGACAACGGCCGCCGCGGCAAGGCGATGACCGGCGCCAACAAGCGCCCGCTCAAGTCGCTCGCCGACATGATCAAGGGCAAGGGCGGCCGCTTCCGCCAGAACCTGCTCGGCAAGCGCGTCGACTACTCCGGCCGCTCGGTCATCGTGGTCGGCCCGCAGCTCAAGCTGCACCAGTGCGGCCTGCCGAAGAAGATGGCGCTGGAATTGTTCAAGCCTTTCATCTTCAACAAGCTCGAGCTATTGGGCTTGGCCACGACCATCAAGGCGGCGAAGCGCCTGGTCGAGCAGGAGGTGCCGGAGGTGTGGGACATCCTCGAGGAAGTGATTCGCGAGCACCCGGTGCTGCTCAACCGCGCGCCGACGCTCCACCGCCTCGGCATCCAGGCATTCGAGCCGGTGCTGATCGAGGGCAAGGCGATCCAACTCCACCCACTCGTCTGCGCGGCCTTCAACGCCGATTTCGACGGCGACCAGATGGCCGTGCACGTGCCGCTGTCGCTCGAGGCGCAGCTCGAGGCGCGCGTCTTGATGATGTCGACCAACAATATTCTGCACCCCGCCAACGGCTCTCCGATCATCGTGCCGTCGCAGGACATCGTGCTTGGCCTCTACTATCTGTCGATCATGAGTGAAGGCGATCCGCGCGAGTGGAAGGTAGAGCTGCATTCCGAGGAGGACCTCAAGCGCGACTCGAAGAAGAAGAACATCATCCGCGCCGTTTACAGGAATGCTGAGGAAATCGAGCACGCGCTGAGCGAGAAAGCGATCGGGCTGCACACGAAGATCAAGTATTATTGGGAAGGGATCGACGAGCAGGGCAAGCCCTTGCGTCGAGACTTCGTGACCACGGCCGGCCGCGTGATGCTCGGCGAGGTGCTGCCGAGGAGTTCGAAGATTTCCTTCGAGCTTGTGAACAAGCTCATGACCAAGCGAGAAATCTCCAGCATGATCGATCAGGTCTACCGCCACTGCGGGCAGAAGGAGACGGTGATCTTCTGCGACCGGATCATGGCGCTTGGCTTCCACCATGCCTTCAAGGCCGGCATTTCCTTCGGCAAGGACGATATGGTGGTTCCGAGCAGCAAGTGGAAAATCATCGACCAGACCCGCACGCTCGCGAAGGAGTTCGAGCAGCAGTACAACGACGGCCTGATCACCCAGGGCGAGAAGTACAACAAGGTGGTCGATGCCTGGTCGAAAGCCACCGACCAGATCGCCGACGAAATGATGCGTCAGATTTCCTCGGTTGAGCGCGTCGACGGCGGTGGACACGCTGCCCAGGTCAACTCGATCTACATGATGGCGCATTCCGGCGCGCGTGGTTCGCCGCAGCAGATGCGCCAGCTCGCCGGCATGCGCGGCCTGATGGCCAAGCCGTCGGGCGAGATCATCGAGAGCCCGATCATTAGCAACTTCAAGGAAGGCCTCACGGTAATCGAGTACGTCAACTCGACGCACGGCGCGCGCAAGGGCTTGGCCGACACCGCGCTCAAGACAGCCAACTCGGGTTACCTCACGCCGATACCGCGCTGAAGACCGCCAACTCCGGCTATCTGACGCGCCGCCTGGTCGACGTCGCCCAGGACTGCATCATCACCGACGAGGACTGCGGCACCATTCGCGGCATCAAGGTGCGCGCCATCATCGATGCCGGCACCGTCGTGGCGTCGCTCGAGAGCCGTGTCCTCGGCCGCACCACCGCGGAGGATGTGCGCGATCCCTCTTCCCACGAGGTCATCGTCGAGAAGGGCACGCTGCTGGAGGAGCCGCAGGTCGAGGCCATCAAGACCTCCGGCGTGCAGGAATTGCGCATCCGTTCGGTGCTCACCTGCGAGACCACCGGCGGGGTGTGCGCCAAATGCTACGGGCGCGATCTTGCCCGCGGCACGCCGGTCAACATGGGCGAGGCGGTGGGCGTCATTGCCGCGCAGTCCATCGGCGAGCCGGGCACCCAGCTCACCATGCGCACGTTCCACATCGGCGGCACGGCTTCGCAGGTGTTCAAGCAGCCGCAGATCAAGGCCAAGTTCGAAGGCAAGCTGCGCTACAACGACCTGCGCCTGGTCGAGCTCGAAGACGGAAACAACATCGTCTTGAACAAAAACGGGTCCGTCTCGGTTATCAGCGAGGATGGACGCGAGCTTGAAAATCACGTCGTGGTTATCGGAGCGGTCATTTCCATTCCTGATGAAGGCCACGTGAAGAAGGGCGAAACGTTCGTCCAATGGGATCCGTACCGCGCGCTTGCTGGTCGACGACGACGACAAGATCAGGCGCGGCCAGCGGATCGCGGAGTGGGATCCGTATACCCGGCCGATCCTCACCGAGGTCGAGGGCACGATCGGGTTCGAGGACCTGGTCGAGGGCCAGTCGATGTCGGAGGCGCTCGACGAGTCGACCGGCATCGCCAAGCGCGTCGTGACCGACTGGCGCACCAGCCGCGGGGTGGACCTGCACCCGGCGATCGTGATCAAGGACAAGAACAACAAGGTCTTGAAGCTTGCCCGCGGCGGCGAGGCGCGCTACCAGCTCGCGGTCGACGCCATTATCTCGGTCGATCCAGGGACGCAGGTGAAGGCGGGCGACGTTATCGCGCGCATTCCCACCGAGAGCGCCAAGACCCGCGACATCACCGGCGGCTTGCCGAGGGTGGCGGAGCTGTTCGAGGCGCGCCGGCCGAAGGAAGCCGCCATCATCGCCGAGATCTCCGGCACGATCCGCTTCGGCCGCGACTACAAGAACAAGCGTCGCGTCATCATCGAGCCGGCCGATCAAGGCGAAGAGCCCAAGGAGTACCTGATCCCCAAGGGCAAGCACGTCCACCTGCAGGACGGCGACGTCATCGAGAAGGGCGACGCCATCGTCGAAGGCAACCCGGCGCCGCACGACATTCTGGCGATCAAGGGCGTCGAGGAACTCGCTGCATATCTGGTCAACGAGATCCAGGACGTCTATCGGTTGCAGGGCGTCTCGATCAACGACAAGCACATCGAGGTGATCGTTCGCCAGATGCTGCAGAAGGTCGAGATCGACGATGCGGGCGAAACCGATCTGATCCAAGGCGAGCAGATCGACAAGATCGAGCTCGACGAGATCAATGCGCGGGCGAACGAGGAGGGCAAGAAGCCGGCCGTCGGCCATCCGGTGCTTCTCGGCATCACCAAGGCTTCGCTGCAAACGCGGTCGTTCATCTCGGCGGCTTCGTTCCAGGAGACCACGCGCGTGCTCACCGAGGCGGCGGTCAATGGCAAGATCGACACGCTCGAAGGGCTCAAGGAGAACGTCATCGTCGGCCGCCTGATACCGGCGGGCACCGGCGCCATGATGAACGGCTTGCGCGAGGTCGCCAGCAAGCGCGATGCGCTCATCCTCGAGGAGCGCGAGAAGGAGGCGGCTGCCAAAGCCGCGGCGGCGGAGGCCGCGCAACCGGCGCAATTGCCGGCTGCCGAGTAGCTATCGCGATCGCAAGTTCGATTCGCCGCGTCAGAGGGGCCGCCTTCGGGCGGCCCCTCCTTCGTTTGTGATGTCGTCGGCGGCGGCGGGCTTTTCTCGTCTCTGCCGATATTCGCTGCTCTGGCGCGAGGCGGTTCGCGCCGCCGTCCGAACTTTAGTGCTATTTTTCAATAGGATGTTTCCGCCGAGCGACGGTTTGTCCGATGTGTGTCGGCCGGCGGACCGACCGCAGACGCAGGAGCCGACAACTAAATTTACTCGCGGACGGAACTAGACACCGCAAAAAGCCATTTTGTATCGCTGATTTAAGGGGGGGCAGTTCTCGCCTTTGGCTTTGGCCGCCGCACCTGCCGATGGAATCGATTCTGGTCAAGATCTTTGCGACCGCGCTGGCGCTCAGTCAGGTCACGACTGCGCCGGATGAGGTGAAGACGCGCTTCGAGCGCACCCAGGATCAGCAGCTCGTGGCGCAGCTCTTGCGCGCGGGCTGCACCCACATGCGCAAAGCCTTCGACATCGAGGACATCAACCTCGAGGACCTCATTGCCACCGCGATGGACGACCCGCAGGCCGTTGCCGGCGAGAACAAGGCGTTTCACGGCATCAATTTCGCCGACCTGCAAACCGCATATCGGCAGTTCTGCAAGAACGAGCCCGTCGCTGTACCGGCGGTGGATCTTGGCGACGTGATCGATTTCTACAACAAGGCGAGTGCCGATCTGCCCGATCATACCAAGCTCAAGGGCATGCGGCTGCCCGGCGCGAGCGTCGTCCTCGACCGGCGTGGCGAGCGTTTCGCCGAGGTATTCGAGGAGAACCAACGGCGAGTCTGGGTGGCGCTTGCCGACATCCCGGAGCACGTGCAGAAGGCTTTTCTCGCGGCCGAGGATCGACGCTTCTATCAACACAAGGGGATCGACGAGCGCGGCTTGATCCGCGCCTTCATCGGCAATCTCGCCGCATCCGGCCGGCCGCAGGGCGGCTCGACCATCACCCAGCAAATCGTCAAGAATTTGCTGGTCGGCGAAGATCTGACCTACGAGCGCAAGATCCGCGAGATGATCGTGGCATCGCGGGTCGAGCAGACGCTGAGCAAGGCGGAGATCCTCGAGCTTTATCTCAATTCCGTCTATCTCGGCCGGGGCTCGTGGGGCATCGAGCTCGCGGCGCGCAGCTATTTCGGCAAGCCGGCGAAGGAACTCACGCTCGAGGAGGGCGCGCTTCTTGCCGGACTGACGAAGGGGCCGAACTATTTCAACCCCGACCGGCATCCCGCCCGCGCGCAGGAACGGTTGGCCTACGTTCTCAGCCGGCTCCAGGAGGACGGCGCGATCGCCGTCGATCAGTCGGGCGGGCGCGGATTGCCCGCCCTGCCGAAGCTCGTCGCATACGAGCGCCCGCGCCGCGACATTGGCTTTCATTTCGTCGATCAGGTTGCGCGCGAAGCAAAGTCGCTCGCGGGTATCGAGGCAATCACGTCGCACTCCTACACGGTACGCTCGACCATCAATCCGCAATTGCAGCGGGCGGTGGAAGCAGCCTTGCAGGAGGGACTCTCCCGCTACGAACGCAGCGCCGGGCGCGTCCAGTTCCGCTCGGCCGAGGCTAATCTCGGTCAAGCCATTCAGCGCACGGAAGCGGAGAAGAAGGCCGGCGACAGACGGCCGGCTTGGCAGCGCGCGCTCGCCAATGCGCGGCTGCCGCTCTACGACGTGCACTGGACGCCGGCGATCGTGCTGGAGAAGCCGAGCGGGAAGGGAGGAGCTTGGCGGGTTGGCCTGACCGACGGGCGCGTTCTGCCGCTCTCGGTCGACAACGGGGCCGCTCAACGCAAGCTCGCCGTTTACGATGTGGTCCTGGTCCGGCTCGCCGAGAGCAAAGGCAAGGGTGCCGCGCGCGCGGAGTTGCGCGTGCGCCCGTTGGTGCAGGGAACCGTGGTCGTCCTGGAAAACCGGACCGGCCGGATCCTTGCCCTAGCCGGCGGCTTCTCGTATCCGCTGAGCCAGCTCAATCGCGCCACCCAGGCGGTGCGGCAGCCGGGCTCAGCCATCAAGCCGCTGAGTTATCTCGCCGCCTTACAGAACGGCCTCCAGCCTAACACCCTCGTCAGCGACGACCCGATCACGCTTCCGCCGCTCGGCGGCGGACGCGTCCGCGAGCGCGATTACTGGACACCGAAGAACTACGACGGCGGATACGGGGGTGTCCTCACGTTGCGCCGGGCGCTCGAGAATTCGCGCAATCTCGCCACCGTTCACCTGTTGGACGGCGGCATTGAGAGCAGCCCGGAAGCGAGTCTCGATCGCCTGTGCAAGCTCGCACTGGAAGCGCAGATCTATCGCGAATGTTTGCGGTACTACCCGTTCGTGCTCGGTGCTGAACCGGTGCGGCCGATCGATCTCGCGGCATTCTACGCCACCATCGCGAACGAAGGCCTGCACCCTGCGCCGCACGCGATCGATTCGATCGAGCGCAACGGCACGGTGATTTATCGGTACGATCCGAAGTCGTCGGTCATGGTTTCTTCGGTCGATCATGCCGCCTTCTATCAGCTCAAAACCATGTTGCAGGGCGTGCTGGCCCGGGGCACGGCGCGCTCGATCTCCGGTCTGGCTCCCTATGTTGCCGGCAAAACCGGCACCTCTGACGATGAAAACGACGCCTGGTTCATCGGCTTCAGCAACGACGTGACCGTCGCGGTCTGGATCGGCTACGACAACGCGGCCGGCAAGCGGCGCACCCTCGGCGGCGGGGCGACTGGGGGTCACATCGCGGTGCCGATGCCAATGTCGCCCCCAGAGCCGCGCTAGCCCCGCCGTCGCCGGAGGCCAAACGCCATCTCGCATGCAAATCGATCGATTTGGACTCCGGCGAGATGCAGGCTGGCGGCGGACGGGCCATCACCGAATGCTTCCGCACCGACCGCAACGGACACATCCTCGATACGCAATATCAGTTGGTCGCGCGCGGGGATGCTTACGGGGAGCGTGGTTACTACAGCGTGGCGCCCAATCCCTACGGCTATGGCGCGTACGAGCAGCGCGGCGGCTACTACTATTACGACGGCAACGGCCGCTATGTTCCCGCTCCGCGGGATCCGCGGTCGCAAGGGCAGCAATATTACTACGGCCAATCCAGTCCTTATGGACGTGATCCTCGATACCAGGCGCAGCCGCCACGCGATCCCTACGGGCGCGAGTACCAAACACCGCAGCGCGTCGATCCTGGATATATCTGGGGCAATCGGCCATCCTACTGAAGTCCCCATGAGTCGCACCCCGAACCGTTTTGCCTTCCTGCTGGCGTTCGCCGCACTTGCGGCGGCGTCGAGCGCTCGGGGACAGACGCAAGAATTTCGCATCGAAGAGGCGACCTCCCTCGCCGCACTCGCCGTCGAAGGGCTCAAGCCTAAAACGATTGCGTTCGTCGACCGGCCCAGCGACGAACTGATCGATCCTGATGTCGGTCTCATCCGCTTCGAGGACTGGGCGCAGGCCCGACCGGTCGAAAAGCAGTTTTTGACGCCGTTTCCGAGTTATCTCGAACCGACGGTGGAGGCCACCGTCGACGGTGTGCGCAAGCGCTTCAAGGAAAAGCTCCACATGTACGTCGGGGAAGCGCGCTTTGCGCTCGCGCGGCCGCCCGAATCGATCGACCTGGCAAGTTTCGTGAGCCTGCCTTTCGTGGAGCGCATCGATCCGGCGGTTAAACACAATCTGATCACCCCGGCCGAGGCAATTTCTGCCAAGGACCCGCGCGCCGCGCACAACCAGCACCCGCTGCGGCGATGGTGTGAAGCGAGGCCGGTGACAATCTGCATCCACTCGCGCTACCAGTTCGAGGGTAAACTGCCGATCGGCATCAAGATCGCCAATAAGCTCAGGGAAGGTGCGAAGAAGATCCCGGATTATCTCGAATTCGAGAGCGAGCTCACGTTTCGGCCGGCCGCGGAGGTCGCCGAGATGGGTCTTGCAAACCTGACCGGGCTCGATACGCCGCCCTCCGGCGCGCTCGAGCAGAACATCTTCTACATCAACCAGGTGATGCAATTCGGCAAATTGCTCGCCCTCTTTCAGGCCCATCCGACCGACGCGAAACAAACGGTTGTCACCGTATTCATAGCGTTGGCCGTCGAAAGCGGCGTGTTGGCGAAGAAGAAGGAATTCGTGAAAGTTCCGGTGCTGCGTAACCTGGTGCCCGCCCAGGTGCTCGCCGGCAAAAGCTCGTTCAATAGCGGCAACTCGATCAGCGCGGGACTGCCGGTTTACGCACGCAATCAGGTCAAAGCGATCGCGTCGATTCTCGAGCGCAAATGAGCTTTGAACGCGTGCGCCTCATCTCGGGCGAGGGAACCTAGCTCGAGATCTCGGCTTAGGCGCGCTTTCCGTCTTCCGGCGGGACCAGGAGCAGGCCTTGGGCTTCCGCCCAGGCGCGAAAGGCGTTGCCAGCGGCCTCGGCCTCTTGCAGCGTCGAGGCGTGCTTAAGCTGTTGCAGCAGACCTGCGCGTTGCGGTCGAGGTAATTCGCCAGCGTGCCGGCGAATGACCTTGGCTGCGGCTTCGAGCGAACGAATCGGCTCGTCGGGATGCGTGACAAGGTGGATCGGAGGATGAATCGCGTGCTCCGCCATGCGCGCCAAACGGTCCCCACCCGCGAAAGTTCCACATTGCCGTGGGTGACCGAGGAAAATCTCGCCCTCCCATAATACCGATTTTTCCGGAACTCACAGGCGGCTTCTCAAAATTGCCGCCTTTGCGCACTCTGACTCTTACGCCAAGCACGACTGCGACGTCCCGCGTCAGGCTTGAGGCCGGTGTGGGGCGCCGGAGGAGACGAGGGGTGGCCGATTGCGCGGGGCAGTCGGTCAAAACCGACGCCGTGACTCCCCTGCGGCGCCGGAGGGATCGGGGCTGTCAGCGCTAGCATTAGAATTTGACGGTGGCCGGCTTGGCCGCCGCGCCGAGGCAGGCTTCGTGTCGCCGGTGGCCGGGCAGCAGAGCGCGCCCGCAACCCGCGACGCGGTCGGGCACGCCAGCGCGCGCGGCCTCGACTTGTTCACCTTCTTCCTCGCCGACATCCAGACCGGCTTCGGTCCTTTCGTAGCGATCTATCTGACCGCGCACGCCTGGACGCAGTTCGACATCGGGCTGGTGTTGACCGCGGGCGGACTGGTGGCGCTCGCCTGCCAGATGCCCGGAGGCGCGCTGGTCGATGCGATGCGCTCGGCACGGCTGGTCGCGGTCATCGCGGTGGGGGCGATTTGCTTGAGCGCACTCGCGCTGGCGATCTGGCCCACTTTCTTGGTCGTCATGGCAGCGCGCGTCCTGCACGCGGGTGCGAGCTGCGTGCTCGGACCGGTGATCGCCGCAATCAGTCTGGGTCTCGTCGGGCACGCCGCGTTAGGGACGCGGCTCGGCCGCAACGCCCGTTTCGCCTCGATCGGCAACGGATTCGCCGCCGCGGCCATGGGCGTATGCGGCTACCTCATCTCCAGTCAGGCAGTATTTTTTCTCACTGCCGCCCTTGCCGCACCGGCGATATGGGCGCTTGGCCGCATTCGCCTGGATCGGATCGAACGCCCCCTCAACACGAATGGCGCAACCGCAACGGTCAGCGTGCGTCAAGTGCTGCGCGAGCGCCGGCTCTTGATATTCGCGGCCTGTATTCTGCTGTTTCAGCTTGCCAACGCGGCGATGCTCCCGCTCATGGGCGGCATTCTGACGCTGCGCTCGAGCCAATGGGCAACGACGTTGATCGGCGCCTGCATCGTCGTGCCGCAACTCGTCGTCGCAGGATTTGCTCCTTGGATCGGTCGCCTCGCCGACTCGTGGGGGCGACGGCCCTTGTTGTTCCTTTGCTTTGCAGCCTTGGCGGCGCGGGGGGTGCTGTTCGCTTTCGTGACCAGTCCGTATCTGGTCGTTGCCGTGCAGGTCCTGGATGGAGTCTGCGCGGCAATTCTGGGGGTCGTCCTGCCGCTCGTTGTCGCAGATATCACGCGCGGCACCGGACGCTTCAACCTCGGACTCGGCATTGTCGGCAGCGCCGTAGGTATCGGTGCGGCGCTGAGCACGAGCCTCGCCGGTTATGCAAGCGATCATTTCGGCAGCAGCATCGCGTTTTTCAGCCTTGCGTCTGTTGCCGGCTGTGGGGTGGCCTTGGTCTGGCTGCTACTGCCGGAGACCCGGCCCGATTCGAAGCAACCCAAGGCTGCGCCTTGGCCGATGCAATCATGATCGAGCTCGCCTCGGTAACCTCACTCCTCCGGTAGCTTCCCACCGCTGCAAGCTGTTTTTATCTAGCCCGGTTCCCGGGGAACCCGAGGGCCGGTTCTTGCGTTGCAGGAACTCAGTAGCGCGTGCGTCACGCCCACTGGGAGAGTTCCGGCCGCAATGCAAAACGCTTGTCGGTACAGCGATCGCCCCCTTGCGTTTCTCGCCCGCTACGTCAGAAGGCGGCCGCTTGCCCATGCCGCCATCTTCACCGCTGTCGTCGCGGCAGTCGCTTGCTCGGTCGGTGCCCAGTATGGCGTGAAGGTCCTGGTCGACACGCTCGCCAGCGGGCTTACCTCCCATGCGAAAGACGCGTGGCTCGGTTTCGCGCTCCTGGCGGCGCTGATTGCGGCCGACAACTTTCTTTGGCGCGTTGCGTGCTGGATTGCCAGCTACACCTTCGTTGCCGTGACCGGCGACCTGCGCCGCGATCTGTTCCGGCACCTGACCGGGCATGCGCCGAGCTATTTTGCTGAGCGCATGCCGGGCACGTTGACCAGCCGCATCACTGCGACGTCAAACGCAGTCTTCACGCTGCAGAACATGTCGATGTGGAACGTCATGCCGCCATGCATGGCGACGCTGATAGCCATCGCATTCGTCGTGACGGTGAGCGTGCCGATGGCGGCCGTGTTGCTGGGCCTCGCCGGTATTCTGGTCATAGCGATGTTCCGCCTTGCCGCCGCGGGCCGGCCGCTCCACCACGAGTTCGCCAACCGCGCCGCGGCGGTCGATGGCGAGATGGTGGATGTCGTCGGCAATATGCCCCTGGTTTGGTCGTTCTGCGGGCTCGGTCGCGAACACAGCCGGCTCGATGTCACTATCGACCGGGAGATGACGGCGCGCCGACGCAGTCTTCTCTATCTCGAGAAACTGCGTCTGTTCCACGCCGTCGTCACCGTCGTTTTGATTATCGCTTTATTGGGCTGGGCGATCGTGCTTTGGGAGAACGGCGCCGCGACCGCGGGCGATGTGGTGCTGGTGTGTACGCTCGGGCTTTCGATCCTGCACGCGACGCGGGATCTCGCCGTCGCGTTGGTCGACGTTACGCAGCATCTGGCGCGCCTTTCGGAGGCGCTGGGAACGCTGTTGGTGCCGCATCATTTGCGTGACCATCCGCAGGCGACCTCGCTGGTGCGATCGGGCGCCACCGTCGAGTTCGAGCATATCGACTTCTGCTACCCCGACGGACGAAGAGTATTCAGCGACTTTAGCCTGCCGATCGAACCCGGCCAGCGCGTCGGCCTGGTGGGGCAGTCGGGCTGCGGCAAATCCACCCTCTTCCTGCTGCTGCAGCGCTTCTATGACGTCCAGGGCGGGCGCATTCTCATTGGCGGTCAAGATGTTTGCCGGGTGACGCAGGAGAGCTTGCGCTCGGCCATCGCCGTCGTGCCACAGGACATATCGCTGTTTCATCGTTCGATCATGGAGAACATCCGCTACGGCCGGCCGGAAGCATCGGACGCGGACGTACGCGCGGCGATCACCGCGGCCAATTGCGAGGACTTCATCGAAAAACTCCCCGAGGGGCCGGCAACCATCGTCGGCGACCGCGGTATCAAGCTGTCCCCGGGGCAGCGCCAGCGCATCGGCATTGCCCGTGCCTTCCTGAAGGACGCGCCGATTCTGCTCCTCGATGAGGCAACCTCAGCGCTCGACAGCGAATCCGAGGAGGCGGTGCGCGATGCCTTGGATCGCTTGATGGGCGGCCGCACCGTCATCGCAATCGCACATCGGCTGTCGACGTTGCGCAATTTCGACCGGATCGTCGTCTTGCAGGCGGGACAGGTGTGCGAGGATGGGCCGCCGCAGGATCTAGTGCGCAGCAAAGGCGTCTATTGCAACCTGGTACGCCGCGAGGTCGCGCGGTTGGTGAAGGCGGCCGCCTGATCGCCGCAACCCGCTGAAAACCTCGATATTTCGGCCTTTGCGCCTTGACTTCGCGCCTCCCCGCCGATACATACCGCCCACTTTTCGGCAGGCGGTGAGCTTCGCTTGTTCGGAACGGCGTCCCCGGCCCGCTAAACCGTTGAGATCTTGCTCTCTTCCGGCGGCGGGTGGGTGTCACCAGCCTCGATAGATGAAGCTCAGACGCTGCCTCTGACGGCTGTCAGACGAGAAGGTCCATGACCGCCCCGCCCGCGCGGGCCGGTCCTCTGCGAAACGGGTGAGCGCCAAACGCACCGCAAGCGCAAGGCGCTCTTCCGTTATGCGCGTTGGGATGAACCGTTCCTCGCCCGCTCCGCGGGGACAGGAAAGCGAAGGCGAACAGGCGAGACGATGCCGACCATCAACCAGCTGATCCGCAACCCGCGAGTCACGCAACGCGCGAAGAAGAAGGTGCCGGCGCTGCAGCAGAGCCCGCAGAAGCGCGGCGTGTGCACTCGGGTTTACACCAACACGCCGAAGAAGCCGAACTCGGCCTTGCGCAAGGTTGCCAAGGTGCGACTTACCAACGGGTTCGAGGTGATCGGCTATATCCCGGGCGAGGGCCATAATCTGCAGGAGCACTCGGTCGTGATGATCCGCGGCGGGCGCGTGAAGGACCTGCCGGGCGTGCGCTACCACATCGTGCGCGGCGTGCTCGACACCCAAGGCGTGAAGAATCGCAAGCAAAGGCGCTCCAAATATGGAGCAAAGAGGCCGAAGTAATTCGGCCTCTTTGCGCAGATGCCCGGGCGAGCGGCGCGAGACCCGGCGAACCTGAGAGGCAAGACGTGGATGGCCGCAAGAAGTCCGACCTGACCGAACGATTGAGAAACACCGATGTCCCGCCGTCATAGTGCCGAGAAGCGAGAGATCAACCCGGACCCGAAGTACGGGAATCTGGTGGTCTCGAAGTTCATGAACGTGATCATGCGCGCCGGCAAGAAGTCGGTGGCCGAGAGCATCGTCTACGGCGCGCTCGACCTCATCGAGGGCAAGACCAAGCAGAATCCCGTCTCCGTCTTCGAGCAGGCACTCGAAAACGTCATGCCGAGCATCGAGGTCCGCTCGCGCCGCGTCGGCGGGGCGACCTACCAGGTGCCGGTCGAGGTTCGCACGACGCGCCGGCAGGCGCTCGGCATCCGCTGGATCATCTCGGCCGCGCGCGACCGCAACGAAAAGACGATGACGGAGCGGCTCTCCGCCGAGCTGCTTGACGCGTCGAATGGCAGGGGCAACGCCGTCAAGAAGCGCGAGGATACGCACCGCATGGCGGAGGCCAACCGGGCGTTTTCGCATTATCGCTGGTGACGGCCAGCAAGAGATCAGGACGTAGCCGCCTATGCCCCGCAGCCATCCCATCGAGGACTACCGCAATTTCGGCATCATGGCCCACATCGATGCCGGAAAGACGACGACGACGGAGCGGATCCTCTACTACACCGGCAAGAGCCACAAAATGGGCGAGGTGCATGAAGGCGCCGCGACCATGGACTGGATGGAGCAGGAGCAGGAGCGCGGCATCACCATCACCTCGGCCGCGACCACGGCGTTTTGGAGAAACAAGCGCCTCAACATCATCGACACGCCCGGCCACGTCGATTTCACCATCGAAGTGGAACGAAGCTTGCGCGTGCTCGATGGTGCGGTATGCGTGCTCGACAGCAACCAGGGCGTCGAGCCGCAGACCGAGACGGTGTGGCGACAGGGCGACAAGTACAAAGTTCCCCGCATTGTGTTTTGCAACAAGATGGACAAGATCGGCGCGGATTTCTTCCGCTGCCTCGATGACATCGTCGAACGATTGGGCGCCAAGCCGGTAGCAATCCAGCTTCCGATCGGGAGCGAGAACCAGTTCAAGGGCGTTGTCGACCTCGTGCGTATGGTCGGTGTGGTTTGGGACGACGAGACGCTGGGCGCCAAGTATCACGACGTCGAAATCCCGGCCGACATGCTCGAGCAGGCCAAGCAATATCGCGAGCGGATGATCGAGGCCGCGGTCGAACTCGACGACGGCGCCATGACCGCCTACCTCGAGGGCAAAGAACCCGACGAAGCGACCCTAAAGGGCCTCATTCGCAAGGCGGTGATCACGGGCGCGTTCTTCCCCGTGTTCGCCGGCTCCGCCTTCAAGAACAAAGGGGTGCAGCCGCTGCTCGACGCGGTGGTCGATTACTTGCCCTCACCGCTCGACGTGCCGCCGATCAAGGGCATCGACAGCAAAGGCAATGAAGTCGTGCGCAAGGCCTCGGACAGCGAGCCGATGGCCCTGCTTGCCTTCAAGATCATGGACGATCCTTTCGTTGGCACCATCACCTTCTGCCGTATCTATTCGGGGCGTCTCGAAAGCGGCACTGGCGTGATCAATTCCACCAAGGATCGCCGGGAACGCATCGGCCGCATGCTGCTGATGCACGCGAACAATCGCGAGGACATCAAGGAAGCCTTTGCCGGCGACATCGTCGCGCTCGCCGGCCTCAAGGAGGTGCGTACCGGCGACACGCTTTGCGACTCGCAGAAGCCGGTCATTCTGGAGAAGATGGAGTTCCCCGATCCCGTGATCGAGATCGCAATCGAGCCAAAGTCGAAAGCGGATCAGGAGAAACTCGGCGTTGCCCTCGCCAAGCTCGTGGCCGAGGACCCCTCGTTCCGTGTCACCACCGACCAGGAATCGGGCCAGACCATTCTCAAAGGCATGGGCGAGCTGCATCTCGATATCAAGGTCGACATCCTCAAACGGACCTACAAGGTCGACGCCAATATCGGCGCGCCGCAGGTGGCCTATCGCGAGAAGATCAGCAAGCCAGTCACGGTCGACTATACCCACAAGAAGCAGACCGGCGGGGCCGGGCAGTTCGCTCGCGTCAAGATCATCGCCGAACCGTTGCCCCCCGCGGGCGGCTTTATGTTTGAAAACCAAATCATCGGCGGCAGCGTGCCGAAGGAGTACGTTCCCGGAGTCGAGAAGGGCCTCGAATCCGTGCTGGGCTCCGGCGTACTGGCCGGTTTCCCCGTCGTCGACCTCAAAGTGGCGCTGATCGACGGCGCTTACCACGACGTCGACTCATCGGCGCTTGCCTTCGAAATTTGCGCGCGGTCGGCGTTGCGCGAGGCCTTGCAAAAAGGCTCGCCGGTTCTGCTGGAGCCGGTCATGAAGGTCGAGGTGGTGACGCCCGAGGACTATACGGGGTCGGTGATCGGCGATCTCAACTCGCGTCGCGGGCAGATTCAGGGCCAGGACGTGCGCGGCAACGCCAACGTCATAAACGCGATGGTGCCGCTCGCCAACATGTTCGGCTATGTGAGCAATCTGCGCTCGATGTCGCAGGGGCGCGCCACCTTCACCATGCAATTCGATCACTATGAACAGGTGCCGCAGGCGGTCGCCGCCGAGATCCAAGCGAAGTTCGCCTGAAGCCTCGGAGGATGGCGCGAACATGATGAGCATCAGACAAACCGAAGGATCCCGTTGGGGATCGCAGCTTAGTTAAGAAAGGTGCCAAAGGAGCCGAGCTATGGCCAAGCAGAAATTTGAACGGACGAAGCCGCATTGCAATGTCGGGACGATCGGTCACGTGGACCACGGGAAGACGACATTGACGGCTGCGCTGACGAAGGTTTCGGCGGAGAAGGGC
>VAZM01000525.1:0-425 GCA_005883135.1 Alphaproteobacteria bacterium
AGCTAACGGGCTGTCCTACTACGACTACACTTTTCTGCACGAGCTGCCTCGCTTCTACGCGGCGCTGGAAGACCAACTTGTTTCGATCGATCGCGCATGGGAAAACTTCGAGCTACCCTCGTTCCTGCGCGTTGGAAGCTGGATCGGCGGTGATCGCGACGGCAATCCCTTCGTCACAGCCGAGGTGCTGCGACAAGCGTTGGGAATGCAGAGCGAACGCGCCCTCATATTCTATCTAGATGAGGTGCATCTTTTAGGCAGGGAACTATCGCTCGATGCGAGGCTGGTCACGGTATCCGATCAGCTGAAGGATTTAGCGGAGCGCTCGCCTGATCGCTCGCCGCAGCGCCGCAACGAACCTTATCGTCTAGCTGTCTCTGGTATCTATGCGCGCCTGGCCGCGACGGTGCGGGGGTTGGGACAGG
>VAZM01000525.1:486-7116 GCA_005883135.1 Alphaproteobacteria bacterium
ATTCTTTATCGTTCACTCATGGCGAACGGCTCTGCGATGCTGGCGCGTGGTCGGCTGCGCAGCCTGCGTCGCGCGGCCGACACTTTCGGCTTCCATCTCGCGGGGATTGACCTGCGCCAGAATTCCGAGGTGCATGAGCGCACGGTGGGCGAGCTGTTTGAGACAACTTGCACTGCCTCGAATTATGCCGGCCTCCCGGAAGCTGCCCGCATCCCCCTGTTGCGCGAGGAACTTAAGACAGCGCGACTGCTTGCTTCGCCTTTCCTGCGCTATTCCGTGGATACGGCCTCGGAGCTGAAGATCCTGCGCGAAGCCGCCGAAGCGCACCGCCGTTATGGCAAGGCCGCCGTGCCCAACTACGTGATCTCGAAGGCGAACGGGGTCTCGGACCTTCTCGAGGTAGGGCTGCTGCTCAAGGAGGCTGGACTGTTGCGGCCGCGCGAGCAGGAGCTGGATGTAAACATTGTCCCGCTGTTCGAGACGATCGACGATCTACGCAACTGCGGCAGCGTAATGGGCGAACTCTTCGCCATGCCGGAGTACCTCTGCCTCCTCGAAGATCGTGGTCGCGCACAGGAGGTGATGCTCGGTTACTCCGACAGCAACAAGGATGGTGGCTTCCTGACCTCGGGCTGGGAGCTCTACAAGGCTGAAATCGCGCTCATCGACACGTTCCGCCGTCACGGGATCACGCTACGTCTGTTCCACGGCCGCGGCGGATCCGTCGGCCGTGGCGGCGGCCCGAGTTATCAGGCCATCCTTGCGCAGCCCTCAGGGGCGGTACAAGGGCAGATCCGCATCACCGAACAGGGCGAGGTGATCGCCGCGAAATATTCGCAAGCAGAGGTGGGTCGGCGAAACCTCGAGATTCTTGCCGCCGCCTCCCTGGAGGCGACGCTCCTGAAGCCAGACCAAGCGGTGCCGCGCGAAGAGTACCTCACGGCCATGGACGAACTCTCCGACCATGCCTATCGAGCGTATCGGAACCTCGTGTACGAGACCGCTGGGTTCGATCGGTATTTCTGGGAATCCACCGTCATCGGAGAAATCGCCAATCTAAATATCGGCAGCCGTCCCGCCTCACGCAAAAACTCGACGCGTCTCGAGGATCTGCGCGCTATCCCTTGGGTCTTCGGGTGGTCGCAATGTCGGCTCATGCTGCCAGGCTGGTACGGGTTCGGAACGGCGATCAAGGCCTGGCTTGCCGCGCGGCCGCGGGACGGCATGAAGATATTACGGGAGATGTATCGTGAGTGGCCGTTTTTCCAAACGCTGCTCTCGAACATGGATATGGTGCTGGCGAAGAGCAATATCGCAATCGCGTCACGCTACGCGGAGCTTGTCGAGGACACCGAACTGCGCGAAGCTATCTTTCCACGGCTGCGCGCCGAATGGCACTCCACGATCGAAACGCTGCTCGCCATCACCGGCCAGCAAGCATTGCTCGACCAAAATCCCCTGTTGGCGCGCTCGATCAGGAATCGCTTTCCCTACCTCGATCCGCTCAACCATGTACAGATCGAACTGCTGAAGCGTCACCGGGCCGGCAACACCGACGAGCGCGTGGTGCAGGCAATCCACCTGACCATCAACGGGATAGCCGCAGGGCTGCGCAATAGTGGCTAGTTTTGCTCGCGCGGGTGGCCTGCTTTCGCGTCCATTTCAGATCGGCCAGACAAAACAACGGTGAGAGTCGGGGCTTGCCGGGCGCGCGCCTTCGGCCGCGAAGCCGGAGGCGAACTGGCCAGTCAATGATTGCGCGTACGCGAGAACGCAGAGTGGTGCGCGCGGCCCCATAACGGCGCGCATCGGCCTACGTTGCGCCGCATTGCCCAAGCGGTCTACCGCCGGGCTGGCTGAAATAGCTCAACGAAATTGCCGGATGGATCTATCAGCAAGATTTGCGATCCTCCCGGACCTGTCACGATGTCGTTGCGAAATTGGACCCCTGCCGCGCGCAATCGCGCCACCTCCACCGAAAGATCGTCAACGATGAGGTGAATGCGATTCCAGCCGCCGGGTCTAGGCCGATCGCCGTCGCGCATCGCTCGCCCGGCCGAGCTCGTCGGCCCGCTGAGCAGGAGCCGTAACGACCCCCGCGTGACATCCGCGAATGCAGGTGCGGCGTTGGAGAGCAAAGTGAAGCCGAGATGTTTCGTGTACCACGCCACTGCGGCATCAACGTCATCGACGATGTAGCGCACGTTCACTGTCGGCATCTTTGCCTCACTGCATTCTACACATGGTGCACGACGTCTGCCGCCACTGTCAGCTATCCGTGGCCGCCATGGTGGTTGCGAGCGATATCCTTTGATAAATATACTGCAAACGGAGGCCGCTATGATGACAAGACGGACTTGGCTCGCCCTGCTCATCGCCGCAGGATTGACATGGACGGCGGGCGTTCAATCCGCCGCGGCCCAGGGCAAGCACGTTGTCGTGTTCGCGGCCGCAAGCTTGAAGAACGCGCTCGATGACATTGCAGGACAATGGCAGCGCGAGACTGGAAAGAAAGCGGTCATTTCCTACGCGGCGAGCAACACGCTCATCAAGCAGATCGAACAGGGCGCGCCCGCGGACATCTTCATCTCGGCTGATCTCGATTGGATGGATTACGGACAGCAGAAGAATCTGATCAAGCCGGACAGCCGTTTCAGCCTCCTCGGCAACCGACTGGTGCTGATCGCGCCGAAGGACTCGAGCGTCAGCGCGAATATCCAGCCGGGTTTCGACCTCGCGACCCTGCTCAAGGGCGGCCGGCTTGCCATGGGCAACGTCGATGCGGTGCCGGCGGGCAAATACGGCAAAGCCGCGCTCGAGAAACTCGGGGTGTGGGACAGCGTCAAAGACAAGATTGCGCAGGCGCTCGGGATTGTTTACCAAACCGATGCCGCGGCCGACCCGGGCGTGAAGATCGTCGGTATATTCCCCGAGAACACTCATCCGCCGATCATCTACCCGGTCGCGCTGACCAAGGAATCGACCAATCCCGACGCGCAGATGTTTCTAAATTACCTGCGCTCGCCGGCGGCGCGTGCGGCGTTCGAGCGCCAGGGCTTTACCGTGCTGGCTCCTGGCGGTCAGCGCTCCTAACGAACCTGAGGGCTAACGAGTCGGCGGTTCTTTCGCTGAGCCACGTCGTTGGTTATCCCGGCAGAAATGCCGTGCGGCCGGAACTGTCGTTGACCGTTTCGACGGAAGTCCCGTAAAGCCGCTCCAACTGCGCCTTCGTGAGAATCACCCCGGTGACACCCTCGCCTACGCGGATTCCATCGCGCAAGAGGTAGGCCCGATCCGCTGCGCGCATGGCGTGATTGGGGTCATGGGTGGTGAACAGCACGCCATGACCGGAGAGGGCGAGGGCGCGGATCTCCCTGAGCACCTTGCCTTGGTTGCCGAAATCGAGGCTGGCGGTCGGCTCGTCGAGCACGACGAACTGCGGCTCCTGCGCCAACGCGCGGGCAAGTAACACGAGATGGTGTAGGGCCGCTCCCGAAGATGGGCGATGCCGAAACGCTCCAACACGCGCACGGCGATCGCGCGATCGGCGGAGCTCGGCCGACTGAACAGGTTGCCGTGCGCGGTGCGGCCCATCAGCACCACGGCCTCGACGGTGAAAGCGAAGGTGGCGACGTGGGATTGCGGCACATACGCGATCAGTCGGGCGCGCTCCCGGCTGGTGAGGCTCGCAAGCCTCCGGTCGCCGAGACGCACCTCGCCCGACTTCGGCGACAACAGCCCAAGCAACGTCTTCAGCAGCGTCGTCTTGCCGCCGCCGTTCGGACCCAGCAGGGCCAGCACGTCGCCGGTCGCAAGCGCGACGTCGAGACCGCGGCCGACGACACGGTCGCGGTAGCCGATGGTGAGGTCGTGGCCGGACAGGATCATCGAGAGACCGTCACGACCACGTCTTCGACACGCTCGCCAGCAGCCAGATGAAGAATGGCGTGCCGACGAGCGCCGTAAGAATACCAAGTGGTATTTCGACCGCGGATATAGTGCGAGCTAGCGTGTCGATGAGCGCCGCCACCCAGCAGCGCCGTGGCCGGAATGAGCCGGCCGAAGTCCGGCCCAACCAAGGTACGCGCGATGTGCGGCACCACCAGGCCGACCCAGCCGATGACGCCTGCGGTCGCGACGCTCGCCGACGTCACCAAGGTTGCGGCGGCGATGATGGCGACGCGCAGCGGACCGGTCGGCAGGCCGAGCGCCTTCGCCTCCTCGTCCGGCAGCGACATGACGTTGAGACGCCAGCGCAGCGCGAGCAGCATCAGCGTGCCGAGCGCGACAGGAACACCGAGCGGCGCGATGTCGGGGACACCGATCGAGGCGAGGCTGCCGAGCAACCAGAACGTCATCGCCGGAAGCTGGCCATAGGGATCGGCGAGATACTTCACCATGCCGACACCGGCGCCGAGCAAGGCTCCGATCACCACCCCGGTCAGCACCAGCACCAAGATCGGATCGCGCGCCCGTACTGCACCGCCGATGGCGTACACGGCGGCAACGGCGAGCAGTCCGCCGAGGAAAGCGAACGCCTGGATCGCGAACACACCGAGAGAGAGATAGATGCCGAGCACGGCGCCGAGCGCCGCGCCCGAAGAAGCGCCGAGAATGTCCGGCGACACCAACGGATTGCGAAACAGTCCTTGAAATGCAGTGCCCGCAATTGCCAGCGCCGCCCCCACGAGCGCCGCCGACGCGACACGCGGCCCGCGCACTTGCCACACGACATTCTCAACAACCGACGGAACAGCGGGCGCGTGGCCCGTCAGCTTGCCGGCGATCGTGCTGAACAGTTCGGCGAAAGAAACCGGATAGCGGCCGACCATCAACGCCAGCAGCAGCCCGGCCACGAGCACTGCCGCGGCCACGGCCATCCCTGGAATGGCGGAGCGAGTCATGCCTCAGGACATCATGCGCGGCCCGTGAGCAGGCTATCGATCTGCGCGTCGGTCGGCGTCTTGTGATAAAACCGGGTGTAGAATTCACGTGTCAACGGTCGCAGATCCTCCGGGAATTGCTCCGGGTAGAGAGCCTTCGCGAGCCACCACAGGCCAATCAGCCGGTTCACCGACGGCGGGAAATCCACCCAGCCAAACGGCAATCGCGGGGAGAGGTACACGCGCCCGTTCTGCACCGCCTTGACCGACGCCCAGACCGGATCGGTCTTCACCGCCGCCGCGAACACTGGCTCGATGGTGATGATGACGTCGGGATTCCACGCCAGCACCTGCTCGACCGATACCGTCGCCATGCCGGCCCGCCGCTCGGCGGCGACGTTGTGAGCGCCGAGAAACTCGATGGTCTCGACATTGATCGATCCGCCGAGGCCGGTTTCCAAGCCGCGCGGGCCGCGACCGTAGTAGACGCGTGGCCGGCTCTGCTCCGGGATTTTGTCGACCCGCCCCTTGATGGTGGCGATCGCGCTCTCGGCGTAGCGGGCAAAATCATCTGCCTGCGCCTGCCGGTGCGTAAGCTCGCCGAGCTTGCGATAGAGCGGCCCGATCGCGTCGAACCGGCCGTCGAGCAAGGCGTAGGGAATCCCGGTCTGCTCCTGCACGCGGGCGGCGAGCGACACGTAGGTGTCGTTGATGGTGCCGACGTCGAGGATCAGATCGGGCTTGAGCTTGAGCAGAACTTCGAGATTTGTCGTGTTGCCGCGGCCGGTCAGCCGACCAACCTCGGGCTTGTCGCACCCGCCCGCGCCCAGAAATTCGCACTCCTCGGGATCATGGCTGCGGGTCCAACCGATGAGGAGATCGGGCGCAAACGTGTAGAGGAGAATCGCCGCCGGCGGCCCGGCTGCGAAGACACGTTCAACCTTTTCCGGAATCGAAAGCGCGCGACCACTCGCATCGGTGACGGCCGCGCGTGCAAGGCGCGGCGAGAAGATCGCGGCCGCCGCGCCGCGCAGGAGCGTTCGGCGATGCAACAGCATCAGTCGACAGCGACCATGACGTCGCTCGCCTTGATGACGGCATAGGCGGTCTGGCCCTTGGCCAGCTTGAGCTCATCGACTGCTTCGTTGGTGATCGAGGCGGGGACGACGGCGCCGCCGATATCGATCCTCACATGCGATGTGGTTGCGCCCTTGGTCACTTCCGTCACGGTCCCCTTAAGGCGATTGCGCGCGCTGAGTTTCATGGCCGCTCCCGTTCCATAGGTATTCACCCAATAGCCGGAGTAACTCACCGGGCCATGATGGCCCATTTGTTGTGCAACTCGGTGGCGCCCCAAGGCCGATAGTATCATAGCCGTCCGCGGTTGGACTGAGGCTTCGCTGCACTCAAACCAGGTATTGCCCGCCGTTTGCGCTCAGCGTCGAGCCGGTGATGAAGCCGGCGTCGTCGGAGGCAAGAAACACCACGCATCGCGCAACCTCCTCCGGCTCGCCCAGCCGCCCGACCGGGATATACGGCAGGATATTCTTCTCGAGCACGTCCTGCGGCACGGCCTTGACCATTTCGGTGCCGATATAGCCGGGGCACACCGCGTTGACGGTGATGCCGCTCTTGGCGCTTTCCTGCGCCAGCGCCCGCGTGAAGCCCAGTTCGCCCGCCTTGGCGGCGGAATAGTTTGCCTGGCCGATTTGTCCCTTCTGACCGTTGATCGAGGAGATGTTGATGA
>VAZM01000526.1 GCA_005883135.1 Alphaproteobacteria bacterium
ATCCGTGCCGATGAGTTCATCGAGTGATGGATTTCTTGCTGCACTGCATATGTCAGCTCTTGTGCAGGTTTTCGGCCGCCGGCAACCACGATCTAACCATGCGCTCTGATGGCCGGCGGCCGAAAAGCGCCAAGGCACGAAATCGCGGGAGGGGCGCGTAGTGCCGCGTGCTCAGCTATGGAGATTTAAGGAGCGCGGGTGCCGCATCGCTAGTCAAACGAGGCGAAGGGTAGAGGCTGCTCGGTATGAAGCAGTGGGAGCAGCGGGTTGTGGTAACCGGTTTGGGAATGGTCGGATTGGAGATCGAGCGCTGACTTGCAGCGCGAACGCAAGATTTGCCCAAATCGAGGCGCGGTGGGTCCAGCAGCAGCGACAAAAATGACAGGCATTGAGGGCATGGCAATGGGATGGACATGATCATGACGTGTCGATTCTGATCACTGGCGTTGGCGGACTTGGCTGATAATGCGGGGTTGAGCCTCGTTCGAAGCGTTCGATGATCATCATGCGGCCGCCGCAGCAGGGACAGCGATGCTCCGGCGTTTGCGGTTGCTCGGCGTTTGTCGTGGCTGCTTTGATGGCATCAATCGGAAGTATCGACAGCGTGAGCAGTTCGCGGGCACGGGCGATGTTCTCGGCACGCTTGCCGCTGGCGAGCAGGCCGTAGTAGCGGATGCGGTGGAAGCCTGCGGGCAGCACGTGCATGAGAAAGCGCCGGATGAACTCGTGGGTAGCGAGCGTCATTGTCTTGTAGCGCTCGCGCCCTTCGAGCCTGTAATCCTTCCACTTGAAGGTGACGCCTTTCTCGTCGCAGGCGATCAAGCGGCGATTTGAGATGGCAACCCGGTGGGTGTAGCGGGCGAGATACCGCAATACCTCCTTCGGCCCGCCGAATGGGCGCTTGCAGTAGACCACCCAGTCTGTGTTCCACAGCGGCGCCAGATAGGCGGCGAATGCTCGCGGATCGATCAGTCGGGCATGCTTGCCGAAGAACTGCAGCGCACCCGCCTGATAAGCGGCACGGAGCTTGTCCAGGAACAATCCGCGGAACAAGGCTGACAGCACCTCCACTGACAGCAAGAAGAGCGGCCGGCACAACAGCCAGCTCTTGCCATCGAGCGAGAAGCCGCCGCCGGGCACGATCATGTGCACATGCGGGTGGTGGGTCAGTGCCGAGCCCCAGGTGTGCAGGACGGACAAGATGCCGATGCGAGCGCCGAGATGCTTGGGGTCGGCTGCGATCGTCAGCACCGTCTCCGATGACGCTTTGAACAATAGGTCGTAGATGACGGTCTTATTCTGGTACGCAATATCAGCGATCCGGGCGGGCAGCGTGAACACCACGTGGAAATATGGCACCGGCAGCAGTTCCGCCTGGCGCTCGGCCAGCCATTCCCGTGCCGCCGCGCCCTGACACTTCGGGCAGTGCCGATTGCGGCAGGAGTTATAGGCGATGACGGCGTGAGCACAGTCCTCGCAGCGCGCGACGTGCCCGCCAAGGGCCGCGGTGCGGCAGCGTTCGATCGCCGACATCACCTTCAACTGATCGAGGCTGACGTGACCGGCATTGGCAGAACGCCACGCGGTCCCGTGCTCGCGGAAGATATCCGCCACCTCCAGCGCCGGACGGGACACAGCCGCAGGCGGTTACGCCGACGGCTGCACTTCGTTGCGGTTCCTCTCAGTTTTCCTGGGTCTCTTGTGCTTTGGTCGCGCCAGCCGGTCGAGCGGGCTCTCGACGGCGGAGATCATGCCGGTGGCGACGTGGAGATAGCGCGCGGTGGTTTCCAATTTCTCGTGACCGAGTAGCAGCTGGATCTTTCTGAGATTGGTATCCTGCTCGAGCAGGTGGGTGGCGAAGCTATGGCGCAACGTATGCACCGTCACGTGCTTCCTGATCCCCGCCGCATCGGCGGCTTCGTGGAATAAGCGATTGAGGTGTCGGGTGGTGATCGGCCTGCCAGCAGACTTCCTGCTGGGAAACAGCCAACGTTCCTGCAGAGGTTTTCCCGCGTCGTGACGCGAGCGACGCGCCTTCCACCATTGCCGCAGCAGATCAAGCATCTCGGGCGAGAGCATCACATTGCGATCCTTGCGCCCCTTCGACTGCTCGATGCGAATGATGTTCTGTGCGCTGTCGATATGCTTGACCTTGAGCCGTACGATTTCGCTCGCGCGCAATCCGCAGCCATAACCGAGACTGAGCAGAACGCGCGTTTTGAGACTGCTGGCCACTGCCAGTAG
>VAZM01000482.1 GCA_005883135.1 Alphaproteobacteria bacterium
AGAGCAGGAGGATGCGGTCGGCGAGGTAGACGGCCTCCTCGAGATCGTGCGACACGAGCACGGTCGTGGTGCCGGTCTCGACGAAGATGCGTTGCAGCTGGTCGCGCATGAACAGCGTCATCTCGTAATCCAGCGCCGAGAACGGCTCGTCGAGAAATAGGATTTGCGGCTCGACGACCAGCGCCCGCAGGATCGAGACTAACTGCTGCTGCCCGCCGGAAAGCTCATAAGGATAGCGGTTGAGGTCGTTGAGATCGAGCTTGACGCCGAGGCTCGCGATCATGCGCTCCGTGCGCATGCGCCGCTCGGCTTTCGGCAGCTTCATCAGCTTGAGTGGATACTGGATGTTGTCGATCGCGCGCAGCCACGGAAACAGCGCCTCGCGGTAATTCTGGAACACGTAGCCGAATTTGATATCGCGAAGCGGCTTGCCGTCGAACAGAATTTCCCCCGCGTCCGTCGGGATCAAACCGGTGATCATGTTGATCAGCGTGCTCTTGCCGCAGCCGTTGGGACCGAAGATCGAAACGAGCTTCCCGCGCGGGATGTCGAGGTCGAAGCGGTCGTAGAGAACGGCGTCGGGGAAATGCTTGGTCAGACCGCGAATGGTGACGTGGGCGGACGGCGCGGACGGCGCGCCGTCGGCGCCGGCCGGCGCTCGATCCTCGTTGGCCCGCGCGCGGGCCCTATTCTCCCGCGTCGACGATGGCAATGACCGGTCCCCCGCCCTGCGGGCCCTGATGCATGGCATCGACCGATACGAACACCGCCGGATCACCGATGGCCGCCGCCGCCACGCCGCCGACCGCGGCTTTCGCATGGCGGTGATGATGCACATCGGAGTCGTCGAGCATGATCTGGCGGCGTCCGCGCAGCGTGCCGCCGCGATCGGCCTCGCATTTGATGAAGCAGTTCACCAGTCGGCCCTCCAGATCCTCCGCGCGCGGGCGCGCCGGAAGATCGAGGCCGGCATTGCGAACGGCATCGTAAATGCCGTCCATATCGAGCGCATCGCGCATCACCCCATGGCCGATGCGATAACGGCCGCCGGCGCCGGCGTTGTTGCCGAGCAGAACGACTTGTGCCTGGGTGAGCTCGACGCCCGAGGAACAGGATGCGACGGAAGAGTAAAGATCGAGATCTCTGCAGATCTGCTCGGCGCGCGGCAGCTTGATCTCGCCGAGCGCGAGCGCGATGCCGAGCGCGGCCGTGCCGTTGGAGACGCCCATGGAGTCGTGAACCTCGCAGGCCACCTCGTGGCCGCGCGATTGCGCCTCGCGGACGGACTCGATGGTGAGCAGCGGCGTCTTGGTCTGCACGTAATGCACGTCGCTCGGATCGTCGATCCCGGCGGCCCGCATCGCCGCTTTCACGGCGGCAGCGACCTTCTCCACCATCGCCGGCCGGCCGATGTCCTCGGGCGAGAGCTCGGCGCTCATCGCGGTTCCGATCGCCAGGCGTGACTTCGATGCCGGGCCGCGCTTGGCGTTGCGGGCAAAGATGGTCGCGTGTGGGGTGATGACGCCGTCGCAGCCGCCCGACCATACCATCGGAATGGCGGCGATCTCCGCCTCGCTGCGCTTGCCGTGTTTTTGCAGCGCCCGGCGAAAGGCCTGATCGGCCAGGATGCGCGTGAAGTCGTTCACCCCGCCGTTCCCTTCGGTCTTGCCGATGACGGCGATCACCTCGTCAGCGGCGAACTGTCCGCGGGCGATGCAGGCCTCGAGCCCGGACGCATCCTGAACCGTCTTGAGCTCGACCTTTGCGACTTCTATCGCCATTCTCGGCTCCTCACTCGCTGCCCGGAATGAGCCCCTTCGGCAGCGAGACGCAATATTTCGCGATGTCGCCGGCGCGCGTGTACCAGACTCGATCCTTGTGCTTGTGCTCGACGCAATGCTTGATGGCTTGGCGCACCGGACGCAGGCGGAACGGCTGCCCGACGATGAAGCCGTGCAGCGACAGCGCGTAGACGAGCGGTTGGCGCTGCGACTGCTCCAGCATCTCCTCGAACTGATCGACGATCATCTCGCCGAATTGGCGGCCGGTGTGATCGCGATGCGCCTGCGCCCCGGCGTCGTTCAACTCCATCGGATAGGGGACCGACAGCAGCGGTCCGGCGCGCGTTTGCATCCAGATCGGCTGATCATCGACCGGCCAATCGAGCAAATGAGTGTAGCCGGCCTCTTTGAGCAGATCCGGCGTGACGTTGGATTCGAGCGCGCCGGGGCCCATCCATCCGGTGGGACGCACGCCGACGTGTTTTTCGATCACCTCAGTGCATTCGTGGATGGCGCGCGCCTCGTCGTGCTCCCACATTCCGCGCAGCAGCTCGGCATTGGTGCGGCCGTGGCCGAGCACATCGTCGCCGCGGGCTTTGATCTTCTCCACGATCTGCGGGTAGTGGTAGCAGACGCTGCTGTTCAACAAGATGGTGGCGGGCAGCTTGAGCTCGTCGAGCATCTCGAACAGCCGCCAGTTGCCGATCCGGTTGCCGTAGTCGCGCCAGGCGAAGTTGCGCGTGGTCTGCTGGTTGCTGCGGACCGGATCCATCCCGAGCCCGGCGCCGAACGCGAAATGCTCGATGTTGAGCGCGACGTAGAAGGCGAGCCGCTTGCCTCCCGGCCAGCTGTAGTCTTTCCGCTCGACGATGGGCGAATAGGCGTATCGGTTATGGCCGGGCAGTTTCAGCATGGGTGGGCTCCGTGGTGGCTCGGAATATTGGCGCGGCGCATGCTTCGTTGCACGAAGCCGAGCCCTTTCGGTGATCCGTTCTGCTGGAGGATGAGCATCAGCCGATCGGCGCGGCGAGCGGCCCATCTGGAGTGAGCAGCCGTTGCGCTTGTTCAACCTCGGGACATGCAGGTCCTGGGTTAAAGCCGAGGAGGGCAGGAACGAGCAATTCGCTGGCGGCCTGATTCCGACCGGTCGTGTTGTAGAGCTTTGCAAGCGATAGCGCAGCGCGCAGCTCGAACGTCCGCGTCTGTTGCCCGCGGGCGATCTCGATGGCGCGCATGAGAGCTGCTTCGGCGGCTGCAACGTCGGGCGGCGTCAGTTTGAGGAGAAGCTCGCCACGGACTCGCTGCACCTCGGCCTCGCGAGTTGCGCATCCAAAGTGGCCAGCCCGACCTCGACGCGGCCCGCTTCTGCCTCGCGCTCTGCGAGCAAGGTCTCGTTAAGCGGTGCAAATAAGGAATAGTGCATCTCATTCCATAGCGCCAAACCTTCGCGCATTCCTGCTTCGCCATCGTCATCGCCGCCGCACCAGCGCGCCCAGCCATAGTAAAACGAGCCGTCCGCGAGCCGCATCGGCAATCCATGCTCGCGCGCCAGTCCGAGGAGCTCCTCCGCATGCGGTCTGGCCTGCCACGGGTTGCGGCAGATGCCCGCAAAACGGCAGTTATAGGCA
>VAZM01000483.1 GCA_005883135.1 Alphaproteobacteria bacterium
TGACAATCGAGCAATCATTGGAGCAAACAGCGACCCATGGGATCAAGGTCAAGGCCCCTAAGACGCGGCATGGGCGTCGGACGATCTCGCTGCCAGGGCATCTTGTGGCTGAGCTGCGGCACCACTGGCGTGAGCAACAGGATGATAGGCCTTGGGAAGGCGCCAGAAAGCGCCCCTGTGTTCGCTGGGGCGGACGGACGGCATCTGAGCCCCAATGCCGTCACAAAGGCTTGGCCCGTGGCTATGGCGGCGATCGGCATGCCCGCGGTCACATTGCACAGTTTGCGCCATACCCACGCAAGCATGTTGATCAATGCCGGTTTGGATATACTGACGATCTCGCGTCGGCTTGGGCATAGTTCGCCTACGATTACGCTGAACGTCTATGGTCATTTAATCCACGGCGGCGATGATCGAGCGGCCCAGATCATGGACGCGGCATTCGGTAGCAAAATGGTAGCAGGCGGTGAAAGAAAGCCTGAAAATAAGGAATAATTTGTCTCATCCGCTGATTGCACTCACCGCTGCCAGCGGGCAATAGAGCGTGTCACTCACGCGCTCTCCGTGGACATGACTTTCACGGTCGCCATCGTCGGACGGCCGAATGTCGGCAAGTCGACGCTATTCAATCGTCTCGTCGGCAAGCGCCTCGCGTTGGTCGATGACCTCCCCGGCGTCACCCGCGATCGGCGCGAAGCGCAAGCGCGGCTTGGCGACCTGACTTTCATCGCCATCGATACCGCGGGCCTCGAACAAGCCCGACCGGAGAGTCTGACTGCCCGGATGCAAGAGCAGACCGAGGCCGCCATCGCCGCTTCCGATGTGATCATGTTCCTGATCGACGCCCGCGCAGGGACCACGCCGGCCGATCAGGGTTTTGCCGACCTCGTGCGCAAATCCGGCAAGCCCGCGATCCTCATCGCCAACAAGAGCGAGGGGAGGGCGGGCGAAGCCGGCGCGTTGGAGGCTTATGAGCTTGGTCTCGGCGAGCCCATCGCGATCTCCGCCGAGCACGGGGAAGGCCTGGCCGATCTCTATGCCGCCTTGCGCGCGGCGCTGCCCGAGGCGACGGCGCCGGCAACCGAGCGCCCTGCCGGCGAAGTCGAGGCAACGGATGCGGATCGCAAACCGATCCGCATCGCGGTGGTCGGCCGCCCCAATTCGGGGAAATCGACCCTGGTCAATCGGCTACTTGGGGAGGAACGGCTGCTGACCGGGCCCGAGGCCGGCATCACCCGCGACGCCATCGCCGTCGATTTGACGTGGCGGGATCACTGCTTGCGGGTTCACGATACCGCCGGATTGCGCCGTCGCGCGCGCATCCAGGAGAAACTGGAGAAGCTCTCCGTGGCGGACGCGCTTCATGCCGTGCGTTTCGCCGAGGTCGTCGTTTTGCTGATGGACGCGCAAAGGCCGTTCGAGGAACAGGATCTTCGCATCGCCGACCTTATCGAGCGCGAGGGCCGCGCCCTCGTCATCGGCATGAACAAGTGGGACCTGGTCGAACGCCGTCCCGGCGCGGTCAAGCACCTGCGCGAGGAAGCCGATCATTGGCTGCCGCAAGTCAAGGGCATGCCGGTTGCCGGCGTCTCGGGGCTCACCGGCGAGGGGCTCGACCGGCTGATGCAGGCCGTCATCGAGGCGCATGCGATCTGGAACCGACGCGTGGGAACGAGCGCGCTCAATCGCTGGCTCGGCGAGGTCGTTTCCTCCCATCCGCCGCCGGCGGTTTCGGGGCGGCCGATTCGGCTCGACTACATCACCCAGCCGAAGAGCCGGCCCCCGAGCTTTGTCCTGTTCACGAGCCGCGCCGATGCCTTGCCGGACGCCTACCGGCGTTATCTCGTCAACAGTCTGCGCGAAACGTTCGATCTGCCCGGCACGCCCATCCGCCTCGCGCTGCGCGAAAAGAAAAATCCCTACGCCAAGCGCGGCAAGCGATGACGTGGGAGGATCTTGCTGCTCTGGGCTGTGCCTTGCGAATGAGACGACAGGGCAGCTTCAAAGCCCGCGTTCGGCCGCCATCGCCAGAACCTGCGGATTGACCACGTTAATCGGCGAACCCGCCGCGTATGCGATGATTTGGTCGAAGATATCGGCGAACTGAATTTCGTACTCGTCGCGAGATACATAGCCGAGATGCGGCGTGCACACGACGTTGTTCATGGTCAGCAAGGGGTGGGCCGGATCGAGCACCGGTTCCTCTTCATAGACGTCCACCGCTGCTAGGCCCGGACGTCCCGCACGCAACGCATTCACCAACGCGCCCGGCGCGATCAGCGGCGCGCGGCCGGTGTTGACCAACAGCGCGGTTGGCTTCATGCGCGCGAGATCGGCCGCGGTGACGATGCCGCGCGTGGCGTCGACGAGCCGCATGTGGAGCGAGATGACGTCGCATTGTTCGAAGAACGCCTCCTTGCTGGGTGCGGCCGAGTAGCCATCGCCCCGTGCCCGCGCCAGCGCCGCCGCGCGCGCCCACACCAAGACATTCATGCCGAATGCCCTGCCATAACCGGCGACGACGCTGCCGATCCTGCCGTAGCCGTAGATGCCGAGCGTCTTGCCGCGCAATGTGCTGCCGACGCCTACCTGCCATTTGCCTGCCTGGAGCGCGGCCATTTGCTGGGGGATCTGTCGCATCGCCGCGAGCACCAGGCCCCATGTCAGTTCCGCGGCGGCGTAGGATGGGGTTCCCGGATGCTGGCTCGAAGAGACAACGACGCCCAATCGGGTGCAGGCATCGATATCGATATGCGGATAGACGCTGCGTTGGCTGATAAGTTTGAGATTGTGCAGGCGCTCGAGCAGCGACGCGCGAATTTTCGTCCGCTCGCGGATGAGAACCAGGACCTCGGCATCGCTTAGACGCTCTGCCAGGGTATCGGTGTCTTGGACGTGATCGTTCCAGATGGTGACGTCGTGTCCCGCCAGCTTGCTGAAGCATTGCAGCGTACGCACCGTGTCGTGATAGTCGTCCAGTACGGAGAT
>VAZM01000484.1:0-1231 GCA_005883135.1 Alphaproteobacteria bacterium
CACCAGGTCGAGCAAAGGCGGTACGACCGGAGGCACGCCGACTGCAAGCCGGTCGCTCATAACGGTCTGGTTGGAGGTTCGAGTCCTCCCGGGCCCACCACGCCGTCCCACGCGAACCAGGATTTCCGGAGATTCGCCAAATAGGCGCCCAATTGGCGGGGTTTGCCGCGAGCACTTAGTCTCTGCCAAGGGTTGATTTCGACTCAGGAAGCGGTTTGGGCACCTTATTCTCTGGCCTCGAAATCCCGTTTCCCGGAAACGGAGACTGCGGCAGGCAGAGACCGGTTCGACTATCGCGCTTCCGCAGAAGTGAGGCCGAGCATCTGGAGTTGGCGAGACCATTCGGCGGGCATGTCGCAGAGACGCGCTACTCCCATGCCACGAGGTAGCCGACCCTCGATCGCTGCGTTGACGAGACCGGGTGCGAGGAAGGCGAGCGAGATCGTCATGTTGACCTTCCGGGCGCTGCAGCCCTCTCGTTTTGCAATCGTCTCGACGTTTGCGATTGGGCCAACCGTAAGTTCATCGAGCCAACGGCGTCCCCGGGCAATCGATGCAACCAACGTCGCGCGGGTCTCGGAGCGGATTGGACGAGAGTCTTTGGGTGGGGTGGGGCCAGATAACAGAATCTCACGACGACGCAGTGATGCGACTTTGCGCCAGGGGACGCAGAGGAGGTTGTTGGCCTTCTTCTTCTGGCGGTTTGTTGTTTCGGCTTCAGAGAGCTGGATCACCAATTGATCCGTTCTAATCTCGACGCGCTCAATGTGGGTGCTGACGAGAGTCTTGTCGTCAATGGAGTCCGAAAGTTCGAGATGCTCACGCACAGACCGAATGACCAGCGCCTCGATCTCGGCTGCTGGTATTCTTCGTGTCGATCCAGATTGGTCATGTCGCCCTTCGAGAAGAGCGGATGACAGATAGTAGCGGTATTTGACGCCGCGCTTGCGGGCATGGCTCGGGCTCATGCGATTGCCTCGGTCGTCGAAGATCCGCCCGACCAGCAACGCGTCCGACTTCATCCGTGTGGTGGTGTGATTGTTCAGCTGTTCGGTCAGCTTGGCCTGTACGCCATCGAACAGGGTCCGATCCCTGCTGTCCACGGTGTGGTTCGATGGCGGGCGTGCGATCTGATCATGCGGCTCTACGAGGAGTATGCGCTCTCGGTATCGGACGACACGATCTATCGCGCCCTGAAGGACTTGGGCTTCTCGCATGTGAGCGCCCGCCC
>VAZM01000484.1:1254-3516 GCA_005883135.1 Alphaproteobacteria bacterium
AGACCGCTCTTGCGGAGGTCCGCCACGAGTAGATTGATGCTGCCGAGTTTGAGATAGCGCCGGAAAATGGTGCGGACCAGCTCGGCCTCGGGTTCATTGACGGATATCTTCCGGTCCTTGGTTTCATAGCCAAGTGGCACCATGCCGCCGACCCAAAGACCCTTGCGTTTGGAGGCGGCGATCTTGTCCCGGATGCGTTCGGAGGTGACCTCGCGCTCGAATTGGGCAAACGACAGCAGCACGTTCAGAGTCAGCCGACCCATCGATGTGGTCGTGTTGAACTGCTGGGTGACCGACACGAAGGACACGTTGTGCTGGTCGAACAGCTCGACGAGCTTCGCGAAGTCTGCCAGTGAGCGGGTCAGGCGGTCGACCTTATAGACAACAATCACGTCGACCCTGCCGGCTCGCACATCTTCCAGGAGTCGTTGCAGAGCTGGCCGGTCGGTGTCGCCGCCCGAGAAGCCTCCATCGTCATATTTGCCTCGCAGCAGCGTCCACCCGGCGTGCGCCTGGCTCCGGATATAGGCTTGCGACGCTTCATATTGGGCGTCGAGCGAGTTGAAGTCTTGGTCGAGACCCTGGTCGGTTGAGACACGGGTATAGATCGCGCAACGAACCGGCTTGTTCGATACGGCCGTCATGCGGCGGTTCCTTTCGATGACGTGGCGCGAAGGCCGAAGAACTTCGGTCCGTTCCAGTGGGTACCGGTAATCGCGAAAGCAGCCTTCGACAGGCTCGGATAGGTCTTGCCGTTCCAGCTATAACCCTCGGTCAGCACCGTCACCCGTTGCATGCGTCCGTACCATTCGCGGCCCAACACCGTGCCCGGCCTCAGCTCCGCGTTACTCCGGCTCGGGTCGACCGCACGCCGTCCTGCGTCCTCGGGAGACACCGACCTGTCGAGTAGGCGCTTGCTCTCCGCATCCAGGTCACCCAACTGATCGGCCTGAAGCCGGTAAGCCAGAACGCGGAACATGAGGTGGCGGGGCAGGTGAGGGGGCGGCGGTCGTCCGAATGCGTTTTGCCACCGGATCCGAAGTTCACCGACGTCGAGATCACGCAAGCGCGCAATCTCGGCGTCGAGTGACTTTCGGTCCGGAAGTGCAGGACCGATCTTGATGCGCGGCATGGCGCTCAGGACGACCGGCGTTTGGACTGACGAAGCCGGGACTTACTGCCGACACCGCGCGTGATCTGGTAGACTCGGTTGCCGTCTACCTTCCTGGAGCCGAGCTTCAGCTTCAGGCGTTTGCGCACCACGCCAGCAAGAAAGCCCCGCACCGAGTGTTGCTGCCAGCCCGTGACCTTCATCATCGCGGCAATCGTTGTCCCCGAGGACGATTGAAGCATGGCGATGACGCGAGATTGCTTCGAGCTCGGCTCGGCCTTCGTAGTCTTAGGATTGTCAGCGGCCGGTTGCGCAGGATTTGAAGACGGAACAGACGCTGCGGATGATGCAGCTGTTCGTTGCTTTGCAGACTTTGACATTGAGATCCTCCGTTCGGTTGATGGCGGCGTCGCGCCGCACCACCGAAGCCCCACCTCGGCCATGGAGCCGGCGGGGCAGGATCTCGGAGCGCGCATGCGCTCGGGATTGACGACAGTACCGCTCCAATCGCGGCCGAACGCCAGTCCTTTCTGGATAATGTTATTGCTCAGCTCGACGGCGTTTGGGCATGGAATGATCGATGCGGACCAAACGCGGAGCAAAAAGAGATCTTTTGCGACGACGTTTCTGAGTTCGAGTCCTTTCGCTGTTAGACCGCATTCAGCGGCCGCTTATACTCAAGCGGCCGGGCCAGAACCTCCCGAAGCAGCGCACGCGGGGGTGATGCTGAAAACTCCATTTCGCCCACGGCGCGACTATAGGTAAACCATTTTGCCAGCGCGGAGCACCGCGCCCGCCTCTACGATGGGACGACGTACGCCTTCGAACGCCGCTGGAACCAAATATATTCATCGCTGGTTCAGTCCGCGTGGCTTAAATCTCCATGAGGGAGGCTGACGATCGTGTGGAGGCGTTCATGAAAAAGTTCTGGCTTGCTGCTGCTGCGGCCCTGATATTGACGGCCATGCTCCCGGACGGGGCTTTTGCTCAACGTGGTGGCTTCCGCGGGGGCGGATTTGGCGGCGGCGGGTTCCGAGGTGCTGCAATGGGCGGCGGCTTCCGAGGTGCTGCAATGGGCGGCGGCTTCCGAGGTGCTGCAATGGGCGGCGGTTTCCGAGGTGCTGCAATGGGTGGCGGCGGCGTCCGCATGG
>VAZM01000485.1:0-335 GCA_005883135.1 Alphaproteobacteria bacterium
GGCTCGACCGGCGTGACTTGGATCGGCGCTCGACGCGGGCCGGCTCACATAATAGTGGCGCGCACCTGGGAAATCGAAAGCACGGTGCGCGCCCGCCGCGCAGCAAAGTGAGGACGGCACCTGTGCGAAGGCTGCGCCGGCGGGAATAGGACAAAGCGCCGGCGTTTGGGAAATTTTGGCCCGCCACGCTGAAGGAAATGGCGGGCCGGGCCGGTTGCATGATCGGACGTGTGCACCAGCACGGAGCCTGTATCGCGGGGAACAGAGAGCACATGGGCCGGTCGCGAGGCGGGCTCACCAGCAAGATTCACGCTGTCCACGCCCTAGCTAGTTGG
>VAZM01000485.1:386-801 GCA_005883135.1 Alphaproteobacteria bacterium
GCAGGCCTCAATTACGTTGATCCCGGCCAGAACAGCGATCCGAAGAGCCTACGCACTTTGTTGCTGGTCTTCTGGCTCGCCTTTCTTCACCGACGGACTTTACTCCAAGATTCGGCGCTAGGGGCAGACTATCTGCCGACGGTCGCGCTGTCGTAGGTCACTCGATAGACTGCTCCGTTGAAGTCATCTGAGATCAGCATCGAGCCGTCCTTCAACACCAGCAGGTCAGCTGGTCGTCCGAGATAATTATTGTTTTCGATGAAGCCGGTGATGAACGGATCGACGGATTTCACCGTGCCATCCTCGTTGAGCAACACTACGGCGATGTCGCCGCCGAACTTCTTAGATCGATTCCAGGAGCCGTGGCGTGCGACGAAGATGGCGTTGCGGTACTCCGATGGGAACATGTTGCCGG
>VAZM01000527.1 GCA_005883135.1 Alphaproteobacteria bacterium
TTTTTTGCGAGACGAGAGCGGCGCGACCGCGGTCGAATACGGCCTCGTCGCTGCCGGGATCTCGGTCGCGATCATCGCCGTCGTGCAGGGCTTGGGTTCGAAGCTCAGCTCGGCCTTCGTCCAGGGCCCCGTCAGGTGACGGCTACATTTACTCGTCGACCACCGGCACGGACGCTAACGCGACGGCAACGCGCGCCATCTAAACTTTGCCAATGACGCGCAAAAGCTCCGCGCCATGCCCATAATCGCCGACGCCATCCGATGGACGCTCTTTCCGGCGATGATGGCATTCGCTGCCTCGAGCGATCTTTTCACCATGACCATCTCCAACCGCGTGTCGCTGATGCTCGTCGGCGGCTTTTTCGTCTTGGCGCCGATCACGGACATGAACGCGGCCGAGACACTCTTGCATGTTTCCGCCGGCTGCATCGTTCTGGTCGCGGGCTTCGGCCTGTTCGCCCGTGGGATCATCGGCGGCGGCGACGCCAAGCTCGCCGCGGCCGCGGCGCTGTGGCTCGGCTTCGATCACCTTTTGCCCTATCTCCTGTTGGCGTCGCTCTTGGGCGGTGCGCTGAGCGTCGGATTGATCTGGTTCCGGATGACGCCGCTGCCGGAATGGCTGGCGCGCCAGGCGTGGATCGAGCGGTTGCACGGCAAGGATGCCGGCATACCCTATGGCATCGCGCTCGCGGCGGCGGCGCTTGCCGTCTACCCGGACACGGCGTGGATGACGGGCCTCGCCTGACGCGGGCTGCGCACGCGGCCTGGTGAGGAATCATTAACCGGACTTGGATACGCGGCGTTAACCATGTCTTGACCCTTTGCTGCTGAAATCGCGGACAGCGCCGCGTCGTTCAGCAGGGGACCAGACATGGGGGACAGCTCGCTCATTCGCACCACATTGCTCATCGCCTTACTGGCGGCGGCGGGTTTCGTCGCCGCCGGCCGCGCGCCAGCCGCCGAATCGCCGATGGCCGGCAACACCGCGCTCAGCGTGGTTGTGCGCTGATCACCGCGTTTCCGATTCGCCGCCGCTCTCCGGCCTACTTCATTGGGCGAGCGCTTGGCGCAGATGAACGACGTTGGCTTCGCTCGGCGGCACCGGCGCCGGAGCTTCCCCCGGCCTGCCCCCTTGCTGTAACCCCATGACCAACGCCAGCTTTTGCCGTACCTGCGGATCGTCGTGCGACTGCACCGCTGCCCGTCGCAGCGTCGCCTCCGCCCGCACGAGGTCCTTGGCCAGTGCATAGGACAGCCCGAGATTGGCGAGCACCGAGGGCTCATCCGGCGCGATTCGCAGCGCGGTCGCGTAATAGCGCTGGGCTTCGGCGTGCCGCCCCATCTGGTCCAGGGCGGCGCCCTGGACGGAAAGGACGCGCCAGTCCGGCGCGCCGGGCGCGTGGGCGCCGTCGAGCACCGCGAGCGCCCCTTTGTAATTGCCGGCAGCCGCCAGCGCGCGGCCATAGGCGGCAAGCACGCGGCGATCGTTCGGGTGCTCCTTCGACGCGCGTTCGAGCACCGCGAGGGCTTGCGCGTACTGGCCGTAGCCTCGCAAGACCCGGGCATAATTGATCGCGGCGTCCGAATCGTCCGGATGCGCGCGGTAGCGCTCGGCCGAACCTAGCGCCGAAGGCTCGCCTTCGGGGGCGGTAACGCCGAGCGATGCAGTCATCTCCGTCGGTTGGATCGTGTTGCAGCCGGCGAGCGCGACCGCAAGCGCGGCGGCGAGCACCCTCGGCAGCAACCCCTCGACGCAACCGAACCCCTGGATCGAGCGGATCATCACGGCCCCGTCGAGCTTCCCGACCGGTTCCGGCAATAAATCGTTAACCTTAACGAATGGTTAATGGGCCTTAATGAGAGGTTAACGGCGGTGGCCTTGGAGCCCGCGCCGCTCGCCTTCACCCCCGCTAAACTGCGTGTTAGCAGGGCACGTTCAGGGACGGCTCTCCGATGCATCCTGTGTTTCTTCCCCGCGGCCACTCGGCCACGACGGTTCCGGTAACCTTCGTCAACGCGGCGAATTGGCCCGACCTGCGGGGGGCACTCGATTCGCGCGCGCGGGGCTTCGCCGATGCGGCCGGCTTCGAGCCCAAGGCGGGCCGTCACTGCCTTCTGCCCAGCCCCGACGGCGGCCTTGGCGGCGTCCTGTTCGCGCTCGAGCGCCCCGAGGAGCCGAGCAAGGACTTGTTTTGGCCGGGCGCGCTGCCGGCGCTGTTGCCGGGCGGCGCCTATCGGTTCGCCACGGCGGCGCACGACCAACGGCTCGCCGCGCTTGCGTTCGCCCTCGGCGCCTACCGCTTCACCCGCTACCGCAAGCAAGACGCCAAGGAGATCACGCTCGAGCTGCCCGGCAACGTCGACGGCGAGGATATCTCCCGCATCGTCGAGGGCGTCACGCTGGCCCGCGATCTCATCAACACGCCGGCAAACGACTTGGGCCCGGCCGAGCTCGAAACGGCCGCGCGCACGCTCGCCGAGCGCCACGGCGCAAAGCTTCGCGCCATTGCCGGCGACGATCTGCTCGCGGAGAATTTTCCGCTCATTCACGCGGTCGGCCGCGCCGCCGCGCGCCCGCCGCGCCTCATCGATCTCACCTGGGGCGATCCCAAGCATCCGAGAGTGACGCTCATCGGCAAGGGCGTGTGCTTCGATTCGGGCGGACTCGACATCAAGCCCGAGAGCGGCATGCTCAACATGAAGAAGGACATGGGCGGCGCGGCGGCGATGCTCGCGCTGGCGCACATGCTAATGCACCGCGCCATCAAGCTGCGGCTGCGCGTGCTCATCCCGGCGGTCGAAAACGCGATCTCGGGCGCATCCTTTCGTCCGCGCGACGTCTATCGCTCGCGCAAGGGCTTGACCGTCGAGATCGGCAACACCGATGCCGAGGGCCGTCTCATTCTCGCCGACGCGATCGCGCTCGCCGACGAGGATCAGCCCGACTTGATCGCCGACATGGCGACGCTGACGGGGAACCGAGATCCCGCCGTTCTACACCGACGACGAGGCGCTCGCCGCCGCGCTTGCGGATTGCGCCAAGAGCGAAAACGACCCGTTGTGGCGGCTGCCGCTCTGGCGCCCGTACGACGCGCTGCTCGAGTCCAAGGTGGCGGACATCAACAACGTCGCGTCCGGCAGTTTTGGCGGGTCGATCACCGCGGCGCTGTTCTTGCGGAGGTTCGTGACGGCGGCCAAGGCGTGGTTGCATGTCGACGTCTACGCCTGGAATCAGGCGACCAAGCCCGGGCGACCGGAAGGCGGCGAATGCCAAGCCGCCCGCGCGCTCTATGCGCTATTGGTGTCGCGCTATGGCTGAGGGCGGACGCGGCGCGGAGCAAGTCTACGAGGTCATCGACGCAACGGCACCGTTGCGGCAAGCGCCCTCCCCCGACGCCCCGCTCGACACCGAAGCGCTCAACGGCGAGCGCGTGATCGTGCACGAGACGCGGGAAGGCTGGGCGCGCGGCAAGCTCGTTGCCGACGGCTATACGGGCTTCCTGCCGGCGAGCGCGCTCGGCGCGCCCGGCGCGCCACCGACGCACAAGGTGACGGCGCTGCGCACGCTGGTCTTCCCGGGGCCGTCGATCAAGCTGCCGCCGCTCCAGGCGCTGCCGCTCGGATCCCGCCTCGCAATCGCGCGCACCGAGGGCGTCTTCGCGATCACTGCCGCGGGCGGCTACCTACCGGTGCGCCATCTCGCGGCGATCGATGAGATGGAAACCGATCTCGTCGCGGTGGCCGAGCGCTTCCTGGGCGCGCCGTATCTCTGGGGCGGCAAGACCTCGCTCGGGCTCGACTGTTCCGGCTTGGTGCAGATTGCACTCACCGCCTGCGGCATCCCCTCCCCGCGCGACAGCCACATGCAGGAAAAGGCGCTCGGCCGCGCGCTTGCGCCGGCTATCGATCTCGGGACGTTGCGGCGCGGCGATCTCCTGTTCTGGCACCGCCACGTCGCCATCGTGCGCGATGCGGGCTCGCTCATTCACGCCAACGCGTTTCACATGGCGGTCGCCCTCGAGCCGATCGAGGCGGCGATTGCGCGCATCCGCGCCGCGGGCAGCGAGGTGACGAGCGTGCGCCGACTCGACCCGGCGCACCGTCAGGCGAGCCAAGCCTGAAGGACCAATGGCGCCGCTTCGCCTGCGCTACACGTTCTAGTTGGCATTTTCATTGTAATAACAATCCGAAAACAATGCGGGGCCATTTCGTACAACCGCAGGTCGGTGTTCTCTTGTCGCCATGCTGAGGAGATTCGCCGAGACGCACGCAGGCGCGTTGGCGTCGGCGGCGCCATCTCGCATGCGGATGAGGACGAGCACCTTCAGGATCGCCTCCGCAGAGGACCCCTCGCGTGCGAATCTTTAACGCGGATGCAAATTGTAGTCAAGAGTTAAATTCAATAAGCGTTTGAGGCCGGATAAGCCGCGCATCAGGCCACCCGGCTGTTTCCTGGCGGAGTCAGAACTGGCTTACAGAACGCGCACGTCGGCCCGCTGCATGATCCGAACCGTCAGCATGTAACCGACGCCCGTGATGAACAGCGTGAGGAAGGCTGGAATCGATGCGGTCGGGATGACGTAGGTGCAGATCAGAAAGCCGGATACCGTCCAGGCGACGGCGACCGGATTGAAGCCGGCCCAATAGCGATAGCGGCCTTTCGGGTTGTAGAGCGCCGCCACGTCGATGTGCATGCGTCGCACGAACAGATAATCGAACACAAGCACGCCTGCGACCGGCGAAAACACGTTGCCAAACATGCTGATGTAACGAAAAAAGTTCAACACATCCGGATCGCCGCACAGCGCGACTCCCAACACGCTGGCGACCAACGTGGCCCAGAACCGCCCAATCCGTTCGAACATGTTGGAAAGCGACAGCCCTGCCGAATAGAGATTGAGCACGTTGATGGTCCATTCATCGACGCAGAGGAATACCAGCACCACCAGGAAAGCGACCCAGCT
>VAZM01000528.1:0-3146 GCA_005883135.1 Alphaproteobacteria bacterium
TGCGAGTCACGACTGCGTCCCAAGAGCGTTTTTCCTCTTGCGGATATTTCATGTCAAAGCAATGAATTACGCCACGGGCCCGCCGGAAAAGTTGCATCGACTGTAAAGGATAACGCCGTGACGCTCTGACGAAACGGCGAAGAATGATCGAGCTATGCGCACGTAGTCCAACTCGGAATGCTTCACGCGGAGATGTTTTCGTAAATAAGTTTTGGGGGTCTCGCCGGCTTTGTTGGAACGAGCGTAAATGGACAAAACAGCACGTCCGTCAGCGCGCTCAAACCGCTGTCCAAGACCCATTTCAGGCTCGCCAGCCGGAGTGAAGATACTCGCGGGATATTGGATTGTCGTTCCAAACGCGGGAACTTCAAACGTGCGCCAGTCAACGGGGCTTTGTTCCCCGATCCACTCATCATTAGTCAGACTGTTGAAGCTCTAGTTGGCCAGACAGAACCCAAGAGGGCTCCCGATGCCCCGCCCTTTTTCCCTTTCGGGCGTGGTCCCACTATTCCTTCGAATCCGTCACGTCAGGAAGGATGAAAGGCTCGCACCTTTTCGCCAGTGTGATCCACGCATCCCGTAAGCGAGTATAATGTTCGCGCTCTAGGGGTTCGTCTGTCTCCTGGGCCAGCGCGGCAAAGCGGGCGGCGGCTTCCCATGCGGCTTGGCTCTTGGTTCGCATGTAGTACTGTCCATTTTCGAGCATCTCATCGGCGGTGGTCGCGCGGAGCATGGCAGGAACTGTGTACGCCACCCTTCCTGTGCGAGCGGCTCGACGTGACTCAAGCCGCATCCTGAGCCTGAGCTTCCTGGTTCACGACCGTTTCGGCAATTTGTGAGAGCGCTTCGTCAGTCGCCTTTTCCTCGCTCAGCGTCGCTTCCAGAAGCTTCACGGCGTCCGAGAGGCCCAGTTCGTCCGCCCACGTACGAAGCGTGCCGTAGCGTGAGATTTCATAGTGTTCCACGGCCTGGGCTGCCGCGACCAGGCCGGCATCCAAGGCCGGGGAGCCCTTGTATTCCTTCATGATCTCCTGGCCTTCTTCGATGATGCCCATGATGGCGTCGCACGTCTTGCCCTGTGGCTTGGCATCGATGGCGCTGAATACCTGCTCCAGGCGGGAGACGTGCGTCTCGGTCTCGCCATGGTGCTTCTCGAAGGCGGCCTGCAGTTCGCCATCGCGCGCAGCCTTCGCCATCTTCGGAAGCGCGCTCAAGATCTTCTTCTCGGCGAAGTAGATGTCCTTCAGGGTGTCGTGAAATAGCTCGTCCAGTTTTTTGGGTTCTCTCACCATCAACTTCCTCCTTGAGCTTCAACTGGCTGTCACTCGCTCAACGCAGCCTTTACTGAAAAGGTCCCACCCGCTACTGGAAAATGCAACGAATGTGCGCCCCACTTGAGCACGGCTGCCGCTTGGAAAAATTCGCGAGTTGGAATTTTGGGGTGTAACTTGGTGCGTTTCTTCGCGCTCCTTGTTTTTTCGCGGCCTCTGCTTACGGACGCGCGTGCCTTCCGCCACGTCACGATGCAGGCTTTATGGAACCTCGCGGATTATGCAAGGCGATCCCATCGACGGCTTCGACAGCATTGATTGTTTGCGGTTTCCCACCAATCTCAAGAAGCGGAACACCATTGCATGCTGCACTTCAACTCCGAGCCGCGCGTGCAAGGTCGGCGTCACAAGATAAGTTCCTCCGACCACCGTGAAGGCGAGATACTTTGGCGAAGCACGTCGCACGCACGTCCTCCGGCTGCGCGCAGCGTCGGTGCGGTAGGCGACCGAACGGGCAAAGCAAAGGCGCTGTGTGCTGAAGCTTAGTGCCGTTCCGATAGTTGGCGTAGCGTCGGTGGGCGATGTCAGGAGTGGCCAGAGCGGCCGATATCTAAATATACATAGAGAGTCCGGAACCGCTTGTGGCCAGAGTTGTTGGCGATATGAGGCGTGCGAACGCCCATTGGAGATGCGAATGCTAAATCCCTTCCTTGCGTTGTCGTTTCAAGCGGCCCGATTTGGGTTGCAGATGCAGAATGTAATGGCGCTTCGATTGATGCGGTTGATGGGCGGGAGCGCATCTGCTCACTCCGAGGCGCGTCGTAGTGTAAGTGAAAAGATGGATGCGCTCCCAGAGGCCCAAATCGCCGCAACAACCTACGGAACCATACCGCGTCACCGGAATGGCCCCCGACCACGAGCCCTAGCTTCGACCAGCCGATCGAGGGTCTATAAAAAGCGAGGGCACGCGCACAAGCGAAGGCTTTCAAAGTAACCGCATCCACCGAACCGGGCGCAACGGCCCCCTGCCGGGTGCTGCCCATGAATGCGGATAAGCGGCGCAGCAGGGTGGCGCCCTGATCGCATGACCTGTCCACGCTGGGAGGATTTTGCGCCTCCGCTTCTCCGCGGTGCGCTTCTTCGCTCCGAGTTTCAGCTAGAAGGTCCCAGCCGTTGCGCCGTGGCCAGCGGGGGGTCTGAGGGCCGTGCGCACAGTTTCTTGGCCTTGGCTGCTAGCCCCGATACTGTTGTTGTCCCGTGCCATCCGCACAAGTGCTTTCGGCGCTCTCGTCACGAAGTTGTTTCGTAATCCTGGGCGGCTCGATTCAGAAGGATTCAGGCCTACCCCAAGGACCTGCGGGCGCTTCCGGTGCATCCTGAGCCTGCTGTAAGCTGGCACGGTTCCGGGAGGGAGCCCATGCTCGACACGACGCGGAGTGAGTTCATTGCCCTGCTCGGCGGCGCGGCGGCATGGCCGCTCGCGGCGCGCGCACAGGGGCGGGAGCGCCGCGTGACGCTCTCTTGGCACCCTCGCTACGTTTGAGCTGAGCCGATCAGTAGCGATAGCCGCTCCAATTAAACCGGTAGTTGGCCCCGACCTTCAGCATCTGGACGTTGCGGTTGCTCTGGGTGAAAGCGTCTCCGGCGAGGAATGGGGAACCAGCAGGAACAATAAATGTCCGATCGTCTAGTCCCAGATAATTATATTCGACCTTCGCCGACCAGTTAGACGCAAAAGCCCACTCGATGCCCGCGCCTACCAGCCAACCGCTGTTGCTGTTGTTGTTGTTGGAGACCGTGATCAATGAGCCCGTCGATAGATTGGTGACCGTAAAGTCGTCGCTGCCGACCCACCCGCCGCCAACCTTGCCATAA
>VAZM01000528.1:3294-4434 GCA_005883135.1 Alphaproteobacteria bacterium
ATACGCCGTTGTTGTTTCCGGGGTTGAAGTTCACGCCAAAGAACGTGTCGGTCACGTCACGTCGGGCCCAAGCGCCCCCGATGTTGCCGCCGAGATAAAATCCGGTCCAACTAAACGGCGGAGGTGCATAGACCGGAGGCGGAGGCGCATAAGGAGCAGGCCGAACGCCAACATCAGCGGCATTTGCGGTCGTTGAAAGTGCCAGCAGCGCCGCGACAGCGGCAGTCGTATGCGAGAGCTTGCACATGAATTGTCCTCAAATTTGCGTCACATTGTTTTCAGTCCTTACGCTTTAAGCGGCATCAAAAAGCTTAAAATTAATTTCGGTAGAAAAATGTTTGAAACGTGTTGCAGAATTACAACGGCAGTTGATGTCGCGCCCTTTAATTCATTGTTTACGCTCCGGGAGAAGAGGAGTCGCGTCTGGAATCCGAAGGTGAGAGAGTCAAAGCGAGCGTAGATGTATTCTTCCAGGTTCAGCGCGATAAAGTTATCGCGCTTGTGGGCCGCCTCCCTTCCTGTGATGTACGAATGGCCGAGTTTATTAGGGCAGCGGCCCCAGACCCTGGCCCCACCTCGCGGACATCAACACCCGCGGTTTATGGAATATCTCGCCGGGATGCTGCTTCATTCCGGCTTGATGTTCGCCGAACGGATCACCTTGGCCCACTTCTCCGTCTCTTCGGCAATGAGCGTCCTGAAATTGCCCGGCGAGCCACTGAGAATAATGCCTCCGAGCAGGTGCTTTCCACTTAACTCAGAAAGGTCGAGAAACATTCCGGTAACGTTGCCTCCTGGCCGCGCTATGCTCGCTACCAACCCCGTCTCCACAGGATCAATTTCGAGGTCTATCCCTGCAATCGGAATCGTACTCGTCGCATTTTTGGCGGCCGCCAAGGCCCAGGTGCCACGCGCGAAAATCACATCCACTCTAAGGTCTGCGAGTTCAGATGCGAGCTTGGGGAATAGTTCGGGCTGGTCGTGAGCGGATCGGTGTGCAAATTCGATGTTTCGCCCCTCATTGTAACCGGCCTCGCGTAGACCCTGCACGAATGCGTTCCAATTGGACGGAGGCGGAGGAGAAGTGTCGGTTGGAGCAGCAATGGCGTGCTCGACCAACCTCCCCGGCGACGCGGACCA
>VAZM01000515.1 GCA_005883135.1 Alphaproteobacteria bacterium
TGCGCAGGGTGCGCGCGCTCCCATGCGCGACCACGGTGAAGGGTGTGATGAGGTCGAAGACGATGTGATCGTCGTTGCCGGTATAGAGCGTGATGCGCTCGGCGGCATCCGCCTCGGCGACGCCGCGGATCACGTCCAGCGTGCCGTAACGATTGAACGGCGCGATCTTGATGGCGACGACGTTGTCGATCGCCGCGAAGCGCCGCCAGAACGACACCGGCAGCACCAAGCCGCCCACGGCGGGCTGCAGGTAGAAGCCGACGAGCGGTATCTCGCGCGCGACCGCCTGCGCGTGCGCGATCAGCTCGTCCTCGCTCGCGCCCTTAAGCGCGGCGAGCGAGAGGAGCCCCGCGTGGTAGCCGAGCCCGCGCGCGACTTGCGCCTCGCGCAGAGCTTGCGCGGTGCGGCCGGTGAGCCCCGCGATCATCACCGTAGCTGCGCTCGTCAAGTCGGCGGCGGTGCGCATGGCGAGCTTGAGCACCGGCTCGAACAGGCAAGCCTCGCGGATGGCGAACTGGGTGGTGTGCACGCCGACCGCCAGTCCGCCCGCGCCGGCGTCGAGATAGTAGCGCGTGAGCGCGCGCTGGCGTCGCGCGTCGAGCCGGCGATCAGCGTCGAGCGCCAACGGATGCGCCGGGATCACCACCCCCTTGCGCAGGGTGGCAAGCACCTGCGGCGGCCAATCCTGCCAGCGCGACGTCATGGCCTCTCCTTCGCACGTGCCCCGATTGCATGGCCGACGGCATCGACGTTATAACACTCCGTCGCGCGCGCGGAACGACGCGCCAATCCTCAGCTCGATGCCTGGAGTCCGGTATGAAGATCATCGCGAAGCTCGCTCTCGCGACCCTGGTCGCACCCGTCGCGCTCGCCGCGTCCGAGGCGGCGGCGCAGAAGCTTACCTTCACGCTCAACTGGGTCGCGGGCGGGGATCATGCGCCGTACTTTTATGCACAGAAGATGGGCTACTACAAACAAGCCGGCCTCGACGTCGATTTCGAGACCGGCCGCGGCTCGGCAGCCTCGGCGCAGAAGGTCGGCGCCGGTCAGTCGCAGCTCGGCCTCTCCGATATGGCGGGCGTGCTGCTCTTCCGCGGCAAGGGGGTGGATGCTGTGGGCGTGATGAACGTCTACGCCAATTCGCCGCAGGGGCTCTATTGGCTCAAGAGTTCCGGCATCCGCAGCGTCAATGATCTCGCCGGCAAGAAGATCGGCAATCCGGCCGGGGACGGCGCCCGCACCATGTGGCCGGCGCTGGCGAAGAAGGTCGGCATGGATCCGAGTTCCGTGACCTGGGTCAATATCGACGCCAACGCCAAGCTCGGCGCGCTCAAGTCGCGCACCATCGACGCCACCACGTCGTTCTTCAATCTGCACCACGTGTTCGCGCGCGAGCTCGGCAGCGACATGGGATTTCTCGCCTGGAAGGACGCGGGCGTGAATCCCTACGGCAATTCGATCATCGCCAACGGCGCGTGGCTCAACGCCAACCGCGACAAGGCCGACAAGTTCGTGAAGATCACGCAGAAGGCATTCGCGGAGTGTGCCAAGACGCCGGAGCCGTGCATCCAGGCGTTGGTCGAAGCCAACGGCGCGCTCCTCTACCAGAACGAGCTCGACAACTGGCACCTCGTCACCATCCTGATGAACGACGAGACCTCGCGCACGGTGGCGCTCGGCTGGCACGACGACAAGCGCATGGCCGACGACTACAAGCTGGTCGACGAGTATCTGAAGATGGAACGGCCGTTCGACGTCAAGGCGGCCTACACCAACGAATTTCTCGACAAGAACGTAAAGATGCCGCCGATCCATCCGCCCAAGCTGTATTGAGATTGTGGCCTCGCGCGAGCCGCGAGAGGCCAACTTGCCAGCGAGACTGTTGCGGATCGCGGCGAAAGCGCGGCTGCGCCCAGACTAGCCGAATTCCGGCCCCACCACGGCGAACGTGCGCGCGGCGTCGTCGAAGCGCGTCGAGGTGCCGTGGAGCATGCGCGTGAACGGCCGCACCGCGGCAAAGCCGTGCGTGTCGAGAAAGCCGCGCAGCTCGGCCTTGCTGTCGGCGAGGTCGATGAACAGCGGACCTTCGATCGCCTCGAGCGCGCGCGCAACCAGCGCCCGAGCGATTGCGTCGTCATCGGCGATCAGCGGACCGATATGCGCGGCCAAGCCGCCGTCGCGACCGAGCAGGAACCCGGCGATGCCGTTGCCGCGCGCGGCCACGAGATCTGCCCCGGCGAGCCGCCCACGCAGGCCGGCAAGCACGGCGCCGCGTTCGGCGCCGAACGCGGCGGCATCATAGGCGCACAGCGCCGGCCAATCCGCCTGCCCAAGCGGCCGCACGGTGATGCCCGCCGGCGGGGCAACGGCCGCGCTCACGCCGCGGCGCTCGCGGCGCAGCCGCTGAAATCCCCATGAGTCCACGAAGCCGAGCCGGCGATAGACCGCGCGGCCGTCCGGCGTGGCGTCCAGCACCGGGACGACATCACCAGCCGCGAGATCGCGCATCGCCCATTGCATCAACTTCGTCGCTAGTCCCCGGCGGCGATAGTCGCTGGTCACCAGCACCATGCTGATCCAGGCGAAGCGGCCGCCATAGGGCAGCGTGGCAGTGGTGGCGACGATGCGGCCCTCGTCGGTCTCGGCGGTATAAAGGCGGCCGAACTCGAGAAAGATGCGCCAATCGGCGGCCAGCTGGTTCCAGCGCGCTTCGCGCACGAGGGCGCCGACGTCGTCTAGTTCCGACGCCGTCAGCGATTGCTTGGCGTTGAGCCGCGGCTCAGAAGTCGCCATCGCGGACATCGTAGTGCGTGTCCTTGCCGAGGCTCGGCATCCCGCGCGCGACCCAATCGGCGGCCAATCGACGAGCTTGCCGAATGGCACGCTGGGGTAGCCGAAGAGCCGCGTCGCCTGCGCGGTGTTGACGAGCCAAGCCTCGGGCGCCTCCACGCCGGTGAAGACCGGCGGTTTGCCAAGCCGCTGCCCGAAGGATTCGGCGAGCAGGCGGATGCTCAGGGTTTCCGACCCGCTCACATTGAGCGGGCTCGCGGGCACCGTGCAATGGCCGAACGTGCGCAGCACCATGGCATTGGCGTCACCTTGCCAGATGACGTTGACGTGGCCGGTCGCAAGATTGATCGGCGCGCCGGCGAACACGCGTGAAGCCACGTCATGCAGCACGCCGTAGCGCATGTCGATCGCGTAGTTGAGGCGGATGATGCGGCCCGGCGTTCCGCGCGTGCGCGAAAAGTATCGGAACATCGCCTCGCGGGCGACGCAGGAATTGGCGTAGGCGCCGGGTGGCGGTGTGGCCGGCGTCGCCTCCGTCGCCCCGCCATGATGCACGTTGACGTAAGGATATACGCAGCCGGTCGAATAGGCGACGATGCGTGAGCCGGCGAAGGCCTCGGCGACAAGCGCCGGCACGAGTGCGTTCATCGCCCAGGTCTGCTCCTCGTCGCCGGAGGAGCCGAACTTGCGGCCGGCCATGAACACCACATTGGCAAGTTTCGGCAGTGCCTCGATCTCCTTGCGCTCGAGCAGATCGGCCGCAATGCATTCGATTCCCCACTGCGTGAGCTTCTCGCGCACGTCCTTTTCGCTGAACCGGGCAACGCCGACCACGCGCTTTGCCGGCGCCGCGCGCTTGGCGAGGCGGGCGAGGCTCGGTCCGATCTTTCCACCGACGCCGAGCACGATGATGTCACCGGGAAGCTGTTGCAACGCCGCGATCACGGCGGGGGACGGCGCGGTCATCACCTCCTCGAGGTGCTCCACGTCGCGCAGGCGATCCGGCATCGCGTCGGAGGACTGGGTCACTCGCTATCCTTGAACAGCAGCGGGCGTGAACGGCGCTCGCACGCGGCGGATGCTAACGGGTCGGCGGTCGCGCCAGCAAGGCGTGCGCCGCTGGTAAAACAGGGCCGGCAACGTACAATCAGGTTACCGCGAGGAGCTCCCTGCCGGAGGCGGCGATGAAAGTCTTCATGTTTCACCTCATGCCCTACGCTTATCTGGACATGAGCTTCAGCGATAAATATCGCTCCGCCTGGGTGGTGCTGCCGAACACCTATTTCGATCCGCAGAAAGGGCACGAGCTCTACAACCGTTATCTCGACGAGCTCGAGCTCGCCGCGGAGCTCGGCTTC
>VAZM01000516.1 GCA_005883135.1 Alphaproteobacteria bacterium
CGAGCATGCTGCATCCCATGAAGACCGTGCGAAAGAAGCCCACCCCCAATCTGCGAAGCTGGCGTCATCATCATCCGCAGCAAAGGCGAATACCTGGGCTCGGTCGAAGCACCAGATCGCGAGAGGGGCCTAGGCCGTAGCCGTCAAGCAGTTTGACTTAGATCAGGACTAGCGGCGGCGGCTCTTGATCCGGGAGCGGCTTTAGCCCGGGCGGCGCCACGCTCGACCTGTCGAAGCTGCCGGCAAAATGAAAGCCCCGGATCAGCCGAGGCTTTCAAGAGAGGCCAATGAGTTCGATCTAGGACTGGACGTTGCCTAGACGCTCGGATGTTAACCCGAGTCGCGCATCACCGGAGGCCCTCAACCCAAGGTCCACAAGAAAATCGAAGGGCGGGGTCTTTCGATGGAAAAGGATTACCTCATCCTCAAACCTGTCTCGGCTTCTCGCCCGTCCGGCGAATGGAACGATGACGACTATGACCTACTGGCGAATGGGCCACGCCCATAGGATGGCCGCGGATGTGGACGTTGATATTCCCACACCATGAGGGCGCTCGTCATCGCACGGCTATGAGGCGATGCGCGAGGCCGCGATGGCGGCGTTGCGAACGCAAAGCTTGCCTTCGAGCGCCGCTGAAACCAATCCATTCATCGCTGGTTCAGTCCGCGTGGGCTTAAATCTCCGTGAGGGAGGCTGATGATCGTGTGGAGGCGTCAATGAAAAAGTTTTGGTTTGCTGCCGCTGCGGCTCTGCTATTGACGGCGATGCTCCCGGACGGGGCTTTTGCTCAACGTGGTGGCTTCCGCGGGGGCGGATTTGGCGGCGGTGGCTTCCGGGGTGCTGCTATCGGTGGCGGCTTCCGAGGTGCTGCCATTGGGGGTGGCTTCCGAGGTGCTGCCATCGGCGGCGGCTTCCGAGGTGCTGCCATCGGTGGCGGCGGCGTCCGCATGGCGGCCGTCAGCCCAGGTTTTCGTAGCGCCGCCATTGTCCCCGGCTTTCGTAGCGCGGCCATCGGCCCGGCCTTTCGCACCGCCGCGGTCGGACCACGCTTTCGCACCGCTGCGATCAGAACAGGGTTTCGGCGGCGGGGCTTTGGCTTTCCGTTCGTAGCAGGCGTAGGTCTGGGTCTCGCGGCGACCTATCCCTACTACTATTCGGCGTACTACTCGGACCCGTGCGTCGTTTGGAACCCCTACTATGGTTGGGTGAATGTCTGTCCTTATTCGTACTTCTACTGAGATGCGTCCGCCGGGGAAGTTCGCGGATGTGGACATTCATCGTGCCGCCAAGGCCGCACGCCAACGCACGGCTACGCTGGAAGGCGCGTGATGCCGCGATGAACCTCCCTTTGCCAAGAGGCTGGCGGTGGGAGTAAATGGACAGGAGGAGCCCCCCCAAGTCCTCCTTTTCCCATGCATCTATGGGGGTTCGCGAGGCCCCGCCCCAGGTCGGACTCGGGGCGGGGTTCTCGTGTCAGGGAAGCGGTTAGAATTTGAAGGCTACCACGCGGCCCTTCTCAAGCGCCCGCTACTTAGAGCCACGCCTCACGCCACGTCCCGCAGCGCCGGCGATAATCTCTCCTGCCCTGCTGGCTGCAGTGGGGCTGCCGGCGTAAACAGCAGCGTGTACCCATCGGGATTTGCGTTTGGAACACGATCGGTATCGTGCGCGTGCGACGCTGGAATGCTGCGGCGCTCACGGTGCCACTGGCCAGGACTGCGTCCGAACGCAAGCGCAACCTCGGCGGCATAGGGGCTGTTGAGCTCCAAATCGTTAGCACGATCAATTTCGTCGCGCGCCTGGAATCCATCTGCTCCATCTGGTGAGCGGCCAACTTTCGCCCTTATTCGATTAAGCATCCCAAGCCGCGAGCACGCAGCTCAAATGAGCAATGCGAGCAGTTCAACGATGCCTATTCCGATCACCAGGACGGCAAGTGCCAGGGGGTCGTAATCGAGCCAATGCGGTTTTTGTACATGCATCGTCGCTCTGTTCACCGTTTCGAGTTGCTCGACGAGTGCAGCGATATGCGGGGGCACTGGCCGCGCGAGAGCGTCATATTGAGCCCGAAGGCAGTTCCCAATTGACAACCAAACGCTTTGATCACGAGCGGAAAATACCTGGCTGCGAGAATCACTCATTGTCGATCGATGACGGAAATCCTGTGCAGGCCAGACATTAAGAGGGACAAGACCGTTTGCGCGGATCCGCCGACGCACCCAGTAATCGATCCGATCTGCCGTGCGGATCACGGCGCCGAGCCGGTCGTTCAGCTGAGCAGCTCGCGACATGGTCGCGGCCTCCCTTCAATTCGAGGGCCGCCCCAGACAGCCCATTGCTGACTAGCGCTCGTACTGAATTGCCAAAGTTACAACGTTAAATCCGACCGCTGCAGCGTCCTGGCCAGCGAGGGCAAGCCACATCTTCCCACGGTTTTCCGCGCGCCTTAACAATGCGCCGGCCTATGTCGGGTTCCCAGCTTTTGCAGGCTGAATGAAAGATAAACAGAACCAATAACTTGCAGTCCCATAATTGTGCCAGCCAGAGCTGGGGCGGCCCAAGGCCTCTCAAAAAGCGAGGAACCGCAGCACGGTCTCCGGCTTTGTTTCGATGGGAAAGGTGATCGAGGGGAACCTCACATGCTTAACATCTCTATTCGGCCGCTACCGGCGGCCGTCGCCGCAGTGTCTGCGCTTGCAGGCAATGCTGGGGAAACTTCATCAGACGAGATCCTGATTGAACAGATCGCCGCCGGCAGCAAACCAGCGATGCAGGCTCTGTTCGCGAGGCATCGGACCTACGTCTACCGCTGGCTTCTTCGGTTCGTCAGCCATGAGGCGCTTGCCGAGGATCTCCTGAGCGAGGTTTTTCTCGATGTGTGGCGTCAGGCGGATCGCTTTCAATGCCGCTCCTCCGTTTCGACCTGGTTAATCTCGATTGCTCGCCATAAGGCCCTATCGGCACGGCGCCGCCGGCCGGATGCTGAATTGGACGAGAAAATCGAGGCCACTGTCGCGGATCCGGCGAATGACCCGGAAGTCGCCTTGCAGGAAAACGATCGGGGCGAGCTGCTGCGCCAAGCATTGGTTCGATTGTCGCCCCAGCATCGTGAGGTCATCGATCTAGTTTATTACCACGAGAAGTCCGTCGACGAGGTAGCACACATTCTCGATGTGCCACCCGCGACCGTGAAAACACGTATGTTCTATGCGCGAAAGAAATTAGCCGAGTTGGTCAACAGGGCTGAGGAAAGTCCCTTATTAGGATAGGGCGTAGTCGACTTCCCCGTCAACGAATACGACCCTACCTGAGCCGTGCGGGGAGTAGGTGCCTGCACGCGGGCAGCTAGGCGTTTTGGCAACGCGGCATAAGCAACTTCGGGCAAAGCCTGCTGGCGAGTGCAGTGGAAGAGCTATATGAGACAGGCCAACATCGACTTCATTTGATCGATCTCCCTCTGCTGGCTAGAAATGATTTCACCGCAAAGTTTCTTGATTTCGGCATCTTGGATGGGCGCCCTTTCACACATGAGAATAGCCCCTGCATGATGCGGGATCATCGACGTTAAGAGGCTCTTATCGCCAATGGCGGCCTGTTGCCGAATCCCGAGGAAAAAGGCGCCGAGAGCGACAACGCTGACTGCAATAATGACGATATTGGCATTTTTGTTTTCATAGGCTGATCCCATCAATGTGAGCTCGATGACGACAATTGGAGCTGTCATGAGTCCGGCCATGTAGAATTGATTGAGATTGCTATAGACATTCGCGAATCTGTTCACCATGGCATACATGAGTACGTACATCGAGATGAACGACAATGCGGTCATTATGGCAAGATGCACGTAATGACGATTGCCGCGCATGTCATACTCCTCGTTTCAACTCGCAATCGGTCCACAAGCAAAAGGTTCCGCGCAGGCATATCCGAGAAATTCGCCGAAGCGGACTTGCGGCCATTGGTCACAA
>VAZM01000517.1 GCA_005883135.1 Alphaproteobacteria bacterium
GAGGATGCGCGCGTCGTCCGCGGCATGCGAGCGCAGCTCGAGATGCGGCGCAAGCGTCTCGAGCGCGGCGATGCGCCGTTGGGCTGGAAGGTGGGCTTCGCCGCGCCCGACATGCTCAAGCGCCTCGGCATCTCCGGTCCGTTGGTCGGCTTCCTCACGCGCAATGCGCTCGTCCGGTCCGGAGCGACCGTCTCGCTCGCCGGCTGGACCAAGCCCGTCGCCGAGCCGGAAATCGCCGTGCACCTCGGGCGCGACGTTCCCGCCGGGGCCGATCATGCCGCCGCCGAAGCCGCGATCGCCGGCATATCGCCCGCGATCGAGCTCGCCGACCTCACCGCGCCTCCCGAGGATCCGGAGCGAATCCTCAGCGGCAACATTTATCAGCGCCACGTGGTGCTCCCCGACAACGCCCCGGCGCGCGCCGGCGCCGCGGCGCACGGCCTCATGTGCCGCGTCAAACGGCGCGGCAACGAGTTCGCCCGCACCGACGATCCGCAGGCCAACACCGGCAAATGGGTCGACATCGTGCGCCACGTCGCCGACGTGCTCGCGGCTTGCGGCGAGCGGCTGCGCGGCGGCGAAATCATCATCACCGGCTCGGTGGTGCCGCCGCTTTCGATCGAACCGGGCGAAGACGCGATCGCGTTCGCGGTCGATCCGATCGGCGCCGTCGCGGTTCGGTTTTCCGGATTCGACAAGGCGGGAAAGTGAACATTGCGCCGCCGCGATCGAGCGATCAGAACCTGTTCTTGTCCCTGAACCAGTCTCGCGCCGCGTACTCGGTGTGCTCCCCTCCCCCTTGCGGGGAGGGGTTGGGGGTGGGGGTCCCGCGATTCGCTCGCTGGCGACGCCATTGTCATCTTTACTGCACCACCCCCTCCCCACCCCTCCCCCCGACGCAAGTCGGGCTTGCCCGACTTGCGCAAGATAAGACGCGACCCGGGCGGGCCCGGGGCGCGTGGGGGAGGGAGCAGACCGAGTTTGCCGCTTGCGCTGATTCCGCTTTACAAGAACATGCTCCAGCGTCCCGGCTTCGTGCCGCCCATGAGGACTGCAAAGATGTCGAGGCTCAGTGTTCCCCTCATCGCCCTCGTTGCAACTCTCGCCGCCGCGGCGCCGTCCGCACAGGCGCAGACGCAAGCTTGGCCGCAGGGGCCGGTTCGCTTCATCATTCCGTTCGGACCGGGCGCCGGCGCCGACATCGGCGCACGGCTCATCCAGGAGCGCCTGCAAGCGCGCTGGGGCAAGCCGGTGGTGATCGAGAACAGGCCGGGCGGCGACAGCATGATCGCCATCCAAGCCATGCTATCGGCCAACGACGATCACACCTTCATGTGGGGGCCGAGCGGCAGCTTCATCGTCCATCCGTATCAATATAAGAAGCTGCCCTACGACCCGGCCGATCTCCTCCCGGTCGCCCGCTTCTCCAGCACCATTCTCGGCGTCGCCGCGCCGGCGTCGATGAAAGTCGCGACGCTTGCCGATTTCGTCGAACGCGCGCGCGCCGAGCCGGGCAAGTTCAATTCGGCCGCGGTCCCGGGCATCACCGAGCTTGCCTTCGACTACTTCGCCTATAACGCCAAGATCACGACCGCCAAGGTTCCGTACAAGGACATCGTGCAGGCCGTGAACGACCTCGCCGAGGATCGCCTGCAAATCTATTCCTCCTCGTATGCGATTCTGCGTCCGCTGCGTGGGGCAGGCAGGATCACGGTTCTGGCGCAAATGGGTCGCGAGCGGGCGCCGAGCCTGCCCGAGATCCCAACCGGCATCGAAGCGGGCTTCCCGGCGCTGGAAATGGACGGCAATGTCGGCCTGTTCGGAAGCAAGGCGCTTTCGGCGGACTTGCGCGAGCGCATCGGCGCCGACGTGGTCGCGGCCTCCGACGACAAGGAAATCGACGACAAGCTCAACGCGACTGCGCAGACGCCCAGCCGCGGCGGAGCACAGGAGTTCGCCGCCTCGATCGCGCGCCAGCGGGCGCAGATTGCCGAGATTGCCAACGCGCTCGGCATCCAGCCGACGCGATGAGGTAAAGCGCTAGAGCGAAGACGCCGCGCACGCGATGCTCGTTATTGCGCCCTCTCCGCTTGCGTTCTCGGGGCGATGTTTCCCGAGATGGATATGCCATAGGTGGTGACCGCGATGATCAGAAGATCGAATAGCGGTCATGAGTGGAACTGAATTCCAAATAAGCGAAAATCGGGCGCCCACACTGACACGTCAATTCGACCGAAGCGGGACGATTTTCTTTGGCAGTGACGCCAAAAACAACACGATACAAACACAAAGAAGGACGACGTCTTTGTACAAGAACTCCCCGGTGAGATTCCACGCTATCGGGTCTGTGGATACGCTCCATTTGACGACACCGGGTGTCGAGAAGAAAAACGACCACGTAATCGCAAACGTACCAATTCCCATCAATGAGCCGAGTGCCGATAGAATCGGGATAGATGCGCCGGCAGCGAGAAGGGCGGCTGTCGTTAACTCTATAATGCCGAGCAGATAAGCCTCGCCTCTGATCCCGAAGATAGAGAGCCACGAAACGAACGGGCTGTTGGAAATGTACAATGCAATGCCGTCTGCTGACTGGGGCGTGAATTTCTGTATGCCGAAGGAAACAAAGATAAGAACCATCACCCATCGGAGAATGCCGAGCAGCCAGTATGAACCATGACCTTTTTCGGAAATATTAAAGTCTTTAATCATGATGTCCTTTTCCATCGGCTGCCGTACCTGCGCGCTGAAAGGAACCCTCTTGAAGTATATGGCGGGCGACGGCGACCGTTTATCCGATCTTGTCGCCACTATTTCCAAATTGCTGCAGTCTCCGACCCCATCCGGACGCGTGGGCACACCATAGCGGCCTCTCCCACAAGGAGAGAGGGCACGAAAGGCCAGACCGCCCTGCGGCGCCATTTCGTCACGGCCTTTTTTCG
>VAZM01000518.1 GCA_005883135.1 Alphaproteobacteria bacterium
ATCACCGGCGGCCCGGAAGTCACCTGGTCGCAGACGCCGACGAAGTGGGGCAATCACTTCTTCGACAACCTGTTCAACAACGAATGGGAGCTGACCAAGAGCCCGGCCGGGGCCTGGCAGTGGAAGGCCAAGGGCGCCCCTGCCACGGTGCCGGATGCCTACGACAAGTCGAAGAAGCACGTGCCGACCATGCTGACGACGGACCTGTCGCTGCGGCTCGACCCAACCTATGAAAAGATCTCGAGGCGCTTCTACGAGCATCCGGATGAGTTCGCGGACGCGTTTGCCCGCGCGTGGTTCAAGCTCACGCACCGCGATATGGGCCCGATCCATCGGTATCTCGGCCCGCTCGTCCCGAACGAAATACTGATCTGGCAGGACCCGATCCCCGTCGTGGATCATCCGCTGATCCGTGAGCAGGACATCGCCGCTCTAAAGACGAAGATCCTCGCGTCCGGCTTGTCCGTGTCGCAGCTGGTTTCGACCGCCTGGGCATCGGCATCGACGTTCCGTGGCTCCGACAAGCGTGGCGGCGCGAACGGCGCGCGCATTCGCCTTGCGCCGCAGAAGGACTGGGAGATCAACCAGCCGGCTCAGCTGAAGACAGTCCTGCAGAAACTCGAAGCGATCCAGAAGGAGTTCAACGCGTCGCAATCCGACGGCAGGAAGGTTTCGCTTGCCGACCTGATCGTTCTCGGCGGCAACGCCGGGATCGAGAAGGCTGCGAAGGCCGCCGGCCACGACGTGAAGGTCCCCTTCACGCCCGGGCGCATGGACGCGTCGCAGGCGCAAACTGACGTCGAGTCCTTCGCACCGCTTGAACCGGTCGCTGACGGCTTCCGCAATTCTTACCGTAGCGAACACATCATGTCGCCGGAGGAGGCGTTGGTAGACAAGGCGCAACTGCTGACCTTGACGGCGCCTGAGATGACGGTCCTCGTCGGAGGCCTGCGCGTGCTGGGCGCAAATGCCGGCCAGTCCAAGCACGGCGTCTTCACCAAACGACCGGAGACGCTGACGAACGACTTCTTCGTCAACCTGCTCGACATGCGCACGCAATGGCAGCCACTAGCTGGATCCGAAGGCGTGTACGAAGGCCGCGACCGCAAGACGAACCAAGTCAATTGGACCGGCACGCATGTCGATCTGATCTTCGGTTCACACTCCCAACTGCGGGCCTTCGCGGAAGTTTATGCGTGCGCGGACTCGAAGGAGAAGTTCGTGAAGGACTTCGTGGCGGCATGGAGCAAGGTGATGAACCTCGACCGCTTCGACCTCGCCTGATCTCGGCGGAACGGACTTCAAGCGTTCCGAGCCCACGGCCTCACCCGTTCGTCGCTACGCAGGGCCTGCGTAAGCGTCGGACGGGAGCGCCTCGCGACGTCATCCCTTAGACGCCATGCCAGGCAAAATAAATGGTGACCCCGGCTCCCAGTACGATCACGAAGCCTTTGATCAACCGTTGATCGAGCCGCTGTGCCCCGTGCGCGGCCATGTAGGAGCCGAGGGCCGAGCTTGCGAGCATCGGTAGGGTCTCCGGCCAGCGCACCACGTTTGCCGCAATGAAGGCGAGGATCGCGGTGACCGTCATCACACCCACCAGCCCCATCTTGAGACCATTCATCGCGTTGATATCCCGCATGCCCATGAGCGTAAAAGCGGCGAGAAGCAGGAAACCGATCCCTCCGCCGAAGTAGCCGCCATAGATCGCGATGATGAAGAGCGCCACCAAGGCACTGCGCGGGCCAAGCTGAAGACGTCGGATCGCCCCCACCGGAGCGAAATTGCCGACGGCGAATACGATCGTTGCGAACAGAATCAGCCATGGTACGAGAGTCGCGAAGATCGTGGCCGGGGTCCACAACAGCAGAATTGCCCCGATCAGCCCGCCGACGAGACTCAAAGTAAACAAGCCGAGAACGCTCAATTCAGCGACCGCGAGGATGTTGCGGCGATACGCCCATGCGCCCGAAAACGTTCCGGAGAACAGTGCGACGACGCTCGATGCATTCGCATCGATGGGGTTAAGTCCGGCAAACAGGAGGGCTGGAAATGTCACCAAGGTTCCGCCGCCGGCCAGCGAGTTCAGGGCTCCGCCCAGAAACGCGGCGGCAATCAGGATGACGGTAGTCACGAGGTGCGTGTGGGTTGTAGTGCCAGACCGTTAACGCGTAACCGTAGCACGTTGAAATGCTGCGCGGCGGATAATGTTCGTAGGTTGCTATCTATCCAGAAATAGTTTCACAATATCGCCGTGCAGCGTTTCGGGTGAGGACCAGTTGTCGCTCGCAAAGTCCGGAATCGGAGCGTCGGTCCCGCGCAAGGAGGATGACCGGTTCCTGCGTGGACGAGGACAATATGTCGGCGATATCCACATGGCTGGCACTCGCGAGGTCGCGTTCGTGCGCAGCCCCGTGGCCCATGCGCGGATCAAGGAAATCAACATCCCCGAACAATTCCGAGACGTCGTTTTCACCGCGGAACATCTGAACCGCATAAGGCCTATCATTTCCGCCCCGCCGCTTAAGGGTTTCAAATACTCGGTCGAGCCGATCCTGGCGGCTGACAAGGTTCGTTATGTCGGCGAAATGGTTGCAATGTGCATGGGATCGACGCGCGCGGAAGCAGAGGACATCGCCAGCGCCGTCACGCTTGAATTTGATGAACTGCCGGCCGTCACCGACATGCTCGAGGCTTCTCAGCCCGGCTCGCCGCTGGTGCACGAGCAGTGGGGCGACAACATTTTCGTCGAGTTCAGCGAAAATGGTCCGGTTGACGAAGTCGCCAAAACCGCGGCAATCAAGGTCACCCGGAACATCCGTACTGCCCGGCATTGCATGTTCCCGATGGAAGGACGTGGCATTCTCGCCTTTCGTGACTCGCGGCTGCGCTATCTCACGCTCATCACATCGACCCAGTTTCCGCATTCCGTTCA
>VAZM01000519.1:0-2935 GCA_005883135.1 Alphaproteobacteria bacterium
GCGCCGAGGGTGGGGGACACCCTGTCTGCGGTCAATGGGTCGCTCAATGACACTGACGCTTCCATTACCAGCTATCAGTGGCAGCGAAGCATTAATGGTAACTGGACCGACATCCCCGGCGCGACGTCGCAGACCTACACCGTCGTGGGGGACGACCGCGCGAATCAGCTTCGCGTAGTCGAAACCGCGACCGACACTGACGGTGGTCCACTCGTCACATCGACAAGTGATCCGACAGCAACCGTGCCCAACCCGCCACCCCCCGCGGGCACTTCGGCCTTCCTGTTTACCAGTAAGCAGAACCCCGACTCGAGCACGACCTTCTCGATCTACGACCTCGGGAACAACTCGGTGCGCGCAGGCCCATACTTGCTTGGCGAAGCGCCCCCTCAGGTCGTGGTCAAGGCGACGTCGTACCTCAATAGCAGCGCCCTCGCCGCGATGTTTACGATTGACGACGGCAGCGGGACCCTGATCCTGGCGTACACGCCGATCGTAGACAACAACGCCGACAACCCACCGACCCAGCTCGGTGCGATTGGTGAACCCTGGCGGTTCGAGGCTATCAACGCGCTCGGGTCCGAGATGGTCTGGCGCAACTCGTCCAGCGCCGACCTCGAGGGCTACAGCATCTCCAATCGCCAGATCATCGGCGCCGACCACATGGGCGCCGTTGGTCTTGATTGGCAGACGGTCACGATGGGCAGGTTCGGCTCCGCACCCGACGGGTTGATCATGCAGAGCCAGAGCACCGGCGTGCTCGAGGTTTACGACATCCAAAACAACATGATCACCGGCGCGTCCCAGCTCGGGACCGTCGGGACCGATTGGAAGTTCTCCGGTCTAGGGAACTTCAACGATGATGGCACGACCGACCTGCTGCTGCGGAACGAGCGCACGGGTGGCCTGCAGGTCTACGACATCAAGGACGACAAGATCGTCGGGACCGCGTTCCTTGGCACGATCGGTACGGACTGGATGTATGCGGGTGTTGGTCCGATCGCGGATGACACGTCCCAGAACCTCTTACTCAGGAACACGAATGGCGACCTCGAGTCGTACACTATCAAGAACAATGCCATCCTCGACGCGGTGTTGTCGGGGCAAACGGACCCGGCCCAGACCATGGTTATCGGTCTCGTCCATGCGATGTCGTCCAACCTCGTGGAGAATGGCTCGTCGGGGTCCATGACCATCGCCCAGCAACCAGAACAGCAACAGGCGATGCTGTCGCAACCGCACGCGTAGGAGAACAGAACCGATGCGACCGGAGACCAGCGCAGCCGGCCGCTGATCCGAAGCGGCTTTGAAAGTGTCCTAATTTGCACAGATTCGGTTCTGAGGCAGGGCCTATGCTGCCTTGTGACATTAGGGAGGGTATCCCACGCGCGCGCTACCGGCGCCTCGCCCAAGACTGCTTGGAGACCGCGCAAACCATCCAGAACATGGAGGCCCGGGCCACGCTGATCGAGACGGCCCAGGTCTGGCAGCGCTTGGCAAACGAGCAGAAGGAATAGGCCGGCTCAGTTGGCGGCCTCGGCCGGACCGTCGCGCCTCGCAAGCGCCCCTAACCGGGACCGCGGTATGGCACCCCGCCTGATCCTCAAACGCGCATCAGCTTCCCGGCCGTCTGGGGAGTGGAAGGAGGACGATTTCGACGTGCTGGCCGATAGCGCTGTGGTCGGTCGCATCTTCAAGGCCAACGCCGCGCCCGTAGGGATGGCGCTGGATGTGGCCTTCATCTTCCCGAACGAGAAGAAGGACCCACGCCGACCCACAGCTACGCCGAGAGCCGCAAGGCTGCCATGGCAGCGTTCGCTAAAAGCTGACGGCGGGAGTGACGGCCCTGATCATTGGGCATTGCCGCCTCGGGCGCAGCCTCCCTTGAAAAAACAACGCCCCTAGCTGTACTAAGACTTAGCCATGGGGATGGGGTTCCCCAAAACCGCTCCTAGAGCTGATGACCCCTACTGGTTCGCAAGCTGCGGCGGTAGGGCAACTATGCTCCAAGTGACCCGCCGCACGAGGCGGTTTTTTTGTGCGTGCCACAAGAGGAGATCACCCGTGGAGAACATTTGGTTTCAATCTGCATTGTGGATGGCCTTGGCCCTCGTGGCCGCTCTAGCTTCTCTATTCGTCACGATTTCAGCGGCACTGTTCGAGATCATCGTGGGTGCTGTCGCTGGCAACACCGTCGGCCTGCCTTTGACGCCTTGGATCGACTATATCGCCAGCTTTGGCGCAATTGTGCTGACGTTTCTTGCTGGGACCGACATCGACCCGCACGTAGTGAAAAGGAACTTGGCTTCCAGCGTAACCATCGGCTTAATGGGATTTTTTGCGCCTTATCTCGGCTGTTTGCTGCTGGCGCGGTATGGGCTCGGCTGGCCCTGGCCCGAGGCACAGATTGCGGGCATCGCGCTCTCCACGACATCTGTTGCCGTTGTGTACGCGGTAATGGTTGAAACGGGCTACAACCGAACTGAACTGGGTAAAATCATTTTGGCGGCGTGCTTTATCAACGACATCGGCACAGTGCTCGCGCTCGGTTTCGTGTTTGCGAATTACAACATCTATCTCGTCTCGTTCGCGGTAGCGACTATCGTCGTGATGGCCGTGCTTCCACCCATCGTGCCGTGGCTATTCGCGCGGCTAGGGGGCAGAGCAAGTGAGCCAGAGATCAAGTTCATCTTTGTCGTGCTGTTTGTTCTTGGGGGCCTCGCCAACCTAGGAAAGAGCGAGGCTGTGCTGCCCGCCTATTTGATCGGAATGGTATTGGCTCCATTCTTTCTGAAGCAGAAGGAACTTCAAGTCAGGATGCGCGCTATCTGCTTCGCATTCCTTACACCGTTTTATTTCCTCAAGGCCGGGTCACTTATCGAGGCGCACGCGCTCCTCGCTGGTGCGGGGCTAATTGGGCTGTTCCTCGCGATGA
>VAZM01000519.1:3050-4606 GCA_005883135.1 Alphaproteobacteria bacterium
AATTTCAGCCTTATTCGGCTTGACCAACCACATCATCAACCAAGAGCAATACACAGTTCTTCTCACGGCAGTGATCGGCAGCGCCGTGGTGCCGACCCTAATTGCACAGCTTTGGTTTCACCCGCGTTTCGAGTCGCTCGAAGAAGATGCTTAGTCTTTTGGGCGAATTCAATGCTGTGCTCTTTGAACCGGCAGCGTACAGAAGCTGGAGACAGGCCATGAATGACACTCAACGCACATCACCCGACCCCGCGCCCGAGATTATGCGCTCAAATTGGGAATGGGCGGGGCGTTACGCTCTATTCTGGATCATAGTCACCGTTTTTATCTTTGGTGCTATTTTTGCTGTGCTGGACTACGGCGGTGCTACTGAGAGCATCCGAATACAATCATTTGTGCTCCTCGCCACGATAACTTTGGTCAACGCGATTTGGCGGGCAGTGGGCGCTTTGGCTGCTCGTATAGAATTGATGTTGATGCGAGTGACAACTCGCCAGCCGTAAAGGCGCCCCGAATGACCGCTTCGGGACAGACTTCCCGCCCAATCGAAAAAGTGATAGAGACGCGCGGCTATAGAGTTTAATCGGCGTGAAGCCTCAGACTCCCAGCCGGCCCCGCTCCCAGCGGCCCCTGGCGGGTTTGCACCGGACCCGATTTTAGAAAAGGAAAAGCCCAAACAGATTTGCCCGATTTCTGCATTTCTCTTTTCCAAAGCTATTCAAAACTTCTAAGTTTCGGATGATTTTGCTCGTATTGATTCCTGTAATGATTTACTATGCGTAAGTTGCTTACAAAAGGATACGAATATGACGGCTTACGGCTACGCCCGCGTCAGCACCAACGGGCAAGATCTTGGCTCACAGGAAGCCGAGCTGATGGCTGCAGGCTGCGCCAAGGTGTTCAAAGAAAAGGTATCGGGTGCGAAGACCGCCCGCGCCGAGTTGGCAAAGGCACTGCGCAGGCTTGAGCGGGGTGACGTGCTTATCGTGTCGCGCTTGGACCGGCTCGCCCGTTCAACTCGCGATCTGCTCAACATCGTGGCCGCCATTGCCGAACGGGAAGCTGGCTTCCGCAGCCTGAAAGACACCTGGGCAGATACCACCACACCACACGGCAGGCTTATGCTGACGGTTCTGGGCGGGCTGGCTGAGTTTGAGAGAGAGCTAATCCGAGCCCGTACAGGCGACGGCAGAGTGCGGGCCAAGGCCAGAGGCGTAAGATTTCGGCCGTCCTGCCGTTCTCAGCACCCACCAACGGCAGGAAGCCATCCAGCGCCTAGCCAATGGCGAAGCACAGGCGGATCTAGCACGCTCCTACGGTGTTTCGCAGCCCACGATCTCGCGCTTACGACGCACAATTCTCGCTGGCCTCTTGGCCTTGCCGCTATCGGCACAGGCGCAGCCCATGTTTTACCCCGAAACAGGGCAGAACCCGGTGGAACGGGCAGAAACACTGTCGCGCGCCCTCAAAGCTGAGCGAGGGGAAAGGGAACGCGCCGAGGTGCAATGCCTCAAACCTAACGGGCAGCCTGAGCCCTGTGAATCGCGGCAACCCAA
>VAZM01000520.1:0-5780 GCA_005883135.1 Alphaproteobacteria bacterium
GAATCGGCCAGCATCACCACCCCCTGAATGCCGCTTTGGCGCAGCTGCGCGAAGGCGGCTTGGAACTCGACGGGCACGCGGGCATCGACGACCTGAAGTTCGAGCCCCAGCGCGCGCCCCGCATCCAAGAGCTGGCGAAGCTGGACTGTGACGCCGGGGTTGTCTGGATTGCGCACCGCCCCGAGGCGGCGCGCGTCGGGGACGATCTCGCGCAGCATCTCGATCATCTTGCCGCTCAGATCGGTGGCGAAATTAGCGATGCCGGTAACATTCGCTCCTGGCCGCGCCAGGCTGGCCACTAAACCCAGGCCGACGGGATCAGCGACCCCGACGAATACGATGGGGATCGTCGAGGTCGCGCGGCGGGCAGCGATGACGGACGGTGTGGTCCATGCGAGAATGACGTCGTAGCCGCCGCGCATGAGATCGGCCGCGACGTCCTGCTCGGAAGCGGCTCCCGGCGCGCGGTATTCGATGACTAGGTTCTGGCCTTCGACATAGCCGCGCTCGCGCATTCCGTCGCGGAACGCATTCAGCATGACTTGCGCCGGCCCTGGCGACGTGGCGCCCAGGATCCCGATTCGAAATACGCGGCCGCTCGGCTGCTGCGCGAGCGCCGCCAGCGGCCATGTCGCGGCCGCGCCGGCGAGCAGAATGAACTCGCGCCGTCTCATTGTGGGCATGGGGGCCCTCGCCAGGCTGCCCAGGTCGCCGCCGGCCAGTTTACCGCACGCTCAGCCTCCCGCAGAGTGGCCGGCAAGTCCTTGGGACAGACCTGAATCGTTCTGAATCGGGATAATCCCATGAAATAAAGCGTTTTACAGACTTTCACATGCTTTTCGCATTTAGACGCGAAGAAATTTTGGTCTGCTCGTGATGTTAGCGGCGTATCGGTATCACAATCATCTTCGCCGTTTTTGACCCAACGCGGACGTGCGTGATGCTCGGGCCGCCCTGCCGCGAATCAAGGATTCCTCTATGGACCTCCCGAGGCAGCGGCACGACACTCGTTTAGAGCAGCGAAGGAACGCGTACCATGGCGCACACAATTCACGACATCGGTGTTGCGAGCCAGATCGGCAGCTATAGCGATGCCATCGAGGCTAAGCCGAATTTGCGCTGGCTGATGACTTCGGGAACGCCCGGCCTTGCGCTAAGTGGAGATGGTCTCCCCGAAGACATTACCGGCCAGGCCGAACTCGCGTGGCAACATATCATCGGCATCCTGGGAAAGGCCGGTATGACCGTTACTGACATCGTAAAGGTCACGCAATATCTGACGCGAGCGGACGACATTGCGGCTTACGCGAAAGTTCGCACGCGCTATCTCGGTCAGACGCGCCCAGCGTCGATGTTGCTGGTCATCCCACAACTCGTCTGGCCCGAGATCCTCGTCGAGGTCGAAATCATAGCTGCCAAAGCGTGATGGCAGGCGTGACGAACTCGCGCCGCCTTTTCGATCACCGCGTTCGCCAGCGCGAGCAGTTTGTCCGGTATCGGAAGCCCGAGCGCCTTGGCGGTTATGAGATTGATGACCAGATCGAATTCGGTCGGCTGCCCGACCGGAAGCTCAGCGGTGCTGTGAGCGAGTCCCGCGGCTATTCGATCACCTCGTCGGCGCGGGTGAGAAATGATTCCGAAAGCGCCAATCCGAGCGCGTTTGCCGCCTTGAGGTTTACGATCAGCTCGAATTTGGTCGGCAACTGAACCGGCAGGTCGGCGGGATTGGCGCCCTTGAGAATGCGATCGGTATACGCTGCTGCGCGGCGGAACAGATCCGCCGTATTGTTGCCGAACGATATTAAGCCTCCGCTCTCCGCGAAGTAGCGATCGCCGTAAATTGCAGGGAGGCCGCATCGGCCCGCCAGCTCGATGATGAGCTTGCGATTTCCCAGCGTCACGGCGTGCGGCGCGACAACCAGGCCGCCGTCTCCCTCGGAGGCGAACGCGGTGAAGTCCTGCTCGATGTCGGCCGCATCTCGAACGGCGAGGGCGGCCAGCTTTATTCCCAGTGACGGGGCAGCTGCTTCGGCCGCGTGGAAAAAACCCACATTGGGAGCCGCATCGGGATTGAAGACGAATCCGACTCGTTCGGCATGGGGCGCAATCTCTTTCAACAACTCGACCCATTTGCCGCCGATCGAATTCTCAAAATTGGCAAAGCCGGTGATGTTCTTGCCGGGCCGCGCCAGACTGGCGGCAAAGCCGCTGCCGACCGGGTCGCCGACGAACGCAAATACGATCGGGATGGTTCGCGTTTGTTGTTGCAGGATCCGCGTCACTTGATTCGTGCTGGGCACCAATACGTCGGGCACCATGGCGATCAGCTCTCTTGCAAAGGTGAGCGCTATGTCGGGATCGCCGCCGGCCCAACGACAGTCGATCTGGACATTGCGTCCTTCGACCCAGCCCAGGTCTTGCAGGCCTCGCAACAGCGCCGTGACATTGGCTTGAGCTTGCGGATCACCCTCGGGGTATCCCATGAGCACGCCGATGCGCCGCATCCGCTCCGCCTCCTTCGCCCGCGCCGCGAGCGGCAACGCCGCCGTTTCACCTTGACCATGACGGCACCTCCAGCCAACCATTTCGCATCATTCGATCGTCTCATCAGCCGCCACCTGCATGGTCAGCGGCACAGGAAGACCGAGCGCCTTTGCGATCTTGAGATTGACGACAAACTCGAACGTCGCAGACTGCGTGACCGGGAGATCGGCGGGCTTCTCATGAGCCCCAATCTGTGGATGCGCCGCGCCGAGCATGGTCGCCGTGAACGAGCTCTATCAGCATCTCGCACGCCTTACGCTGGGCCCAGCAGCGGTGGACGACGCTTCGGTGGCGTGCACGGCGCTCAGCGGAGACTCGTGGCGCACGCGTGGGGACCGTTCACCCACGGGTCGAGGGCGCTACGACGATGAGACGGTCCACAGCGCCCCTCGCTTTCGAGAGGATGTTCCAAGCGCCGGCGCAATGCTTGGCCCCGCACTGGATTTACGCTGGAGAAAGGTTTGATTTTTCCTGGAGAGGCGTGTTCGCCTTCGTTCGCGGTAGCAACGTGCCGTATTCAATGACGGCCGGAGAGGACCGCTATTAGCGACTTAGCCAGGGAGGCAATTGGAGAATGCTTGTCGGGCGTCCCGCCACAACTGCACCCATTGATCACGGCTCGGAGCGCCGAGCACGACGCAATAGCCGCGACTGCGACCGCGAATGACCCGCGCGGACCAATTCCGACGAAGCATGCAACCAGAACGGACATGCCGACGAGGATGGCTTTCCAGAAGGACCCCGTTAGGTAGAGCATCGCGGCAAAGAGAATGACGAGGCGATGTGCAATACCGGAGATACGTAAGGCAGAGACTGCGACAGAGACTCACCTCCCCCGCTGTGACCAACGCAAAGCAACCGGCCCCAGGAGGACCCCCGCCGCGAGCAGCGCGAACAAGGCTAACCATCCTGCCGGCTGCGCCGGACCGCCTGCGGCATCGAGGGCTACACCGGCGCTCCAACCCCCCAGTGCTGAAAGTCCGAATCCCACCGTCGAATGCAATGCCAGCGTCGCCCCGCGATAGGCCGGCGTGGCGCTTGCGGTCGTGCCGGACGTAAGTGCGCCTGAGTCGGCGGGAATGGTGAAGCCGTAAATGAGGACGAGCGCGAGCAAGAGCAAAGGCGAGGATCCTGCGTTGAGGCCGATTGCCAATGCGACGCCTGCGGACGCTATCATGACCAGGCTGATGGCGCGGTGCCGGCCGAAGCGCAAAGCGGCTTCGTTGCCGAGGATGCTCGCGGGGAGCGACAGCAGCGTGACGATCACGCTTACGGTGATAGGACTTACCAGTGCGCTGTCCCCGCTTTGCGCCACGACAAAGGTCCAGAACGCGACGATCCAGGTGCGGATGCCGTAGAGCTCGAAGCAATGCGCGCCGTAGCCGAGCACAAATCCCATCGCGCTGGTGTTGCGCAGGACCGGCGCGAAATTCAGCAGGCGCCCCGCCGCGGGTTTTGGCTCGACCGGCTTCAACAGTGCGCTCACCGTCAGCATCACCAGCGGTCCGATCGCGGTTACAAAGAACGCAGCACGCCAGCCGAGATTTTCGGCGACGAGTTGGGCCACCAGAAACGACAGCCCGACGCCGACCGAGAAGCTCGATGTGTAGAGCGTGACCGCGCGGGAGGAATCGCCCGGGGGGAAGCCTGTCAGAGAGAGCCTTCAGCCCGGGCATGTAGGCACCGGCAAATCCGATTCCGGCAACCGCCCAGATCAGGGTCGCCGACCAAAGACCATCAGCGATCAGGCCAAACAACGCGGTCGCGACACCGCTGAACGCCGAGCCGGCCAGTAATACCCGACGGGCGTCGATCCGGTCGGTCAGCGTCGTGAGCACCGGAACCGCCAGCATGTAACCGAAGGCATAGGCGCTTGCCATCAATCCAGCTTGCGCTGCGCTGAGGTCCCACAGCGGCATCAGATGCTGCGCCATGATGGCCGGCACGACGACGTGGGGGAGCAGATTCCCAACCTGACCGAGGCACATCGCAGCGACGAGGGCTCGTCCGGTCAGCGCCGCCATGAGTTGCTCATTTCAACGTTCATCGAAATAATTGTTGACGGCCAAATAATAATTCTATATTCGTTGAAATATGGAAAAGTCAAACGCCGTCGCCGCGTTGGCCGCGCTCGCCCAGGACAATCGCCTCGACGTCTATCGCTTGCTGGTGCAGGCAGGACCGGACGGTCTGCCGGCGGGCCAAGTGGCCGCAGCGCTCAAGCTCGCGCCGAATACGTTGACGTTTCATTTTGACCGGCTGCGTGGGGCCGGCCTCGTCTCGGTTCGGCGTGACGGTCGCTCCATGATCTATGCCGCGCGATACGACACCATGAACGCGCTGCTGGACTACTTGACTGAGAATTGCTGCCAGGGCCGTGCCGGTCAATGCCTGCCGGCGGCACGCACGAAACGCACGCCAGCCACGGCTCGTCGCAAGGAGCCGGCGACATGAGGCTTTATCTATTCGAACACTGCTCGATCTGTTTTCGCGTGCGAATGGCGGCTGCACTCAAGCGCCTGCATTTACAGGAGACAGTCGTTCTCGAAGACGATTCCGATACGATGACTCGTCTCGTCGGCAAACGTGTTGTTCCGATTTTGGTGAAGGACGACGGGCAGCCCATGCTGGAAAGCATGGATATGGTTGGCTACATCGACGGCCTTGGCGATCCTGTTCTGACCGGCCCGGAACGCAGCGAGATTGCTGCGTGCGCGGATAGGATTGTCGCCAGGACGGTGCCGCTGACTTGGCCACGCTATGCACTGCTTGGCCTGCCGGAGTTTGGCACGGTCGCCGCGCTCGACCACTATGTCGTGCGCAAGCGCAAGCAGCTTGGAGATTTCGTGGAACTCCGGGCCAAGACTCGCGAGCAAATCGACGCATTAACACCTGAACTTGAGAAACTCGGTCGTTTGATCGAGAGCCCCTTGGCGGTCAACGGTAGGCTGTCCCTCGACGACATTCGCGTCCTGCCATTGCTTCGATCTGCTGCCGTCGTCAAAGGACTTCGTTTCCCGCACAAGGTCCGCGAATATTTTGAAGCGATGATGGAGCGCATCGGATACCAACCGTTACCTGCGGTATAGGGAGTACATGCCATGAAGCGCATACATGTTCATGTCGGCGTCGAAGACCTCGAACAGTCGATCGGCTTCTATTCGGCGCTTTTCGCCACCCAACCCAGCGTGGTCAAGGCCGACTATGCGAAATGGATGTTGGACGACCCGCGCGTG
>VAZM01000520.1:5793-7100 GCA_005883135.1 Alphaproteobacteria bacterium
GTTGGACGACCCGCGCGTGAATTTTGCGATCTCAACGCGTGGCAAGCAGCCGGGCCTCGATCATCTCGGCATTCAGGTTGAGACCCAGGACGAGTTGCAGGAGGTCTATGAACGGCTGCATCAAGCTGGCGGCAATATCATCGAGCAGGGACAGACCTCCTGTTGCTATGCCACGTCGGAAAAGTCGTGGATCGACGATCCGGCCGGCATTTCGTGGGAAACCTTTTTCACAACGGGGGAGAGCACCCATTACGGCGACGGCACCGGAGAGCGTCAGGCGCGCATCGCTCACGCAAAGGTGTGCTGCGAGACGCAAACTAGCTCGCAACCCGTGCCGCAAACGGCGCCGGCTTGCTGCACGACCTAGCGTGGCACATGGCCGATCCGTTCAACGTTCTGTTCCTGTGCACCGGCAACTCGGCGCGCTCGATCATGGCCGAGGCCATCCTGAACAAGCTCGGCGCAGGTAAATTCCGTGCTTACAGCGCTGGTAGCCAGCCAAAGGGCCGCGTGAACCCGCGCACGATCGAACTCTTGCAAAGCCTCGGGTACGACACGTCGGGCTTTCGTTCGAAGGGGTGGAATGAGTTCGCCAAGCCCGGCGCGCCTCCTCTCGACTTCGTTTTCACTGTTTGTGACAACGCCGCGGGGGAAACCTGTCCGGTCTGGCCCGGCCAGCCGATGACAGCGCATTGGGGCGTTCCCGATCCAGCCGAAGCCAAAGGTTCGACGGCGGAAATTGCGCTTGCGTTCAAGGATGCGTACCGGATGCTGCATCAGCGTATCGGCGTTTTCACCGCACTGCCGATCCGAAGCCTCGATCAACTTAGCCTGCAACAGCGGCTCAAGGAGATTGGCCGCATGGACGGCGCAACGGCGAAAGCGAAAGAGCCGAGCTGATGCCGGCGCTGCCGCAGCGCGCATTTTGCGAATGGTTGGGGACGGCATTTCTGCTTGCGGCCGTCGTCGGCTCCGGCATCATGGCGCAAAAGCTCGCGGGCGATGACGCGCTTGCGCTGCTCTGCAATACGCTGGCTACCGGCGCGATCCTTGCTGTCTTGATCCTGGTATTCGGCCCCCTTTCGGGCGCGCACTTCAACCCGGCCGTAACGATTGGGTTTGCCTTGCGCGGCAAGTTGCCGTGGTCAGAGGCGGCGATTTACATCGCGGCGCAATTGCTCGGCGGGCTCGTCGGCGTATGGCTAGCGCATCTGATGTTCGAGCTGCCGGTGTGGCAGTTCTCGATCACGGAGCGCACCGGTGCGGGCCAATGGCTCGCGGAAGCGGTCGCGACCTTTGGCCTGGTT
>VAZM01000520.1:7107-7610 GCA_005883135.1 Alphaproteobacteria bacterium
GCCCGATTCCGTTCCTTACGCGGTCGGGCTCTACATCACGGCAGCCTACTGGTTCACGGCCTCGACGTCCTTCGCCAACCCCGCCGTCACCGTTGCTCGATCGCTGTCCAATACCTTTGCCGGGATAGCACCGGCGGGGGTGGCGGCTTTCGTCGTATCGCAGTTCGTGGGAATGCTCGCCGCGGTCATCCTCAGTCGATGGCTTTGGCGCGAGGCAAAAATTTGATCTAGGTCAAAGCGCGCTCCTTGCCGCTCGCATGACATACATCCCAATGACGTACGGCCGTTGGGACAGACCTGAATTGTTCTGAATCGCGCCCGCGTGGAGAGGTAGACAGCGGCAGGCAAGCCGCCGTAGCCTGTGACGGGCAAACGGCGTCACACCCCCAACTTCCCCCGTGAACGTCGTTAGTCCGGAGCCCCGATCGTCCCCAGATCGGGGCTCACTCTTTCACTGCCGATGCGCACGGCGAGACACGTGGAAAATGCGTGAGCTCGATGGC
>VAZM01000521.1 GCA_005883135.1 Alphaproteobacteria bacterium
GACGTTTCGGTCAAGGAGACGAGCATCTGCATTGTGGATGACGCAGGCAAGATCGTTCGGGAAGTAAAGGTGGCGAGCGAACCTGAAGCGTTGTTGGCGGTACTGAAGAACCTCGCCTACCACTTCAAGCGAATTGGGTTGGAAGCTGGACCGTTGTCCCAATGGCTGTTCAGCGCTCTCGCCGAAGCAGGATTGCCTGTGATCTGCGTTGAGACGCGGCACATGCAAGCGGTGTTGAAGGCACAGATCAACAAGACGGACCGCAACGATGCGCGCGGCATAGCGCAGATGATGCGGGCGGGGCTTTATCGAGCGTCGATCTCGTCTTCGTTGCCGGCATTCAGGACATGGATTTGCTTTCCGATCATGCGAGCCGCCGTCTCCACTTCGCTGACATAGGAGCCGACATTCGGAAAGTGCGGGTTCACGAGAAGAGCCACGACTGAGGCGATGGGCATCAGGTCGTTCAGCAGCCCCAGGCGCTTGGCCCCCAGCTCAGCGCTGAAAATGTTCACGCCCGTCGCGTTACCGGCCGGCCGCCCTAAGCTGGCGACGAGGCCGATCTCGACCGGATCACTGCCAACGGTGAAAACGATCGGAATCGTTGCAGTTGCCCCCTTCGCTGCGAGCGCGGCAAGGGGGCCAATCGCGGCAATGACGGCCACCCGAGCGCGAACCAAGCCAATGGTGAGGCGCAGGCAGATGTGGCGCGATCTTATGATGTGTCGCAGGCTACGACTTCGCGGATCGGACAGTAGGTGGGCCGCAGATGGAATGGGACGAGGAGGACACTTGGCTGCGGCGTATCGCCACCATAGGTCTAAGAGCGGCCGGCGTTCTGCGAGAAAGTCGTGGCGCTGGTAGACAGCCGGTGCCCAGGCGAATGCAGGCCGCGGCCATTCAGCCCATTTCACGAAAGGCCGGGCTCGAAACGCACTATCAGGTGGATCCTGGCCCCGCCTGCCCAGCTCCGGTCACCTTCGGCCGGGCTGTAGTCGCAATCATCCGCGGCATCACGATCGGCTTGGGCAGGGTGCGGCTTAAAGACTTCGGGCCGCGTGGCTCGTCGTCCAAGTTCGCGATGCGGGGAACCCCCCCTTCGGCCAGCCGGGCTTCTCCACATAGAGTCGCGGGCTCTTCTTAAGGCGGCGGTCGAAAATGGAGCGGTAGGTCTGCGGGGGCCCCCGTTCGTAGGCGGTTCTGATGTTCGCCGCGGCAGTCTGCTCCATCGCAGTCCGCGAGTCTTCGAGCACGAGCAGCGCTGACACGGCGTGGCCGGTCGAGAGTGGAGCGCGCGATCTCAGAAAGTTTTCGACGGTCAAAATTTACCCTCCTATCGC
>VAZM01000522.1 GCA_005883135.1 Alphaproteobacteria bacterium
CGTCGGCATATGGGCTGCCGACGCTAGAGCTTGCTCCGCGCTCGATCGGAGCGGCTTCTTGCTTACTGTCATCGATACTGATGGCGCTCGGGCTGGCGAGACTTTGTGCGCCTTCGAGAGCAAGAGGCAGACGAAACTTGGCTGGGACGTGGTCGCAAGGTGCTCCAACTCGCACGAGCGCTGGACCGCAAACGTCAGCCTGAGCGTCAAGGATAATCGCCTCTCTTGGAATAGCCAGCGGGGGACGGAGACATACCTCCGATGTCAGCGAGAGGAGATGATGGCCCAGGCCCAGTAAATGCGACTGTCGCATCGCTGCTACACCACCTCAGCGCTCCTGTTCACGGTTATGCACACGCGCTGACCAACGGAAGCACTCGGAAATGTCGGCGTAAAGTATCCCTTTGAAGGATGGGACAGTTTTGCGGGAATCGAGCCAAACTCAGAGCCGTGGAGACAATTCGCGTTTGAGCTACGAGACGCAGCTCCCAATGCCTCGGCGACAGAGGTTCCTCACGATGCGTCTCAACATTTGGGTAATCCTCGCCGCCTTACTCGCGCTGTTGCTCGCGACGCAATACCTCCAACACGGCCGAGATACGCAGCGCATCTGTGCTGATGACCCGAGCGCCTCGGTATGCGGGGGTAGAAGGAAATAGACTGACCGCAAGCAGATATTTAGTTTGCTCGGTTCAGTTAGGCGAGCTGCGCCAGAAAACTCAGGGGATCTTCTGCCGTCGTCGCCACCATTTCGGCAACGGACAGACCCCCTTGAAAAGAGCTATTTTATTGCGCCTTCAGCTCGATCAGGGGGGCGGCGGTCGGGTCGAACCCAAACTCTTGTGGACCGCTCCCTGACGGGCGGCCCGTAAAAGTCACCGCGAGATTGTGGCCCGTAATAGTCACCGCGATATTTTGGCCGGAAATAGCGCGGCTCATCCATCGGCACGCACCGTCGCCCGTTGTAATACCAACCGCGACCGCAACCATCTGCGGCTTTCGCGATCGTTGCCATGACGGTTAACGCGGCGATACCGATAAGCAAGGCAGTGATGCGGCTCATCACCCCCTCAACTATTATGAGAGCTTCGCTTCGGCAAACATCGGGGACTCGCAAAGGGCTGCTGAGCGGCACGGGCCGCTCACGCCCGCGGTGGCCGGCGCCGATCGTGGAACCAGGCGCGGTATTTGCTCATCTTCTCGCGCTGCGCCGCTGGCGCGTAGCGCTTGCAGGTTGAGCCCTCGTCGCTCTTGGCCGGCGCGCCCCAACGCCGCTCGACGCAGTCGTTGGGGTTGTAGGCCATCTCGAGATCGGTCGCACGGTCGATCACGTCGCGCAGCGTGAGCGTCCACGCGGAGCCATCGCTGCGCGGATACGAGAACTTGCGCGTCGCCAGCTCGGACGCGAGCACGCGCTGCAATTCGGCCTTTACCTCTGCGAGGCTCTTGTCCTTCGGCATCGCGTAGCGCTCGGGCCGCCGTACGACCCGATCCGGAAAGCCGAGGACCACGTCGATTGCAATCAACAGCCGCAAGTCGCGCGACGGTGTGGAGAAGTCTTCCCACGCGCCGCTTGTTTCAAAGATCGCCGGGCCGTCCGGCATGGTCGCTTCCCCACGCTTGTTGTTCTGGAACTTTCGTCCATTGTCGACCGAGGTCACGCGCACTTTCGCTTGCTCTTCGAGCGAAGTGATCGCCTCCTCCATCGCGCGCGTCGGATCGAGTGGGGAGGGTGACATCACATCGTCCATGCGGTCATAGAAGCTCTCGACGCCGAGCTGGGACTGATCGAGCGAGAAATCGGCATATTGCGGGTTCTTCGCGATCTCGGCGTTGGTCAACCGCCGCATTGCGCCGTTGGCGATCACTACCGGACGAAAGCGCTTGAATCCCGGACCACCGAGTGCCGGGTCCTGCGCAAACAGGAAGTTGCCGCGCCAGAAGCGCTTGCGCGCGACCGTGCCGTCGGGCTGGCCGTCGACGGCGAGAATGATGCCGGCTGCGTCCTCCGTTTGCGCAATGCGGCGCACGATCATCAGAATGTGCCCGTAAGGATCCGCATAGACGGTGCCTGGGCGCAGCGTGTCCGCCGAGAGCGGCACGGGATAGTAATCAGTGTTGTTGTCGGCGAGCGCGGTGCGCCCCGAGCCGGAATGGACGCTGTCCCAGACGATCTGCAGCAATTCGGCGAATGACGGCGCGGGCCCGGTCCGCTTCGGAGCGGGCGGCGCGAGCGGCGCCGGTGCGCTGGAAAGCCCGAAATATCCGCTCTCGGCCGGTGGGATGGGCGCCGCCGCGACCGGAGGTGGCGGCGGGGGCTTGGCCTCTTCGGCGTTCTGCAAGCTGAACCATTGCGGGCAGGTCGGTGCCCTGCCGCCTCCGCCGCGCGAGCATTTCGAGAAGCCGAAGGGCAGCCCCATCTTGTACGCGAAGTACGCTCGC
>VAZM01000128.1:0-9470 GCA_005883135.1 Alphaproteobacteria bacterium
TTTTATGCGGTCGAAGTCTTCCGGACCGGCCTCACGTTCTGACGCACACTGCGTTATTCCGGGCAAATGTAGCCGGTTCCGCTTGGACTTTTGAAGCAGCCGACGGATTCAGGAAGCACTTGCTTCGGCAGGCAGAGCACGACCTTCGGAAAAAAGATCATGAACGTGATCGTGATCAAGAAGACGCAATAGATTGGCAGCGCCGCGCGCAACGCTTGCGAGAATCTGACCCCTACAAACTTTGATGCCATCAGCAAGACGAGCCCGTATGGCGGCGTGATCAGTCCGAATGCGAGCGTGGCGATGAGCACCACGCCCATGTGCACCGGATTGATATCCGCAGCCTGCGTCAACGCGTTTACCAGCGGCATGAAGATGATGATGGTCGGCACCGGCTCGATGAAGTCGCCGATGATGGTGAACAACAGAACCAGGAGCAGCATGGTGGCCTGCGGGTTGTTGCCGGCAAGATCGCCGATCCATTCGGCGATCACGAGCGCCCCGCGCAAATACGCAAACAACCAGCCGAACGCGTTGGCCGCGCCGATCGTGATCAGCGGCAGCGAGAAAATGAGCCCCGCGAGACAGAAATCCCACGGCAAAAGCTTGATATGGCCGCGCGCCAGCGCCGGGATCACCACGACGATGATCCAGACGACTGCGACAACTCCGGCTTCGGTGGGCGTGAAGAAACCGGTCAGAATGCCGCCCAGCAAGATCACGGGAATCATCAATGGCAACGAAGCATCCTTGAACGCCCGCGCGACTTCGCGGAAAGGCGCGCGGGGCCGGGTCATGCCCGTCGGCCCAAAGAAGAAACAAAATATCATCAATCCGACGCCGATCATCAGCCCCGGCACGACGCCGGCCATAAACAAGCCCGCGATCGAGACATTGCCTATCGCGCCATACACCACCGCCGTGATGCTCGGGGGCACGAGCGCCGCGATGGTCGAGGCTGCGGCGATGATCGCGGCAATGAAGGGGGGGCTGTAGCCCTCCTGCTTCATCGGCCCGCCCAATGCGCGGCTGATCACCGCAACGTCTGCGGTCGTGGAGCCCGACATCTCCGAGAAGAACATGCTGAAAACAGTAACGACCTGGGACAGGCCGCCGCGGATATGTCCAACCAGGCTCAGCGACAGGTTCGCCACGCGCTGCACGACGTTGGCCGAGCTCATCAGCTCGCCGACCAGCAGGAAGAACGGAATAGCGAGCAGCGCCTCGTTGTCCATTCCATCGAACATTTTCTGAATGATGGCGGTCTGCGACACGTCGGTAAACATCGCGCCGATCAGCGTCCCGGCCAGGAGCGAGAACGCCACCGGCACGCCGAGGTATCCGAAGAACAGAAACATGAACGTCATGAACAGGACTATCGACGTACCGCTCATCTGCGGTCTCCGGGCGGGGGTGCGATGCCTTCGATCGACGCGACATGCGGCGGCTCGAGCGGCTCATCGCTCGCAAAACCGTTGCGCAGGCCGTTGACCAGCTGCTCGATCGTGAACAGAGCGACAAGAACTCCGCAGATGGGGATCGCCGCATAGAGCGACGCAATCGGCGTCATCGAGGGCATTCGGAAGCTGGAAAAGCCGCGCAGGAAATTCAAGGAACCGAAATAGATGAAGCAGAGCGCGACGCCGAGCACCACGACGCGCGTCGCGATCTCCACAACAGTCCGCCCTATCCCGACCAACGTGTCTGCGATGGCGGTGAGATAGAGATGATCGTTGCGTCGAGTTGCGACCGCGGTGCCGGTAAAGATCGCGTAGATGAAGAAGGTCGACGTCACTTCTTGCAGCCACAACCATGGCCGGCCGATCTCGCGCGTGACGATATCGAGGATGACGGTGCTACAAAAGCCGAACAGCAGGAGGCCGCACAGCATCATCAGCACGATTTCAAGAGGGTCGAGCGCGCGCCACTTGAGGTGACGCTGCCGCTTAAGTACCAGCCGTTCGGCGACGGTCATGATCGTTTAGATAAGGCGCCGGGCGCGTCGACCTCTTGCGCGTCGACACATTCGGATTTCGGGAGCGATTTCAAGCGATGCCGCGGATCAAATCCTTGATCTTGGTCGCATGCGGGCCGAGATCGGCCGACATCTTGTCCAGGTACGGATCCGCGATCTTCTGAAAACCGGACTTGTCCACATCGGCAACGATCTTGACGCCGATGGACTTCAGTTTGGCAGCGGATTCGTGCTCCAGAGCAACGGCCTTGGCGGGCTGGTTCTTGTTGACCTCGTCGGCGGCCTCCTGCACCCAGCTCTTCTGATCGCTAGAAAAACTGTTCCACAATTTGTCGCTCACCCAGGTGAAGCTGTTGTTCGCCTCGTGCTCCGTCATCGAGAGCACGGGCGCAACTTCATAATGCTTATTCGCAAGGTAAACGTTCACGCCATTTTCCGCGACATCGACCACGCCCGTCTGCAACGAGGTGTAAACGCTGCCGAACGGCATGTGCACGGTTTGCGCCCCATAGGCCGGGAACATGGTGTCTTCCGTCGGCGTGGCCTGCACGCGGACCTTGAGCCCCTTCATGTCGTCGATCTTCCTGATCTCCCGTTTTGAATACATGTTGCGCAGGCCGAGCGTGGAAAGCGCGATGATGCGCGCGCCTTGGACGCTGTCGGCGATCATCGCCTTGCAGGCCTGCGAAAGCTTGGGATCGGCCATCGCCTTGACCAGGTGGTCTTCCGAGCGGAAGAGATAGTGCAGGGACATCACGCCGGCCTGCGGCGACACGGTCGCGGCATTGGCCGAAGAGGAGATGCAGAACTCGATATCGCCGGCCTTCACGAGCTGCAGCACCTGCGGCTCCTGTCCGAGCTGGGCGCCCGGATACTGATCGATCAGCATCGTGCCCTTGCTCAGCTCTTTCAGTTTGTTTGCAAAGATGTCGCCGAGGATGCCGTATCCGGTCGGCTTGGGCTGGTCATATGCGAGGCGATAATGCTTCACCTCCTGCGCGCGCGCGACGTGCGGAACTGCGATTGCCGCCGCGGCGGATGCAATTTCGCCCAGTAGCGTCCGTCGGTTGATCATCATCTCCTCCCAGGAGCGTGTAGTGGTTGATATGCTTTGTCCCAAGCTTACCACTTTGTTAGAGCAGAGGAGAGAGCGCGCATGCTTTAATCTTTTCCAGTTTTTTCGCCTCCTGGGCTGTTGCGTCCGGCCGTGAAGATCGGCACGCGCTTGGCGAAAAAGGCACTGATCCCCTCTTCGATATCCGGGCCAGTGAAGACCCGATGGCTGTCGGCCAGGGTACGGTTGACCGCCTCCTGCGTTGTTTGATTCAGAGAATCGCGCACGCCGGCACGGATGAGGCTCAGGGCAAGCGCGGGACGAGCGGCCAGAGTCTCAGCGAAAGCAAGAGCGCTAGAGAGGGCGCGACCGGCTGGTGCCAAGCGGTTGACCAAGCCAATGCGATGCGCCTCGTGCGCGTCAATCTGTTCGCCGGTATAGAGCAGCTCGTAGGCCTTCGCCGGGCCCACGAGGCGGGGAAGCCGGAAGATGCCGCCGCTTCCGGGGAAGATGCCGAGGTTTACCTCCGGAAAGCCGATACGCGCAGTCTCGTCCATGATGCGAATATCGCAGGCCAGCGCGATTTCGGCTCCGCCGCCCAGCGCGATACCGTTTAGTCCCGCAATAACAGGTATGGGCAATTGCTCGAGAGCGGTGAAGGCGGCGTTCTCGCGGGCCAGTTTACGGGAAACGACATCATCGCGCACATCGGTGAATTCGCCGATGTCGGAACCAGCGCAGAACGCTTTGCTGCCTGAGCCGGTCACCACGACGGCTCGTATCCGCTGATCGGCCGCAATGTCCCGGCAGGCGGCGAGGAGCTTATCGAGAGTGACAAGGGTGGTGAGGTTGAGCGGCGGGTTGTCGAGGGTAAGCACCACGACGCCGCTACCCTGCACATGGTAATCGATGAAGGAGCACTCGGCCATGACCAGACCCTTTCTGACGTTCTAGCCGCTTCTGGACGCAATCGTGTCACCATCAGCGAACACGTTCTGTGCTGCGACGCACGAAGTCTGCTTATGGCACAAAACGGACATATCGAGACAACTCGCCCATGTCTGCTTTTGGATGCACAGTGGACATTAACGTCCTGCCGGCTCGAGCAGCTGGTCGAGATTGACCTGTCTCTTTGACATCGTTCACTTCCTCTCTCAGCGTCTCCTGAAAGGAGCAATTGCGGCCAACGGTGCGTCGCAAGTAATCTCCAATTTATGGTGAGTGCCAATCTGCGTGGGTCAGTCGCGCGCCGACAGGGAGGAGATCATGACACTTGCGGCCACCGGGCACCTTCTCGGCGCTTTGGGCGTTTGCGCCACAATCACCGTTTGCACTTTGTACGTTGCGGACTCCACGGCACAGAGCCAGCAGGGCCAGCCGCAAACCGAGAGTCATGCCTCCCCGATCTATGGCATCACAATTCCGGCCGGATACCGTGACTGGCGCTTGATCTCTGTCGCCCGCTTGGCAGGCAACAACTTGAAACAGTTGCGCGCCCAATTGGGCAACGATATTGCGATCAAGGCCTTTCGCGACGGGACGCTCCCCTTCCCGGACGGCACAATCATTGCCGCGCTGCATTGGAATGAAGTCTCGTCGGACGAAAACGACAAGGTCTTAGCCAGCGGCTTTCCCGGCGCCGGGCTGCAATCTTCCGTTGCCGGGTCCGCCGCGAATGTTCAGTTCATGGTCAAGGACTCAAAGATGTACGCCGCGACTGCCGGCTGGGGATTTGCCGACTTCAAGAATGGCAGACCTGGCGACGAGGCGCTGCACAAAACTTGCTTTCCCTGCCATCAGCCTGCCAAAGATCGCGACTTCGTCTTCACCCGTTACGCGCCTACCCCCTGAACTGACGCAGTACGCGCCGGAAAAGAATCGATTGATCGACCACACCGCGCATCTAGGGACGTAGACGTCAATGCCCGCCAAGCGCCCGCCGGCTCTGGATCGCATCGACGTAAAGATTCTCGCGGCGCTGCAGCGCGACGGCCGCTCGACCATCCAGAAACTGGCGCAGACGGTGGGATTGTCGCCGCGCGCTTCGCTCGAGCGGGTACGGCGGCTGGAAGCCGCCGGCGTCATCGCCGGCTATCAAGCCGTGCTCGAGCTCGCCCGCCTGTCGCGGCCGGTCAACGTCTTCGCCGAAATCATCCTGGAGCGGCACGCCAACCGCGGCCGCTTCGAGAAGCGGCTTGGCGCGATCGAGGAAGTCGTGGAGTGCTGGGAAGTGAGCGGCACGGTCGATTACGTGGCGCGTTTCGTGTGCGCCGATCTCGCGGCCTACGAGGAGCTCACCACCGCGCTGATCGACGACGAAAATCTCGGCGTCGCGCGCGTCGTCAGCCACGTGGCGTTGCGCCCGGTCCGCCGCTTCGCCGGCTACCCCGAATCGCTGCTGAAGCATGTTCGTTTGTAATGGAATCGCGAGCCGCGAACTCGGTCTGCTCCCCTCCCCAACCAAACCCCGGCTTGCCGGGGTTTGGTCACTTTAGATCTGCCGGAAGCGGGCAAGCCCGCAGCCGGCTGGGGAGGGGTTGGGGGTGGGGGTCCATGTTTGGGGCAAGACGCGAGCATCACTGCACGACCCCCACCCGGCTCGCAGCGCAGCCAAGCTTGCGCAGGCTGCGCAAGCTTGCCTGCGTGCTCGCCACCCTCCCCACAAGGGGGAGGGTAGGACCGAGTCTGCGGCGCTGAGGTGCTTCAACCACAAGCGATGAGGCCGTAGGTCAGCGATCATCGAAACGTTGAGCAACCGCCGTTTCCGCCGCGCCGAGCCGCGTTGACCGCCGAATTGGCCGCGGCGCGCCTTCACTTCGGCCGCACGAGCCGCAGCTAATCCATAAATGCATTCTGCAATGCGAGCGATGTTCGCCCGCAGCGATGCGGAGACGTGTCATGACCGCTATCGAGCTCGAGACCCGCTACAGCGCGCCGAACTACGCGCCGCTTCCCGTCGTGCTGACGCGCGGGGAAGGCGCCTTCCTGTGGGACACGGCCGGGCGGCGCTATGTCGACATGATGAGCGCCTATTCGGCCGCGAGCCACGGCCACGCGCATCCGCGCATCCTCGCCGCGCTGACGGCACAGGCCAAGCGCCTCGCCGTCCCCTCGCGGGCCTACTACAGCGACCGCCTCGGGCCCTTTCTCGAGGAGCTGTGCAAGCTCACCGGACTCGACGCCGCGCTGCCGATGAACACCGGCGCGGAGGCGGTCGAGACCGCGATCAAGGCGGCGCGCCGCGGGGGCTATCGGGTCAAGGGCATCGCGCGCGATCGCGCGGAAATCATCGTCGCCAACGGCAATTTCCATGGCCGCACGACGACCGTCACCTCGTTTTCGACCGAGCCCGATTACCGCGACGGCTTCGGACCGTTCACGCCGGGATTCCGTTCCGTGCCGTTCGGCGATCTCGCCGCGGTCGAGCGCGCGATCACGCGCGAGACCGCTGCCGTGCTGGTCGAGCCGATCCAGGGGGAGGCGGGCGTCATCGTGCCGCCCGAAGGCTTCATCGCCGGCCTGCGCCGGATCTGCGATGCGCACGGCGTGCTCCTCATCCTCGACGAGGTGCAGTCCGGGCTCGGCCGCACCGGCGCCTGGTTCGCCTATGAGCACGAAGGCATCCGTCCGGACGGCGTCATCCTGGGCAAGGCGCTGGGCGGCGGAATGCTGCCGGTGTCCGCCTTCGTCGCGCGCCGCGAGGTGATGGACGTCTTCACGCCGGGCTCGCACGGCTCGACCTTCGGGGGCAACCCGCTCGCGGCGGCGGTCGCCCTCGAAGCGCTCCACGTGATCCGCGACGAGGGGCTGGTGGAGAGGAGCCGCGTGCTTGGCGCTCATATGCTGGAGCGCCTGCGCGCGATCGAGAGTCCCGTGCTCAAGGCGGTGCGCGGACGCGGCCTCTGGGCCGGCGCCGAGATCGATCCCGCCATCGCCAGCGCGCGCGAGGCCTGCGAGCGGCTCTTGGAAAAAGGCGTGCTCTCGAAAGAGACGCACCACACCGTCGTGCGGCTCGCGCCGCCGCTCGTCATCGCGCGCGCCGATCTCGACTGGGCGCTCGACCGCTTCGAGGAAGTCCTGCACGAGCTCGACGGAACTCGCCACCGCGCACGCGCGGCCTGAATCGACGGGGAGATGGATATGACGCTGCTCGAAAACCCGACCGCCCGCTTCCTGATGTGCCGGCCGGAGCACTTCGCGGTCAGCTACAGCATCAATCCGTGGATGAAGCCGAAGCGCTGGGCCGGCGATGCCGGCGCGCACGCCGCCGCGGAGCGCGAATGGGCGGCGCTGCATCGCCAACTCATCAAGCTTGGCGCAGCGATCGAGCTCGTCCCGCCCGTGCCCGGGCTGCCCGATCTCGTCTTCACCGCCAACGCCGCCGTGGTGCTCGATGGCAAGGCGCTGCTGGCGCGCTTTCGCCATCCGCAGCGCCAGCGGGAGGAAGGGCACTTTGCAGCGGCGTTTCGCGCGTTGCAGGCGCGCGGCCTGATCGACGCCGTGCGCAAGCTGCCCAAGGGCCTGGTGCTCGAGGGCGCCGGCGATTGCGTTTGGGATGCGCGGCGCAATCTGTTCTGGATGGGCTATGGCCCTCGCTCGGACGCCGGCGCAGCGCGCGCGGTTAAGGAGATGTTCGGCCAGGACGTCGTCGCGCTCGAACTCGCGGATCCGCGCTTCTATCACATGGATACGGCGCTCGCGCCGCTGCCGGGGGGCGAGGTCATGTACCTACCGAGCGCCTTCACGGCCGCCGGCCTGGCCGCGATCCGCGAGCGGGTCGCGCCGGACGAGCGCATCGAGATCGCGATCGAAGACGGCCGCCGTCTTGCCGCCAACGCGGTCAGCCTCGGCAGCACGCTGATCATGTCCGGCTGCGGACCGCGCCTGCGCGCGCAGCTGGCAGAGCGCGGATACGAGGTCGTCGCGACCCCCCTCTCCTCGTTTCTGCGCAGCGGCGGCTCCGCTTTCTGCCTGACATTGCGGCTCGATCGCCGCTCGGTCGCGCTTACAACTTTCGAGCGGGAGGCCGCGGTGGCTTAGCGCGCTGCTCCGCGCGCAAATGCCACTGACAACCGCGGCGAATTTGATCCAAGCTTCCTCTCACATCACGGCGTGAAGCCAAACGCCCCGTCTGCGGGCGGCAGAATTCGGCGGCGCCGGAAGGAAACCCAGGGAGGACTGCATCATGGTCAAGCGCAAACTGACGCGCCGCCGCTTTCTCGCGGCCACTTCGGCCTCGATCATCGCAATGCCCTACGTGCGCGGCGCCTACGCGGCCGGCAAACTCTCGGTGGGATTTTGGGATCATTGGGTTCCGGGCGCCAACAAGGCATCGCAAGCCCTGTGCGAGGAATGGGCCGCCAAGGAGAAGGTCGATCTCTCGATCGACTACATCACCTCGATCGGCGGCAAGAACATGCTGACCATCGCGGCCGAGGCCCAGGCGCGCTCCGGCCACGACATCTTCGCCTTTCCGACCTGGCAGCCGGCCGATCAAGCCAATCGGCTCGAGCCGGTCGACGACGTCATGACCGAGCTGATCAAGCTCAACGGCGCGGTCAATCCGACGGTCGAGTATCTGGCGAGGTCGGACGGCCACTGGATCGCGGTGCCCGCCTCCGTGGGCAGCCAGATCAAGGGGCCGTGCTCGCGCATCGACTTGATGAAGCAACACGCCGGGATCGACGTTCAGGCGATGTACCCGGCGGGCGCGCCGCCGAAGGCCGATGCCTGGACGCTCGACGCGATGCTCAAGGCCGCCGAGGCTTGCTACAAAGCGGGCCATCCCTTCGGCATCGGGCTCGGCGTCACCGAAGACAACGTCGACACCTCCGGCGCGATCTTCCAATCGTTCGGCGCCGATCTCGTCGATGCCAAGGGCAATATCGCGGTCAAGTCCGATGCGGTGCGCCAAGCGCTCGAATATTACAAAAAGCTCGCGCAATGGCTGCCGCCGGACGCCCCGGCCTGGGACAACGCCTCCAACAACAAGTACCTGATTGCCGGCAAGGGCTCGCTGATCATGAATCCGCCGAGCGCGTGGGCCGTCGCTAAGCGCGATGCGCCGCAGGTCGCCGAGCAGTTGTGGACGCACGGCATGCCGGCCGGCCCGAAGGGACGCTATGCGCCCTTCCTGCCGTACTTCTACGGCATATGGAACTTCGGCAAGAACAAATCGGCGGCGAAGAGCCTGCTCATCCATCTCTCGCAACCGGCGGCGGTCGAGGCGATGGTCAACGCGAGCTTCGGCTACGACCTGCCGGCGTTCGAAAAATTGACCACCTTCAAGGTCTGGGCAGAGGAGAGTCCGCCGAAAGGCACGCTTTATCACTACCCCAACCCGCATAATCACCAGATCCTCTCGGTCGCGGCGCAGCCGGCACCGCCGAAGATCGCGGTGCAGATCTACACCCAGGCGATCCAGACCAAGATGGTGGTGCG
>VAZM01000128.1:9575-13471 GCA_005883135.1 Alphaproteobacteria bacterium
GCGGAAACCGAGGTCGAAGGGTTCATGCGAACCTGAGTGCAGGCGCGGCGCAAGTCGGCTCACCGTCAGGAGAGTCACTATGGTCGACGCGGCGTTGGACGCGCTTTCGGCGCCAGGCGGCAGCCGCCGGCGCTCCGCGCTGCGCAAGGCCATGCAGCGCAAGTCGACCATCGCGTTCGTGATGACGCTGCCGCTGATCCTGCTCGTCGCGCTTTTCGTGCTTTATCCCGCCCTCTACTCCATCCATCTCGCAACGCTGAACAAGTCGATGGAGCGTTTCGTCGGGTTCGGCAATTTTCTGTTCCTGTTCAAGCGCGAGACGTTCTGGATGGTGGTGCAGCAGTCGTGCATCTTCGCCATCACCGCCGTCATCTTCAAAGCGCTCATCGGCTTCATCGTCGCGCATTTCGTGCACAACATCCCGAGCCGCGGCCAGCGCAAGTGGCGCGGCATGCTGTTGGTGCCCTGGGTCATTCCGCCGGCGATGAGCTGTCTCGCCTGGCTGTGGCTGTTCGATCCGTCCTACAGCGCGTTCAACTGGGTCTTGGAGAGGATCGGCATCGCCCCCGTTGCCTGGACCGGCGATGCCTATTGGGCGCGCTTTTGCGTCATTCTGGTCAATGTCTGGATCGGCGCGCCGTTCTTCATGATCATGTACCTGGCGGCGCTGAAATCGGTTCCCGAACAGCTCTACGAGGCGGCGGCGATCGACGGCGCCAATTGGTGGCAGCGCATGCGTTACGTGACGCTGCCGATGATGCGCAACATCATGGCGATCACCCTTCGCCAACTTCGACATCGTGCGCATCCTTACCGCCGGCGGGCCCATCGACCGCACGCACGTGTTCGCCACCTGGGCGTTTTGGATCGGCATTCAGGGCAGCGACATTCCGCTCGGCGCCAGCGTCTCGCTGTTCATGGTGCCGATCCTCACCGTCGCGGCGGTCTTCATCCTGCGCGACGTCCATCGGCGCGCGAGCGAAATGTCATGACCCCGGCAGTCATCACCACTGGGGCCGTCTCCTCCCGCCGACGCAAGTCCGGCAGCATCAGCCGCGACCGGCGATGGGCGCTGCGCTGGTCGTATCTTTTCCTCACCGTGTTCGCGATCTTCTTCCTGATGCCGCCGATCTACATGCTGATCACGTCGCTGAAAACCAGCGCCGAGATCTCGGCGGCGACCAACCCGTGGTGGGTGTATCATCCCACGCTCGGCAATTACCTCGAGCTGCTGGGTTCGCGGCAGTATCTGACCTTCTTCCGCAACTCCGCCCTGGTGTCGGTGATCGTCGTGGCCATCACCATGCTGATCAGCGTGCCCGCGGCGTTCGCGCTCTCCCGCATGCGGTTCTGGGGCTCGGTCGCGCTCGCGACCGGAGTCTTCCTCACCTACCTGATCCCGGAAACGCTGCTGTTCATTCCGCTGTTCAAGATGTTCGCGGTGATCAACGAGTACACCGGGATCCAGCTGATCGACCGCTGGTGGGCGCTGCTGCTCCTCTACCCGACGCTGACGGTCCCGTTCTGCACCTGGATCATGATCGGATACTTCGCCTCGATCCCCAAGGAGCTCGACGAGGCGGCGCTGATGGACGGCGCCAACTACCGGCAGATTCTCACCCGGGTGTTCATACCGGTTGCGCTGCCTGGGCTGATCGCGGCGACCATCTTCGCCTTCACCGTGTCGTGGGCGCAGTTTCTCTATCCCCTCGCCTTCACGACCTCGGCCGACCAGCTGGTGCTGCCGGTCGGCATCGTCACCTCGCTCATCAAGGGCGACGTGTTCAACTGGGGGCAGATCATGACCGGGGCGCTGCTCGGCGCCGCGCCGCCGCTCATCATCTATGCCTTCCTCATGGACTACTACATCGCCGGCCTTACCGCCGGCGCCACCAAGGGCTAAGGCGGTTCACCATGGCGCAAGTCTCACTCCGCAAGCTCGTCAAGCGCTTCGATGACACCGAGGCGGTGCGCGGCATCGATCTCGACATCGCCGACAAGGAATTCGTGGTGCTGGTCGGGCCGTCGGGATGCGGCAAGACCACGACCTTGCGGATGATCGCCGGGCTGGAAGAGGTCAGCGGCGGGGAGATTGCGGTCGACGGCGAGGTGGTCAACGACGTGCCGCCGAAGGACCGCGACATGGCGATGGTCTTCCAGAACTACGCGCTCTACCCGCACATGACGGTGTTCGAGAACATGTCGTTCGGCTTGCGGCTCAAACGCTATCCGAAGGACGAAATCGCGCGCCGGGTCAATGAAGCCGCCCGCATCCTCGACATCGCCGAGCTGCTCGGCCGCAAGCCGCGCCAGCTCTCCGGCGGACAGCGCCAGCGCGTGGCCATGGGGCGAGCGATCGTGCGCAACCCCAAAGTCTTTCTGTTCGACGAGCCCCTATCCAATCTCGACGCCAAGCTGCGCGTGCAGATGCGAACCGAGATCAAGCGCGTGCATCAGAAGGTGCGCACCACCACCGTCGATGTCACCCACGACCAGGTCGAGGCGATGACGCTGGCCGACCGCGTTGTGGTGATGAACCGCGGCCGGATCGAGCAGATCGGGCCTCCCAACGAGCTCTATCACGCGCCGCGCACGCGCTTCGTCGCCGGCTTCATCGGCTCCCCGGCGATGAACTTCCTGCCCTGCCGGTTGGAAGAGGCCAACGGCGCTTTGCGCGTGCGGTTGAGCCAGGACATCGCATTGCCGGTGCCGCCGACGCGGGCCGAGCGCTACCGCGCGCACGTGGGGCGCGATGGCCTGACCTTCGGGCTGCGCCCGGAACACCTGCCCGAAGACAGGGGTAATGGCGGCGCGCACGCGGGCGCCATCGATGCGGTGATCGAGGTGGCCGAGCCGTTGGGAATGGAAACGCTGATCTTCTTCCGCATCAACGAGGTCGAGGTATGCGGGCGCGTGAGCCCCACCGCGGGGGCGCGCGAAGGGGCGCGGCTGCGGCTTTGCGCCGGCCTCGACAACATGCACCTGATCGACGAGGCGAGCGGACACGTGATCTAGCGCGTGTGCTTACTTAAAACGCAGATCGGATGTCCGCTTTCGGGGGTCAAGCGGACATGGCTCTGCAATGACGCGGCGTCTGCTTAGGCGCTCACGCGCTGTGTTTCGAGTTGAGTGATAAGTGTGGCGAGACGCGGTGAGAGCGGCGCCGCGAGTGAATCTTCGTATAGGCGCTTGAGGCAGCGCCGAATCAGATCATCCTGCTGGGCTGCTGCGGCCACGAGGTGGCGCTGGGCTGCTGCGGCTCGCGCGTCCCGCTCCTGCTGGGCTGCTGCGGCCACGAGCCAGCGCTGGGCTGCTGCGGCTCGCCCTAACCGCAACAGCGCCATCTCTTCTGGAGCGACCATTACACGCGCTGCCAAGGCGCCGATCGCCGCCGAGACGAGGACCACGGCGATCCCGATCGCAAACATTTCGTACAACAACATCAACATCACGGTTCGCCTCAGCGCGATGGCCGCGAGTCTCAAGCCAAATGGCTCCCCTCCTATCCCGCGCTTTGAACGCGCTGACCTTGTGTCGGGTTCCCGACACGCGCGAAAATCTTTGGCGAGGGTGAGGTAGGCCTCGCGGCTAAGGGGCTGCTCGACATTAGCTGGTCGTGGGATTCCGCCGCCCGTGGTGCATTGTTTCGAAGTCGAGCCTACACTTCGCCGTATCGACAGCCACGGAGCCAGTCCATGACCATCCGACGTGCCGCCTGCAGTTGCGGGCAGCTTCATCTTACGATTGAGGGCGAACCATCGCGCATCTCCATGTGCCACTGCCTGGAGTGCCAACGCCGCACTGGCGCCGCGATCAGCAACCAGGCGCGCTTCCGCCGCGAGCAGGTCACCTTCGCCGGTAAGTCTACGGCGTGGATGCGGACAGCCGAAAGTGGC
>VAZM01000529.1 GCA_005883135.1 Alphaproteobacteria bacterium
GCACAGGGACGGCAAGTTCTGCGGCGTAAACGCTTTTCGATCAGCTAGCGCGTGAAGGCACAACCGCACAGCCGTGGCCAGACGAATGAGCTATGCAAAAGCCTCGACATGGAGACCGACTGATCCCGACGTGAGGGCGCCGCCGTGAGTCCGCCTTCGTTTGGGATAGAAGCCATCACCGATGAAGACCGCGCCTACCGCGGTTCGCGCTTCTCCGACGTGCGCGAAGCGCTATTCGCTAATCCTTACCAAAGAACATGGGGCGGGGGTGGGGAACCCCCGCTACCGGTCCACCCGGTCACGCTGAGCAGCTTGCTGTATGGCATCCTGCCGTACGGTCCACCGTACGTGTTTCGTCAGGCCACCGAGCGCGCCGTTGATTCCGCCGCTGACCTGCGTTGGGGCCCCGATCGCAAAGGCTTCCGCCGCCTGGTGCATCCTAATGGCGTTTGCCTGACCGGCCTGTGGCAGATCACCGAGGACACCGACTACTCAGGTTATTTCCGCAACGGTAGCCGAGCCTTAGTCGTGGGTCGTTATTCCACCTGCTGCCGCGAGACGCGGCGCGGCCATGTCCGGTCGCTTTCGCTGGTCGGCAAACTCTTTCCGACCTTTGACCCGGATCACATTACGCCGCTGCGCACAGCCAGTTTCATGACTCAGCAGGATATAGGCGGCGACTACAACGACTACATCAATGACGTCGAATTGCTCAACGCTCCTAACACGACGGCCTTGCGGCGTGGTTTGGGCATACCGATTTTGGCGCTCTTCGGGATCATGTTAAGCGTGGTCGACAAGAAGCCGACCATACGCCAACTCTACCAGATTGCGGAACTTGGGAAGGTGCAAGGCGAGCCCACGCGCGCACCGACCTTTATGCGCCTCACGGTGATGCCGAACCAGCCCAGAATCGAGGGCGCGGGATTGGACTTCCGCGACGAGATCATGGCGCAGATCTACAACCGCGGTGACGTCCAGCCGAAACGCACGCTAACGTTCAACATCCAGGTTACCGATGACGGGGAGACGCACGGCCCACCGTTCCGCGAGCGGCGCACCTTCCGCAATTGGCGCCGCATCGGAACCATCACCTTCGACCGTGCAGTCATCTCGTACAACGGCGATTTCGTCATCCACTTCCATCATCCGACGTGGCGAGACGACCAAAACGATCCCGCAACCGCCACCCGTGTCAACGAACGAAAGGTACGCTAACGTCGCACGGCTTTCACCCAGATGGCCGATTTTCCGTCGTCAACGAGATCGACATGATCCAAATCCGACGCACTGCCGAGGACGACTCTTTCGAGGTAGTCGTCCGCGAAGGAACGGGCGAGAGTTTTGCCATAGGCCCTGGCGGCGTCTTCATTTTTGAAGAGGAGGCCCGGGCGACGTTCCTGCCCCAGCGGCAGGGAGCCTCAGCTAAAGTTGTTCTCGCGTGTGCTCAGAAGTGACCCATCTGCGACATAGGTGGGACCGAAATCCTGCAGCGCGGCAGCCTCTTTTCTTTCTGAGGGAAGCACGGGAGACATTAGGCTGTGAAACAGCTCGCGCGTTCCCACTGACCGCCGTCTCTGTGATCCTTCACATTTGCTCGACCTTCGGGAGTCCCTCGCCCTCTCTTTCCCGAAGTTCTAACTCGTCCAGCTCTGCCTGAGATTTGGGATGGCTCTGGTAGATGTCGATCGCCCTTTTGAAAGCGTCCTTGGCGTCCTTAAGGTTACCGGCGCCGCTGAGCGCACGACCGAGATTGTAGTAATAGTTGGACCATCGCGGCGACGCATTGATTGCCAGCCTGAAGTTGGTGGCTGCTTCGTCCCAGTTTTTCTCCTCGAGATACAGGAGGCCGAGCTGATTGTAGCCGTTCGGGCTGTTGGGATCGGTTTGGATGGCTTGTTGGAATCTCTCTCTCGCCTCTTCGGGCCGCCCCGAGGCCCGAAGTGCCTGCCCCCAGTAAGAGTAGGCAGGGCCCGACGGTTTGAGGTCTGCCGCCTTTCCGAACATTGCTATCGAGTCGGCATGCCGGCCGTACTTGCGCAGGTAGGCGCCCGCACGCGTGAAGGTCTGTGCGGACGGATTCATTTCAGTGGCGCGCTGGTACTTGGCAATTGCGTCGTCATGCTCCTCGCACTTGTTGTAAATCGCGCCTTGCATCAAATATGCAAAGAGGAACATGGGATCCGCGTCGATGCTGCGGTCGAAATATCCTAGCGCTTCTTTGTACTTCGTGGGCTCCCATTCGCCCAGGAAGCGGAGCGCGCGCCCGGCCGTGGCATAGCCCGCCGCCCGTTCTCGAGCGGTCGTGCCCGCAACCTCATCGATGTCTATGCCTTCGCGCGCGATCTCATATGCCCGGCTGAACAGTTCGCGTGCAACTTTCCTGTCCGAGTCCTCGAGATGTTTGTGACCTTTGTCGATTAGGACATAGCTGTGATTATACAAGGCTGGCGCAAAGTTCGGATTGCTGACCCGCAACTTCTCGAACACGGTGATGGCCTCATTGTAGCCTTTCTCCGCAAGAGCGTCGTCGGAACGGTTCCGCGCGTGCTCGATCAATCCGAGCAAGTTCAATGCCCACTGCCTCTCGTTTTTCGTCTGGTCGGCGAGGTATGCACGGACAATGCGCAACGCGTTGTCGTAATCGCGCTTGTGGTAGCTGTAGTAGGCGGCATCGAGCGGCTCGAACCACTCGACCAGCTTTAATGCTGCCTGGTCGACGAGGATTTCGAGCGTATCGGTCGCCTCGGCTTCGTACTGAACGCGTCCCTTGTCGTCGATCCGGAGCCGGATCGAAAATTTCTTCGGAGGCTCCACCGTGATCTCCCCCGAGACTCTGATATCGGACCTGCCGAAGAGCTCACGAAGGTGCAAAATGACGGTCGTGAGAGACACGCCGCCGACGGAGACGTCGTA
>VAZM01000530.1 GCA_005883135.1 Alphaproteobacteria bacterium
ACCATATCGTTGATCATGATGCTGAGAAGATAGCACGGCTGGCCCAGAAGGTCCTACGTTGGTTCTGGTCGCTCCACCGCATTTCTCGGCTGGCTGATTCAGAACAAGTAGGGCCTGTCCTTTCCGAAAATTCCATCCGGCTTGGGATTCGCATCGTAGGGCAGAATCATCGCATGATTGGGGCCGATGCTTGCAATCCTTTACTCGCTCGGAATGTTCATCGTCGACCTGTTCAAGTCGCGGCGCAGAGCGCGTACGATGGTCCAGATATCCCTTGAATTGGGAGGCGATCATGCGGTTCAAGATAACCGGAATACTGCTGCTCAGCGCGGTGGTACTTACCAGCTCCGCGGCCGCACAGACCACACCAGCCCCCTCGGCGATCACCCGAACAGTGATCGCCGCCACCAAACTGCCGACCGTAACAGACGTGCCGCTCTATTTCAGAGCAGTGGGCGTTACCCTTGCGCCGGGCGAGAAGAGCAGCGTCGCGGCGGCCAACGGCATCCTCTACCAGATATCAGGATCGACCGAGGTCTCGGTCGGTGGAGAGGCAAAAGTGCTAAGCGCTGGAGAGGGGTTGTTCATCGCTGGTGGGAAGACGGCGGCGCTGAAGGCGGGAAGCGATAGGCCATCGACCTTCCTCCACTTCTTCCTTTCCCCGGCTGCGGACCTGGATCGGCCCGAAACGGCACCTGCCGCCGTGAGGGAATTATACCGCACAGTGGCAGCGATTCCCGACCTGAAGCCGGGCGGTTATGATCTCAATCTGACACGGGTCACATTTCCGGCGCATATGCCCTCCAACCCGCCACACCATCGGTCGGGAGCAGCTCTGTACTACATCATCTCCGGTACGGGGGCTAACACGGTGGATGGCAAGACAGAAGCAAAGGGACCGGGTTCCTTGATCTATGAACCATTCGGCCTTGTGCACCAGTGGGGGAACCCCGGCGATGAGCCGTTAACATTCTTGGCTTTCAACATCAATCCAGACGGCGTCGGCGCCGTGCTTCCGGGCGCGCCAGCGAAGATTCAATAGCTAACGGTTGGCAGGTGGCCGCTCAGCGACCGTCTGTTTGAGCGCGCAGGACGTTGAGCTAATACCGCAGCATCAGGATTTCGGCCTCCTGTCGTTCCCGAAAATCATATCCGGGCGTAGCGGTGATGTAGTCCGGACAGAACTGGCGTGGCAGAGATGATTCCAGAACATTGGATGGTCCGGGGCAGGGGCGTGTCCTTGCTCAATCTCAGCTGCGTGCGCGCTTCGTTGTAGTAGAGCGCGTATGACTTCAGAACTTGGCGCAAATGCTGTTCGCTAACATACATCCAAAGCAGATGGAGGGTGGCCAGCATCGCACCGGATCATGCGCCGATTCTCACTCATTGCGCCAATCCGTGCGGATGGGATTTTTGGGAACGACAGGTGGCGGCGACTTGATCCTGTAGTGCGCACCCTTGTCAGGGCGCCCGCCGCAGTCGCAGACCTCCCAGTGCTCAGTATCAGCGACCCAGAACCAGCCAAAGGTTATGCTGCTTTGGCGGACGCTGTTGTGCGCCAGTACCCAGCCTGCGGGGCGGCGGCGTCCGCGAGTGACGTAGAGGATGCCGTGCTCGATCTCTAGCTTTGTCGGTCGCATGACACGATGGCTATCGCGCAGCGTCGCGGGTGGCAAGATCAGAGTCGGCGACCCAGAACCAGCGGAAGCCCCTGTCGTCCCGCGTTGCCGGGCGTTCTTCACCTTTCCGTGGGTCCGTCCTAATTTGACTCGCCAAGCGTCCTAATTGCGCATACGGTCGTTCATCATCGGCAGCGCTCTTGAGCAGGCGCCGGTGGCTGAGAGACCGATCGCGCTCCCGCCTGAAGTCAGGGGAGCCATTCCTCATGCCACTGCCACCACCACTGCTGCCATTCTCATCGCCGCCGCTGCCATTCTCGCCACCACCGCCCCCGTGCGTTCGATGCGGCAAGATGACTGTCATACTTCTGCCAATCAGGAAGGGCCAACGAGTTTTCGTGGTTCAATGCCCAGCGTGCAAGCGTGCCGGCACATATTCGCTTGATTATGGCGCGTAGTGTTCGCGCTTGACCGCGGCGCGGCGCGCGCTGGTTGAGGCGCACCAGCGAAACTCCGTCTCGACGTTGTGCGGCGACGACCTACGCAGCTCCTCAAGGCCTTGTTGAAACGCCGCCGCCTGTTTTTGTCCTTCAGGATCGCCCACGGCGCGGCTCATCAGCACGCCGATGCGCCGCATCCGCGTCGGCGGCTGCGCCCGCGCCGCAATCGGCCACGCTGCCGAGCCGCCGAGCAGCGCGATCAACTCGCGGCGTTGTAACCAAACCATGTGAATTCAAAGGCTTGCGTTGTCTGGGATGTCAGGGAGCGCGTCGCCCGTTCGCCGCCAGCGCGGGAGCGGCTACATCGTTCAGGAGCCGACTACTAAGCGATGCAGCATCGATGAAGAACGTCCCGCACCTGGTGTGGGGGTGATCATCGGCGGCGTCGGATTCGGTTGTTCGCACTGAGGCTGAAAGCCGAATGCGCACTGAGTGCCGAGAGACTACCGGCAGCGGTGGGGATACCACCATTATCGAGCGGGAACGTCCGGTTGAGCGTCCGGTGCGATAACCGGTTAGTCAGCAAGCGATAATCAGTTCGCGTTTCGTGTAGCGCACCACTGGCGGCGGGAGTGAGCGATGGATTCTGTAGTCCTGCCGATTAGGCTGTCCCTCGGCAGGCGGCGCGGGTAACCGCGGTGGTGACCCCGAACGCCGCCGCCTTCCCAACACTGACGGAATTGGCATATCCAATGTCTGCTAGTGCCCCGGTTAGGGCGT
>VAZM01000531.1 GCA_005883135.1 Alphaproteobacteria bacterium
ACATCCGGCAGAACATGAAGTTCTTCGTCGCGCGCGTGAACATCAAGGAGCAGCGCAAGACCGGCTTCCAGGAGCTGCGCCCCATCCAGATCGCCTTCGAGTCTCCGAAGTTCATGCTCCCCATCCGCCTGGGCATGGCGAACGCCGACGGGCCGCAGGACCTGATCGTCTACGCCATGACCCGCAGCGGCCGGGTCGAATCCAGCAACTACCAGACCGTCAAGGTCCCCAGCGACGTCGAGGTGCCCGAGTTCGTGCAACAGGAATTCGGCCACTTCTACAAGTCGCTCTTCGCGAAGAGCTGGCGGGAGCACGACCATCGCGCCATCGCCACCGAGTACGTCTGGAACATGGGCTTCTGCGACCCCTGCGCCGCCAACCCGCTCACGGCGGACGAGCTCCGCGAGCTGGGCGTGTTCTGGTTGGCGAACCAAGCCGGCCCGGCCGGCCCGGCCGGCCCTTTCCGGGGCGGCGGCGTTCCGGTGACACTCACCCGCCTGCACCTGCGCTACGACGCGCAGCACTTCCCCGAGGACCTGGTCTTCCAGCAGACCGGCGACCAGCAAAACTTCCAGGGTCGCTACATCATCCGGCATCCCTGGCGCGGCACCTCCTCCTGCACCGCCGCGAGCGCCTACCGCGAGCAGCTCCCGGTCCGTCACCGTCAGGAAGCCGAGACGCTCGCCTCGCTGACCGGATGGGACATGGCCCGCATTCACAAGCGGATGGGCGACGACGCGCCGAAGCCGGCCGATCCAACCTGGTGGAAGAAGCTCTGGCGATAGAAGATCGTGTACGGTGGCGCCCGTGATCACCGTCCTGGTCGCGGGCGCCACCGGCGCCGTCGGAAGCCTGCTGGTCCCCAAGCTGCGCGCCGCGGGATTCGCCGTCATCCCGCATGTCCGGCCGAAGACGGCGGCGCGCCACCCGCTCGGCAAGGATCCCCGCGCCCTCGTCACGGACCTCTCCGACACCCCGCGCCTTGACGAGTTCATGGCCCACTCGCAAGCCGTCGTCTGTCTGGTGGGCACGATGCGGCGGCGCTTCGCGAGCGGCGACACGTACGAGTCTTCCGACTACCGACCCGTCGTCCAGCTCGTCGAATCGGCCCGCCGCGCGCCGCCCGCGCAGCCGAGGCACTTCGTCCTGCTCTCCGCCCTCGGCACACGCCCCGGCAGCGGCTACCTGGGCTGGAAGCACAAGGCCGAGGAAGCGGTGCGCGCGAGCGGGCTCCCGCACACGATCCTGCGGCCGTCCGTGTTCGATAGCCGGGGCTCGGATTCGCAGCCGAGCGACCAGACGGAGCGCAAGCCGCCGCCGGTGTTCGGCCCGGTGTTGAACGCCATCGGCCACCTTCCGGGCCTCAAGCCCTGGGCAGACGACGTCCGACCGATCTCGCTCGACGTTCTCTGCGACGCGATCGTGCGCATCCTGCGCGACCGCGCGCCGCTCGGCGTCGTCAAGGGCCGACAGCTCTGGCCCCTGGCGACGAACCCCAGGACGGCTTAAACGGCGGTCTGCGGCGTGTTCCCCGGCGCCGCGATCTTCGCCGGCTCCATCGGCCGGAAGAACGCGTCCGGATTCTCCAGCACCAGCGCGTGCCGAAGCACCTCGTCGACGTGCTCGACGGGGATGATGGTCAGCTCGCGCCGCACCTTCATCGGGATCTCCCGCACGTCCTTGGCGTTGTCCTTCGGAATCAGGATGATCTTCGTCCCGCCCCGGTGCGCCGCCAGCGCCTTCTCCTTCAGGCCGCCGATCGGCAGCACCCGGCCGCGCAGCGTGATCTCGCCGGTCATCGCGACGTCCCGGCGAACCGGAATGCCGGTCATCACCGATACGATCGCGCTTACCATGGCGACGCCGGCCGATGGGCCGTCCTTCGGGGTGGCCCCCTCCGGCACGTGCACGTGGATGTCCTTCTTGTCGAACCGCGGTGGCTCAATGCCGAAGGCGACCGCGCGCATGCGCACATAGGACGCCGCGGCCGAGATCGATTCCTTCATCACGTCGCGCAGATTGCCGGTGACGATCATCTTGCCCTTGCCCGGCATCATCGCGGCTTCGATGGTGAGCAGTTCGCCACCCACGTCGGTCCACGCCAACCCGGTTACGACGCCGACCTGGTCCTGGTCCTCGACCTCGCCGTAGCGGAACTTGGGCACGCCGAGATAGTCCGCGACGGTCTTGGCCTCGACCGTGATCGATTTCACCTTCGACAGGGTCAGCTCCTTGACCGCCTTGCGGATCAGGGTGGAGAGCTCGCGCTCGAGATTGCGCACGCCCGCCTCACGCGTGTAGCGGCGGATCACCAGCAGCAACGCCTCGTCGTCGATCGCCCATTCCTTGGAGTCGAGGCCGTGTTTGGCAGTCGCGTGCGGGATCAAGTGCTTGCGCGCGATCTCGACCTTCTCGTCCTCGGTATAGCCGGCGATGCGGATAATCTCCATGCGGTCCATCAACGGCGGCGGAATGTTGAGCGTATTCGCCGTCGTGATGAACATGACGTGGGAAAGATCGTAGTCGACCTCGAGGTAGTGGTCGTTGAAGGTGTGGTTCTGCTCGGGGTCGAGCACTTCGAGCAGCGCCGAAGACGGGTCGCCACGGAAATCAGCGCCCATCTTGTCGACCTCGTCGAGCAAGAACAGCGGGTTCGACGACTTCGCCTTGCGCATCGACTGGATGACCTTGCCGGGCATCGAGCCGATATAGGTGCGCCGGTGACCGCGAATCTCTGCTTCGTCGCGCACGCCGCCCAGCGACACGCGCACGAAGTCGCGGCCGGTCGCGCGCGCGATCGACTTGCCGAGCGAGGTCTTGCCGACCCCGGGCGGCCCCACTAGGCATAGGATCGGGCCGGTCAGCTTGTTGGCGCGCTGCTGCACGGCGAGATATTCGACGATCCGCT
>VAZM01000532.1 GCA_005883135.1 Alphaproteobacteria bacterium
GGCGACGCTGGTCGAGGGCGATGGCCCGGCGGAGGCGTTCCGGCTCGACGACGTCAAGGGCGTGGCGGTCGAGGTGCGGCTCGCGCAAGGAAAAAAATGCGCACGATCGTGGAAGATCCTGCCCAGCGTCGGTTCCAATCCGGCCTATCCCGACGTCTCCCCGCGCGACGCCCAGGCGCTGCGCGAGTGGGAGGCGATGCGCAAGGCGGCGGAGTGAGCGCCGTGGCGGAAGACCGGCCCCTCGACGTTTCGTCCTCCTCGCGCGGCGCCCTGCTTTGGGGGCCGCTGACGGCATTCGCGTTAGCCGTCGCCGCGGCGGCCGCGGCGATCGACCAGGCGGCCAAGCTTTGGCTCTTGTTCTCGCTCGACCTTCCGGCACGAGGGATCGTGCGGCTCACCCCGTTTCTCGATCTCGTGCTCACCTGGAATACCGGCATCAGCTATGGGCTGTTCCGGCAGGAGGGCCCGTTGGGCCAAGCGGCGTTACTGGCGCTCAAGGCGATCGCGGTGGCTTTGCTGTGGATTTGGCTCGCCCGGACATCCTCGCGGCTGGCGGCGGTCAGCCTTGGGCTCATCATCGGCGGGGCCGTCGGCAACGCCATCGACCGCTTCGCCTATGGGGCGGTCGCCGATTTCGTGCTGTTTCACGTCACCACGGCGGATTTCAGCTTCAATTGGTACGTTTTCAACCTCGCCGATGTGGCCATTGTTGCCGGCGTGATCGGCCTGCTTTTTGAGACCCTGCTCGGCCCTCGCGCCGCAAAAGCGCCCTGATCGTCACCAGAATGGCGCCCGGGGAGACGGCGCATTTCGCCGTCATTTGAAGGGGATAGCTATGCGGGAGCGAACAGCGAAGCGCCCGCGGCGGGCCGCGGCGATCGCGGCCGTCGCGCTGGCCACGGTGATCGCGTTGGGCGCTGCTGGCGCGCGCGCCGAAGACGACGACGAGAACGTTCCGCTCGACACCAAGCTCTTGCGCCAGTTCATGAAGGATCTTGGCCTGCAAAGGGACGGCCAAGCGATCGACTACCACGAGCGCGCGCCCCTGGTGGTGCCGCCCAGCCGTGATCTGCCGCCGCCGCGCAGCGAGGAAGAGGTGACGGCGAAGACCCCCGCCTGGCCGAAGGACCCCGACGTCACCCAACGCAAGCAGGCGGCAGCGGCCGAGAAAGCGCGCCTCAAGGGCAACGTCTCAGCGGAAGAGCAGCAGCGGGCGCTGCGGCCGGACGAGCTCGACAAGCCGGGCCGCGCGGCGAAAGGCACCGACGCGAAGGGCACCGGCAAGACGGCGGAGGATACCTCCAAGCCGCTCACGCCGTCGCAACTCGGGACCGACACCAAGAAGCTGTTCGGCTCGGTCATCTCCTCGTTTAGTCCGGCGGCGCCGGAATCGGAGCCGTTCACCGGCGAACCGCAGCGCGAGAGCATGACCGAACCGCCTACCGGGTATCAGACGCCGTCACCCAATTACCCCTACGGGATGGGTATTCAGCAGGATAAGCGTAAGGCCTCGAAACTCGAGGATCGGCTCGAGCCTGCGAAGTGAGGCGGAACTTCTCCGCGACAACGCGCCCCATACACATTTGCGGCCGCCCATCCACATTTGCGGCCGCCTGGTCGAGGTTTGCGCTCGCGTTCTCGGCCGGGAACGTGCATCGTGGGGGCGACAGCTTCATCCCACGAGAGCAAATTCGTGTCGCCTAAACTGACCCTTGCGATCGCCGCCTTCACCGGCGCGGCGCTCGCCGGTTCCGCGCAAGCCGGCATCGGCTCGCAGATCACCAACTTCACGCTTGCGAACGGCCTCGAGGTCGTGGTCATCCCCGATCATCGCGCGCCGGTCGTTACCCACATGGTCTGGTACAAGGTCGGCTCGGCCGACGAGACGCCGGGCAAGTCCGGCCTCGCCCATTTTCTCGAGCATCTGATGTTCAAGGGCACGGCCAAGAACCCTGCCGGCCGTTTCTCGCAGGTCGTTGCGACCATCGGCGGGCAGGAGAACGCGTTCACGTCCGCCGATTACACCGGCTACTTCCAGCGCGTGCCGCGCGACGAGCTCAAGCGCATGATGGAGTTCGAGGCCGACCGCATGACCGGCTTGGTTCTCACCGACGACGTGGTCCGCCCCGAGCTCAACGTCGTGTTGGAAGAGCAGAACATGCGGGTCGGCAACAATCCCGCCGCGCGGCTCGGCGAGCAGATGGACGCCGCGCTCTACCTCAATCACGCCTACGGCCGGCCGGTGATCGGCTGGCGGCACGAGATCGAGCAGCTCGACCGCGAGGACGCGCTGGACTTCTACCGGCGCTTCTACACGCCCAACAACGCTATCGTCGTCATCGCCGGGGACGTCACGCCGGAGGAGGTCCGCGCGCTGGCAGAGGAGACCTACGGCAAGGTACCGCGCGTCACCGACATCAAGCCGCGGCTTCGCCCGCAGGAGCCGGTGCAGGAAGCGCCGCGCACCGTCACGCTCGGCGATCCGCGCGTCACCCAGCCGAGTCTCAGCCGCTATTATCTCGTTCCCTCGAGCACGACCGCGCGGGCGGGCGAGAGCGAAGCGCTCGACGTGCTCGCCCATATCCTCGGCCACGGCGCCAACAGCCGGCTCTATCGGGCGCTGGTGGTCGACAAGGGCGTCGCGGTGAACGCCGGCGCGAGCTATGACGGCACCGCCCTCGACAACACGCGCTTGAAC
>VAZM01000533.1 GCA_005883135.1 Alphaproteobacteria bacterium
CTGGCGTCAATTTATACAGATCATTTTGAAGGCGAAGGGTGCCATGCTCGCTACCCCGAAAGCACTGGGAATGGCGCATTCCAGCTCGCCCATCAATAGATCCCGCCATGCGCTATTTAGTGTAAGTGGCATTAATTCCCTCCTGGCCTAGGAGACGCCGGGCTGATCCTCACATGGGAGAAGAGTTGGAGTGCCCAAGGTTGATACACCAGGGGTCGCCAAGCTCCTTCGGGAATACGCGCAGCGCACCGCGTTGCGGGGTGGCAATCCGTATCGCTCCAAAGCGTATTCCCGCGCTGCGGATAGCCTCGCCGCGCTCCCGGTCGCGCTCGACCGGTTAATCGCAGAGGACCGGCTCACCGAAATTCCCGGTATCGGCGATGCCATCGCGGACATTATCACCAAGCTTTATCGTACCGGCACCCATCCCAGCCTGGAAAAGCTGCGTAAGGAAATCCCAGCTGGCGTCTTAGAATTGCTGACCGTGCCAGGATTACGCCCCGATAAGGTCCTGCGACTCTATAAGGATCTCGGCATTGCTTCCCTTGCCGAGCTTGAGGCGGCGGCAAAGGACGATCGCATCAAGAAGGCGAAAGGACTTGGTGGAGCACTGCAGACCAAAATCCTCCAGAACCTTGCCATCACCAAGAGCGGCGAAGCCCGCTTGCATCTGCATCGCGCGGCCGCCCTGATGGAGCACGCCAAGCACACGCTCGAGAAAGCGCAACCAGACCTCAGGCGCATCACCATCGCCGGCGACTTTCGGCGTGGCTGCGAGCTGGTAGCCGATCTCGCCCTGGTAGCTGAAGCGCCCAGTTTGGACGGCGGCCCTGCCGTCCTGGATTCATCGGGCCTGAAAGTTTATCTCACTGATCGCAAGCATTTTGGGGCAACCCTCCTCCACGCGACCGGATCGGCCGCACATCTTGAGGGGCTCAGAGCGCTCGCGAAGCGCAAGGGAATGCGGCTCGACCTGGGAGGGCTGCACGATGGCCGCAAGTTAGTAGCCGCGGCTGAGGAGGATATCTACCGCGCCCTTGGGCTTCCGTTCATTGAACCGGAATTACGCGAAGGCCAGGGCGAAATCGATCGTGCGCTCAAGGGCGAACTCCCGAAGCTTGTCACCGACACAGATCTCCGCGGCATCCTGCATTGCCATACCGACGCGTCCGACGGCGCCGAGACGTTGGAGAGCATGGCCTTGGCCACGCGCGAACGCGGCTTTCAGTATTTCGGGGTCGCTGACCACTCGAAGTCGGCGCACTACGCCGGGGGCCTTTCGCTCGAGGAAATCGAACAGCAGCAACGCGAAGCCGACCGGCTCAATAAGTCGTTCGGAAAGGGCTTCCGGATTTTCAAGGGTATTGAATCCGACATCCTGGCCGACGGCTCGCTCGATTATCCGGCCGAAATCCTCGCCAGCTTCGATTTCGTCGTCGCCAGCGTCCATAGCCGCTTCAAAATGGACCGAAAGTCTCAGACAGACAGGATTCTTCGCGCGATATCGAACCCTTACACAACGATCCTTGGCCACATGACCGGGCGCCAACTACTCAGGCGCCCCGGGTACGACATAGATGTCGAGACGGTCTTGCGGACTTGTGCAAAGCACGAGGTCGCGGTGGAGATAAATGCTCATCCCTGGCGCCTCGATCTTGATTGGCGCTGGCACCAGGCCGCCCTCGATTTTGGCTGCATGATGAGCATCAACCCGGACGCCCATTCGATCCGTGAACTCGACCATATGCATTGGGGCGTCGAGATGGCACGAAAGGGCGGCGTACCGGCGGGCCGCGTTCTCAACGCGCTGAGTCTGCCGGACATGGCACATTATTTCGAACGAAAGCGACGCCGTTTGGCGCGAGCCGCCTGAACACGCATTGGAGGCAGCATGCCTGCATTGGAAAGCATCAAGAAGTTGACGGAGAAGGCCACGGGCTGGGCTCGGCCTAAAAAAGCAAAATTGAATACTCTCGTTCGAACGCGCAAGCCGAACTTATTTCGGTTCAAGGACGACGGCATCATTCCCAACCATCCGACCTTTCCACTTATCCTTTACCGAGGAGCAGTCCGTTTTCCCGACGAGTTCGATCGCGCGGCTGTATTCGAAGATGTCTTCGACAAGAATGGCTGGGGAGACTCCTGGCGGAATGGCATTTACGATTACGTGCACTACCACTCGAAAATCCACGAAGTGCTCGGGATCGCGCGCGGAAACGGCAGCGTCCAATTCGGCGGGAAACGCGGCCGGATCCTGAAGTTGAAGGCCGGCGATGTTGCCGTCCTACCTGCTGGCACCGGGCATCAATGTCTGTCGGCCACCAAGGATTTCCTTGTTGTCGGGGCCTATCCGCCGTCCGGTAAGTACGACGAATGCACGACGAGCGAAGATCATGAGCGGGCGGTAAAGACGATTCGGAAGGTGGCACGGCCGCGCAAGGATCCTCTATACGGCGCGAGGGGTCCGCTAGTTTCGCAATGGCGCACTCCGTAAAAGAGTT
>VAZM01000129.1:0-898 GCA_005883135.1 Alphaproteobacteria bacterium
GAAGCCGACGGAGGTGTGCAGCGAGGAGAACATCCAAGACAGCGCCGAGGGCCAGTAGACGTGGCGCATGAGCGAGCGCTCGCTCATCCCCAACATGCGCGCGTTCGCCAGCACGGTCGGACTCACTTCCTTGACGCCCTGATAGACATTGAAGAACACGATGAAGAATACCAGCGTCACGCCCAGCGCGACCTTCGACCAGATCCCGAGGCCGAGCCAAAGCGCGAAGATCGGCGCCAGCACGACCCGCGGCAATGCGTTGATCCCCTTGACGTAAGGGTCGAACACCGCCGCCACCAGCGGCTGCTGCGCGAACCAGAAGCCGACCAGGATTCCGGCGAGCGAGCCGATGACGAAGGCGAGCACGGACTCGACGAGGGTGATCCAGAGATGTTTCCAGATCGTTCCCTCGACGAACCATTTCACGATGCGCGCCGCCACGTCGTAGGGGGTCGAGAAGAAGAAGGGCGGAAGGAGCTTCACGCCGGCGATCGGAACAGTGGTGAAGACTTGCCAAAGCAGCACCACCGCCACCGCGACGAGCAGTTGGAGCAGAAGGAGTTTGGCGCGAGACACTAGAGAGATCCTCTGCTGTCGTTATCCGCGTGGGCGGATGATCACTGAACTCAGAAAAGCAGCAAGATCTTTCCTCGTTGGACGTCTTTCATCACATAGAGACTCATTGGTGCTGCTGCGCGATCACGCCGCGTACTCGGTATGCTCCCCTCCCCCTTGTGGGGAGGGGTTGGGGGTGGGGGTCCATCAGCGGATCACCGCACGACCCCCACCCCGGCGCAGTGCAGCCAAGCTTGCGCAGGCTGCGCAAGCTTGGCTGCGTGGGCCGACCCTCCCCGCAAGGGGGGAGGGTAGGACCGAGTTCGCCGCGCGATGATTCCGT
>VAZM01000129.1:1119-16582 GCA_005883135.1 Alphaproteobacteria bacterium
GTTTGGATGCCTCTCCCTCGGCAAAGCCGGTCACCGACACCGGAATGCCATACGCGACCCAGTGGCTCACACCGCCGGGCGGCCGGCCTTCCGGATCGAACATCAATAGCGCGTAGCTCTTGGTGCCCTCCGGCGGATTCGACCAGGAGAGCGCGGGCGAGACGTTCTCACCGACGCAATTCGGGTTCTGCTTGTTATTGCCGGCCATCTTGGTCGCAAGGCGCTCGCCATCCTTGAACGACGGCGATGTGATCGTGAACACGCCCTGCGCATTGGCGCTCTCGCCGCTCCACGCAAACGCCAGGACAACGGCCGCGCCTATGAAAAGTGCTCGCCTTCGCAACATGATGCTTCCTCCGTGGGTCGGCTTTGCCGATGGCAAGAGTGTAGCCGTCCGCAAGACCGAGGCAATGAGGCTCGGCGCGTCACCCGCCGCCGGTCTGGGCGTAGCCTCTGAGCACCTCGGTCTTCAGCATCGCCCAGATCTCGCGCTGCAGGTCCTGGAACGCGGGCTCGATCTTGATCTCGGCGATATCGCGCGGGCGCGGCAGCTTGACTGTCCAGTCGCCGATTATGCGCGCGGCGGGCCCCGCCGACATGATCACCACGCGGTCCGACAACGCGATCGCCTCCTCGAGATCGTGGGTGACGAACAGCACGGCCTTGCGGTCGGCGTTCCACAGATCGAGCAGCAGGTTGCCCATGATCTGCCGCGTCTGCGCGTCGAGCGGACCGAACGGCTCATCCATCAGCAGGATTTTCGGATCGCGGATGAGCACTTGCACGAGGCCGACGCGCTTTCGTTGCCCACCGGACAGCATATGCGGGTAGCGCGCGCCGAACTCGGACAGGCCGACGCGGCCAAGCCAGGTCTGCGCGCGTTCGCGCGCCTCTCCCCGCTGCACCCCTGCGGTCTCAAGTCCGATCGCGACATTGTCCAGAGCGGTCTTCCATGGAAACAGCGCTTCCGCCTGGAAGAGATAGCCGGCCTGCCGGTTGAGCCCGCCAAGCGGCGCGCCGAACACCTCGATGCGGCCCGAGGAGGGCGCAATCAGCCCCGCGGCGACGTTGAGCAGAGTCGATTTGCCGCAGCCGGTCGGGCCGACGATCGCCACGAACTCGCCGGCCGCAACCGCGAGTGAAGCATCCTCGACCGCCGCATAGGTGCCGCCGGTGGCAAGCCGAAACCTCACGCTCACTTGCGAAAGCGAAACGGCGGGCGGCATCCGACAAGCCCGTCAGCGCGGACGCCGCGATCAGTTCCGGCTGCGGTCGACCAGCGCGCGCTGTTTGATCCACGGCATCATGGCGCGCAGCTTGGCGCCGATCTCCTCGATCGGATGCGTGGCCATCTTGGCGCGCATGGCCTTGAACGAGGTCTGATTGACGCGGTTCTCCAGCATCCAGTCCTTGACGAACTTGCCCGACTGGATGTCGGCGAGAATGTGCTTCATCTCCGCGCGCGTCTTCTCGTCGACCACGCGCGGGCCGGAGACGTATTCGCCGTATTCGGCGGTGTTGGAGACCGAGTAATTCATGGTGGCGATGCCGCCCTCGTAGATGAGGTCGACGATCAGCTTCACCTCGTGCACGCACTCGAAATAGGCCATTTCCGGCGCATAACCGGCCTCGACCAGCGTCTCATCGGTCTCGCATTCCTCGCGGAATGTGGTCTCGATGATCCCTGCCCGCCCGCCGCCGATGGCCGCTCCGTAGGAGAGGGTGAGGTCGTGCGCATTGCCCGAGACGTCCTTGTGCACAGCCATCAGCACGGGGACGCCGGCGCCGCGTTGGTACTCGGCCCGCACGGTGTGTCCCGGGCCCTTGGGCGCGATCATCATCACATCGAGATCGGCGCGCGGCTCGATCAGGTTGAAGTGGATGTTGAGCCCGTGCGCAAACATCAGCGCCGCGCCGTCTTTCATATTATCGACGAGGTGCTCGCGATAGATCTCAGCCTGGAGCTCATCGGGGGTGAGCATCATCATCACGTCGGCCCATTTGGCGGCGGCGGCGACCTCCATCACCTTGAGCTTCTCGGCTTGCGCCTTTTTGACGACGCCGGAGTCGCGCAGGTTCAGCGCATGGGCGTGCCCCTGGCTGCCGTAGCCGATGATGGCGACCTTCTTGCCCTTGATCAGATTGATGTCGGCGTCCCGATCGTAATAAACGCGCATTGTTCTCACCCCTGCTCGGGCCAGATGCTGGCCGCTGCCTTGCGTGCTGCTTCTAAAGCATTTTCGTTATGCTGGATGCACAATCAGGCCGCGAGCTCGGTCTGCTCCCCTCCCCCTTGTGGGGAGGGGTTGGGGGTGGGGGTCGGTGTTGGGGCACACGCTTCGCGCAACAACAACGACCCCCACCCCGCCCGCCTTCGCTGCGCTCGGCGGGCGACCCTCCCCACAAGGGGGAGGGTAAAAACCGAGTATGCCGCTCGCGTTGATGCCACTCACCTGACATGCTGTAGGTTCAATGCGGGGCCGCGACAAGCCCGGCGAGGCTCACATCCCCTCCGGCCCGCGCCCGATCGCGACGATGCCGGTGCGCGAAACCTCGACCAGCCCGAGCGGAATCATGAGCGCCACGAAGCTCTCGATCTTTTCGCTCGCGCCGGTGATCTCGAACACGAAGCTTTCGGTCGAGGCGTCGATCACGCGGGCACGAAACGCATCCGCGAGCCGCAGCGCCTCCATGCGGTGCTCGCCCTTGCCGCGCACCTTAACCATGGCGAGCTCGCGCTCGATGTGCGGCCCGGCCACCGTCATGTCGATCACGCGATGCACCGGCACGAGCCGGTCGAGCTGGTTCTTGATCTGCTCGATCACCATGGGTGTGCCGCGCGTGACGATGGTGATGCGCGAAAGGTGCTTCTCGTGCTCGGTTTCGGAGACGGTTAGCGAATCGATGTTGTAGCCGCGGCCGGAGAACAGGCCGATCACCCGCGCCAGCACGCCCGGCTCGTTGTCGACCAGCACCGACAGCGTGTGGGTCTCGATCTGCTGCGAGACGCCGGCGGCGGGATAATGGGTGGTGTTCACTCGCGCATCCTCGCTGCGGATTTCGCTCCGCCCTCGTCCTGAGGAGGGCGCGCGCCGAGCCGGTACGTTCTTCCAGCGCGGCTGCGCGCGCCCGTCTCGAAGGACGGGGGCGGCCACATAGCGCGTCGGCAGACGCGCGTAAACGCGCTCATGCTTCGAGACGCATCGCTGCGCATCCATGCTGGCGCACGCATGAGTTCGCCAGCGCAGCGATGCTCCTCAGCATGAGGCCGCGGGAGAGCTTCGCCTGAGGCACTCACGCTCACACCATCACCTTGCCTTCCTCGGTGATGGCCTCTTCGACGCTCAGGGTAGCGTCGCCGAGCAGCATCTCGTTGTGGGCGCGGCCCGAGGGAATCATCGGGAAGCAATTCTCATTGGGGTCGACCACGCAATCGAAGATCACCGGCCTGTTCACGGCAAGCATCTCGCGGATCGCGCCGTCGACGTCACCGGGCCGCTCGCAGCGAATGCCGACGGCGTGATAGGCCTCGGCCAGCTTGACGAAATCCGGCAACGCCTCGGTATAGGAGTGCGCGTAGCGGCCGCCGTGCAGGAGCTCCTGCCATTGGCGCACCATTCCCATGTACTGATTGTTGATGATGAAGATCTTGATCGGCAGCTCGTACTGCACCGCCGTCGACATTTCCTGCATGGTCATCAGCACCGAAGCTTCGCCGGCGATGTCGATGACCAGCGAATTCGGATGCGCGAGTTGCACGCCGACCGCCGCCGGCAGGCCGTAACCCATGGTGCCGAGACCGCCGGAGGTCATCCAGCGGTTCGGCTGCTCGAAACGATAGAACTGGGCGGCCCACATCTGATGCTGCCCGACCTCGGTCGTGATGTAGGCGTCGCGGTCCTTGGTGAGCTCGTAGAGCCGGCTGATGGCGTATTGTGGCTTGATCACCTCGTTGGAATTCTTATAGGCGAGCGATCTGCGGGCACGCCACTTATCGATCTGCTTCCACCAGGCCTCGAGCGCGGCTTTGTCCGCCTGCGCGGCCGTGGAACGCCATAGCCGCACCATGTCCTCGAGAACGTGGGCGCAGTCGCCGATGATCGGCAGGTCGGCCTTGACGTTCTTGTTGATCGAGGACGGATCGATATCGACGTGGATCTTCTTCGATCCGGGCGAGAAGGCATCGAGCCGGCCGGTGATGCGGTCATCGAAACGCGCGCCGATGCAGATCATCACGTCGCAATCGTGCATCGACATGTTGGCCTCGTAGGTGCCGTGCATGCCGAGCATCCCCAGCCATTGCGGATCGGACGCGGCGTAGGCGCCGAGCCCCATCAGCGTCGAGGTGATGGGAAAGCCGGTGAGCTTGACCAGCTCGCGCAGGAAATGGCTCGCCTCCGGACCGGAATTGACTACGCCGCCGCCGGTATAGAACAGCGGGCGCTTGGCATGCCGCATTATCTCGATCGCCGCCTTGATGCGGTCGAGGTCGCCCTTGATCTTGGGACGGTAGCCCTTGTGCTGAAACTCCCGCGGCCGCGAGTAGATGCCCTTGGCGAACTGGATGTCCTTCGGGATGTCGACCACCACCGGGCCGGGCCTGCCGCTCTTGGCGATATGGAACGCCTCGTGCAGCACGCGCGGCAGATCGCCGATGGTCTTAACGAGATAGTTGTGCTTGGTGCAGGGGCGCGTGATGCCGACCGTGTCGCATTCCTGGAATGCGTCGTTGCCGATCAGGTGCGTCGGCACCTGCCCGGTGAGGCACACCAAGGGGGTCGAGTCCATGAGCGCGTCGGTAAGCCCGGTGACGGCGTTGGTGGCGCCGGGGCCGGAGGTCACCAGGACGCAGCCGACTTTGCCGGTCGAGCGCGCGTAACCCTCGGCAGCGTGCACCGCACCTTGTTCGTGCCGCACCAGGATGTGCTGCACCTTCTGCTGCTGGAATAGCGCGTCATAGATCGGCAGCACCGCGCCGCCGGGGTAACCGAACACGTGCTCGACGCCCTGGTCGGCCAGCGCCTCGATCACCATTTCCGCCCCCGTCATTTCCTTGTCCATCGTCCACTCCATTCGGCTACCCGGAAAATCAAAAAGGGCCACGAGGGCCCTTTGCGCACCGCCACGTTCGTGGATGGCTCAGCCATCCACGGCGGTGCGCCTTCCCACGAGTACCAGCACTCGAGCAATAAAATTGCGCATTGCCGCGCCCTTTCGCCAGTTCGTTGCGCGGGTTATATGGACTGCTTCGGGCTGCGTCAAGCGCGACCAACAAGCGCCCTTGCGACGGGCCATTGGCGCGCCGGACCCGCCAGCTCACATCGGGGCTGACGGTCTTTTCCTCCGCAAATTGTGATGGGCGCCAAAGCGCGTGCGCGCTTCACGTTATCGAAGGTTAGCTTCCGTACCTTTATATTCTCGCGCATGGGGCTGGAGCGGACCTGATCTCATGCCATTTCTTCGCGAGCGATCCGGGCGCTGGTCGGCGCTCAAGATCATCGCCTTCGTGGCGGCGCTGCTGCCGGCGTCGTGGATCGCGTATCAGGCCGCGGCCGGCGAGCTTGGCGCCCGGCCGGTGACGGAGGCGATCCACCAGGCCGGCGATTGGGCGCTGCGGTTCCTCCTGATCACGCTTGCGATCACGCCGGCGCAACGCATCTTTGCGTATCCGCGCCTCGTTCTCGCCCGACGCACGCTCGGCGTTGCTTCGGCGGGATATGCGCTGCTGCATTTTTCGCTCTACATCCTCGATCAGCATTTCGACATTTTCAAAGTGGCAAGCGAGATCGTGTTGCGCATCTATCTCACGATCGGCGCGTTGGGATTGGCCGGCCTGATTGTGCTTGCTTCCACCTCGACGGACGCCGCCATCAGCCGGCTCGGGTCGGGGCGTTGGCACGCCATTCATCGTTTCGTCTACGCGATCGCGGTGGTCGCCGTCGTACACTTCTTCATCCAATCCAAGCTCAACACCTACCAGCCCGTGCTGATGGCCGGGTTTCTGATCTGGCTGCTGGCGTACCGCGCCCTCTACCGGCGCAACGGCGAGGTGAGCCCGCTGCATCTCGTCATGCTCGCTATCGGCGCCGCCGTGGTGACCGCGGTCGGCGAGGCGATTCTCTACCTCCTCACGAGCGGCGTCGACGCGCGGCTCGTACTGCTCGCTCACTTCGACCTCGACATGGAGGTGCGTCCGGCGTGGTGGGTGCTCGCCGCCGGGCTCGCCGTTGCCGGCGCCGGCTTCTGGCGGCAAAAGCGCGCGCGTCAGCGGCCGAGGGCGCCACGGATCTCGCGCGGCGCCGTCTCGGGCGCGATCCAGGTCCAATCCGGCAGTTGATGGCGAAACCAGGTCGCCTGCCGCTTCGTGTAGCGGCGGGTGTCGCGCTTTGCCGCCTCCACCGCCGCGGCCAAATCGATCTCGCCGTTGAGATGGCGGATCAGCCATGGCACGCCGTGCGCCTTCATGGCGGGCAGCGCAGGATCGAGGCGGCGGCTCGCAAGCGCGCGCACCTCATCAAGCGCGCCGGCGCACAGCATTGCATCGAAGCGCGCATCGATCCGGCGGTAGAGCTCCGCCCGATCGACGTCGAGGAACACCTTGACCGCGAGCTGCGGATCGAGCGCCGGCGTCATGCCTTCGCGGTGCCAATCCGTGAGCGAGCGGCCGGTCGCCAAGACCACCTCGAGCGCCCGGGTGATGCGGGCGCGATCGCCCGGCATCAAGCGCCGCGCCGTCGCCCCGTCGCGCTCGCTGAGTTCGGCGTAGAGCGCGGCGATGCCCTCGCGCTCGAGCCGCGCCCTCACCGCGGCACGGATCTGCGCCGGGATCGGTGGAACGGCGGCGAGCCCGCGCGTCAGGGCCTTGAAATAGAGGCCGGTGCCCCCGGTTAGGATGGGCAGGCGCCCTCCCCGCTCGACCGCCGACAGCGCGGCGCCGGCGTCGACGCACCAGCGGCCGACCGAATAGTTCTCGGCCGCGTCCACATGCCCGTAAAGCAGATGCGGCACGCGCGCTTCCTCCGCCGGCGACGGGCGCGCCGTGAGAACGCGCAGGTCGCGATAGACCTGCATGGCATCGGCATTGATGATCGTGCCGCCGAGCGCCTCGGCCAAGGTAAGCGCCAGCGCCGACTTGCCGCTCGCGGTCGGGCCTGCGATAAGCACCGCCCGCTTTGCTGCCCGATCGGTCATTGCATGACCTGCGTTGCGACGCTGATCTCAAATCCCGCGGCGCCGTCGCTCGATGCCGCGGCGATCGACCGCGCACGCGGCGCGCTCCCTTCGGCGCAAGCACCGATCTGGCTCGATCCCGGCGTTGCCGCCGATATTCCCTTTACCGGGGACGGAGCAAATACCCAAGCGAAGGACCAGCGCGCGCTCGCCGAGCGCATACGCGCGGCGCTCGCCGGCGCGCCGATCGATGTGGTGCTGCAAGGGGCGGCCGGCCGGCGCAAACAGCTTTTCCTCGCCGACATGGATTCCACCATGATCGGCCAGGAATGCATCGACGAGCTTGCGGATTTCGTCGGAGTGAAGCAGGAGGTCGCCGCCATCACCGAGCGGGCCATGCGCGGAGAGATCGAATTCGCGCCGGCGCTGCGCGAGCGCGTCGCGCTGCTCAAGGGCCTGCCCGCATCGGTCGCCGATAAGGTCATCGCCGAGCGCATCCACCTCACGCCGGGCGCGCGCACATTGGTGGCGACGCTGCGCAAGAACGGGACATATACCTGTCTCGTGACCGGCGGCTTCACGCTGTTCACGCACCGCGTGGCCGCCATGATCGGTTTTGACGAGAATCGCGCCAACACGCTCGTCGTCGATGCCGGCGGGCGGCTGACCGGAGACGTGGCGGAGCCGATCTTCGGGCGTGAGGGCAAGTTGGCAACGCTGATCGAGCTGACCCAGCGGCTCGGCATCGCGCCAGAGGCCACTCTCGTCGCCGGCGATGGGGCAAACGACATCGCGATGATCGAGGCGGCGGGGCTCGGGGTCGCCTATCGCGCCAAGCCCAACGTGGCGAAAGCCGCCGCCGCGCGCATCGATTACGGGGATCTCACCGCGCTGCTCTATGCGCAAGGCTATCGGCGGGAGGAGTTCGTCTCAGAGCACGCGCGCTAGGGCGTAACCCGTTCATATTGAGCGGCGTCATGGCCGGGCTTGTCACCGCACGTCGGGTTTACCCGACTTTGCGGCATTTTAATAATGCCGGAACTCGGGCAAGCCCGAGTTCCAGTGCCATCCACGTCTTCATTTGAGGCACAAAGACGTGGATGCCCGGCAGCGCAGACAAGTTTACACAGTCTGCGCAAGCTTGACTGCGTTGCCGGGCATGACGAAGGAGAGCGGAATGTGCGCTTGCCGCGCGCTTATTGCAGGCTCAGCGCGACGAAGCGCAGCTCGCCGTCCGCGCCGGCGACGAGCAGCAGCGCCGACTTGCGGCCGTCCTTCTTCAGCTTGTCGATCTTGGCCTGCAGATCGCCGGTGTTCGCCACCGCCTCTTGCGCGATCTCGACGATGACGTCGCCGGCCGTCAGCCGCTTGTCGGCCGCGGACGAGCTCGCATCGACGCCGGTGATGACCACGCCCTTGACGGTGTCCTTGATCTTGTAGCGCCGGCGCAGATCGTCGGACATGTTGGCAAGCTCGAGCCCGAGCGTCTTCTTCACCACAGGCTTTTCGGGCGCACCGTTGTCCTTCGGGTCGGCCGCCGCCACCTTTTCGCCGTCCTCGAGCCGGCCGAGCGTCACGACCTTTGTGTCTTCCTTGCCCTTGCGGATGATGACCACCGGGGTTTGCTTGCCGACCGGCGTGTCGGCCACGACCCGCGGCAAGTCGCGCATTTCCTTGATGTCCTTGCCGTCGAACTTGACGATCACATCGCCCGGTTCGATGCCGGCGGGCTTGGCTGGACCCTTGTCATCAACGCCGGCGACCAGCGCACCACGCGGCGGACTGATCTTCAGGCTCTCGGCGATCTCGTCGGTCACCTGCTGGATCCGCACGCCAAGCCAGCCGCGCCGGGTTTCGCCGAACTGCTTGAGCTGATCGATGACGGGCATGGCGGTTTTCGACGGCACCGCAAAGCCGATGCCGATCGAGCCGCCGGAGGGAGAGATGATCGCGGTATTGATGCCGACCACCTCGCCCTCGAGATTGAACAGGGGACCGCCCGAGTTGCCGCGATTAATCGCGGCATCGGTCTGAATGTAGTTGTCGTAGGGGCCGGAATTGATGTCGCGATTGCGCGCGGAGACGATGCCGGCGGTGACCGAGCCGCCGAGGCTGAACGGATTGCCGATGGCGATGACCCATTCGCCCAGCCGCAGGTTCTCGGAATCGCCGAACTTGACCGCCTTGAGCGGCTTCTCCGGCTTGACCCGAAGCAGGGCGAGGTCGGTCTTCTGATCTCTGCCGATGATCTCGGCCTTGAGCCGCGAACCGTCGTTGAGAATGACGGTGACCTCGTCGGCCTCCGAGATCACGTGATTGTTGGTGACCACAACACCGGAGGGATCGATGATGAAGCCGGAACCGAGCGAATTGACGCGGCGCGGAGCGCGCTCGCGGTTTTGCGGATCGCCCTGACCGCGGCGATTGAAGAAGTCTCGGAAGAGCTCGTCGAGTTGCGGATCGTTGGGCAATTGCGGCAGCGGAGAATTGCGCGCTTCGATCTTCTGCGACGTGGAGATATTGACGACCGCATCGATCACCTTCTCGGCGACATCGGCGATGTTATCGGGGCCACGCGCGGCGGCTGAAGTCGACAGCGCCGGCAAGGCCACTGCCGCCGCAACGACAACGGCCAAAGCTTCATTGCGGAACTGCCGCGCAAATTGAGCAAGCGTGCCGAGCATGGAAATCTGAGCTCCTGCGGTCATGAAGGCCGAGACAGTGCTCCCGTCCGGTGATGGACGCAAGGGCGATCTCGCCGCGGCAATTACACTTGGGATTAGGGCGGAATCGGGACCGCAGCGCGCATGCACGGCCCGCGTAAGGTGTGCGCGCCGACTCAGCCGCGCACGATCCAGATCAGCACGATGCCGAGCACGGCGGAGGCGATGCCGGCGACGCGCAGCGAGGTTTCCGGGCTCTCCAGCGCGCTCGCCGCCAGTCGTTTTGCGAAGCGCGGGAAAGCGGCGAAAAGCAGGCCTTCGATGACGAGCACCAAACCGATCGCGGCGATGAACTGGGCCATCTTTGCCTAACCGGCGCAGTGGTGGCGAAGGCCGCCGCTACCTCGCAGGCGCTGAGGAGCCCGCCGAAGGGTTGCCTTCGCGCGGCTTGCCCGATGGGTCGACGAAGAACCGGAAGAATTCCGAGTCCGGCTTGAGCAGCATGCGCGTGTCATTGGCACGCAGTCCCGTCTCGTAGGCTTGCATCGACCGATAGAACGCGAAGAAGTCGGGATCGCGGGTGTAGGCGTCGGCGAAAATGCGGTTGCGCTCGCCGTCGCCCTCGCCGCGGGTGCGCTCGCCCTTCGATTGCGCCTCGGCCAGCAGCACCGTGACGTCGCGATCCGCCTTGGCGCGGATCTCCTGCGCTCGCTGCGCGCCCTCGGCGCGGTATTGCGCCGCCTCCTGCTGCCGCTCGGTCTGCATGCGCTGGTAGACCGCCTGGCTGTTCTGCTCCGGCAGGTCGGCGCGGCGAATGCGCACGTCGACGACGGAGATGCCGTAACCCTGCGCCTCATTGTCGAGCTGCTCGCGCACGCGCGCCATGAGATGCTCGCGTTGATCGCGCACCACCTGCGTCAGCGTCGCCTCGCCCAGCACGCGGCGCAGCGCCGAGTTGAGCAAGATCGAAAGCTGCGAGTTCGCGCTGTCCACCGTTCCCACGGTCTGATAGAATTTCAGCACATCCTTGATGCGATAGCGCGCGAAGGCGTCGACCACGAGCCGCTTCTGGTCGGAGGCGATGACCTCCTGCGCCGGATTTTCGAGATCAAGGATGCGATTGTCGATGTTGATGACGCTGTCAATGAGCGGAACCTTCACATTGAGCCCGGGGTCGGTGATGACGCGCACCGGTTGACCCAGCCGGACCACCAGCGCCTGACGGGTCTGATAGACCGTGAACAGCGTGCCGTAGGCGACGATCAGCGCCAGGACGACGAGGCCGGCGATAAGCCCGCCGAAAAGATTGAGTCTCATCGGCTGCCTCCCGTCTGCGGCGGGCTCTGCGGCCGGCGCGTCAACTGGTCGAGCGGCAGATAGGGAACGACCCCGCCCCCTTGATCGATGATGACTTTGTCGGTGCCGCCGAACAACCGTTCCATGGTCTCGAGATACATGCGCTGGCGGGTGACGTCCGGCGCCTTCTTGTATTCGTCGTAAACCTGGAGGAAGCGCGACGTCGCGCCCTTGGCCTCGGCGACGGTCTGGTCGCGATAGGCTTCGGCGCCCTGAGTGATCTGCGCGGCGCGACCACGCGATTGGCGTAGGTCTGCGCCTCGTTCTGCGCGCGCTCGAGGTCGGCGCGGGCCGCCTGCACGTCGCGGAACGCATCGATCACCTGGGACGGCGGATCCACCTTCTGCAGCTGCACTTGCTGGATCTGGACGCCAGCCCCGTAGCTGTCGAGCACGCGTTGCATCAGATCCTGCACCGCCGCTTCGATGTTCTGCCGCGCCCCGGTCAGGATCGGCTGCAGGGTCGAGCGGCCGATCACCTCGCGCATGGCGCTCTCGGCCACCGCCTTCACGGTGCCTTCGGGCTGCTGGATGTTGAACAGATAGTCTTTGACGCCATTCGGTTTGATGCTGATGCGCCACAGCACGGAGAAATCGACGTCGACGATGTTTTCGTCGCCGGTGAGCATCAGGCTCTCTTCCGGCACGTCGCGAATGGTCGTTCCGCGGCGCAGGTCCTCCACCACGCGCATGCCGATGTCGATCTTGTTGATGCGCGTCACCTTCGGAGTGAGGACGCTCTCGATCGGATAGGGCAAATGGTAATTCAGCCCCGGTTGCACCTCGCGCACGTATTTGCCGAAGCGCAGAACGACGCCGACTTCCTCGCTGTCGACACGGAAGAACCCGGAGAACAACCAGATCGCGATCGCGGCAAGCACGATCAGCCCGAGCCCCTTGCCGCCGAGGGTGCCGCCGGGCAGCACCGTGCGCAACCTGTCCTGGCTGCGGCGCAGAAATTCCTCGAGATCGGGCGGCGTCGGACCCGACGGAGGCTGTCCCGAGCCCCAGGGACCTTTGCTTCCGCCGCCTGATCCCCACGGCCCGCCGCCCTGATTGCTCCACGGCATTGGTTTGACTCCTCGCTCTGTCGGCCCAAAAGGCCGGCGCGCCCGCTGCGGTTGAGGTGGGTTATAGGGGAGGCGTCACTGCGTTACAACGCGGGTGAGCCGCGTGCGGCGCCACGGCGCACGGCCTTGAATTCCGGTCAGCGCGCTTCCTGCAGCAACTCATGCGGCGCAGCGCGCCGTTCGTAGGCAAGCGTGGCGTAGCTCGCGTCGTCCTCCGGCCCAGCGCGATGTTCGCTCCGTTCCGTTTCCACCCAGAGATGAGGATCGATGGCGGGAAAGCTCGTATCGCCGTCCGCCTTGAGGTGCACGCGCGTGATCAGCAAGCGGTCGGCGATGGGCATGGTCTGGATATAAACGTCGGCTCCGCCCAGCACGATGATGGTAGCGACGCCGCGGCGCAGCGCGTCACCGCGCGCCGCCTCCAGCGCGGCATCGAGCCTGGATGCCACCAGCACGCCCGGCGCGGCGAAGCTCTCGCTGCGGCTGAGCACGATGTTGGTGCGGCCGGGAAGCGGCTTCCTGGTAAAGGAGAGAAAGGTTGTTCGCCCCACCACGACCGGCTTGCCCCAGGTGACGGCGCGAAGGCGCTGCATGTCGGACTTGAGCCGCCACGGTAGCGCGCCGCCGCGGCCGATCACACCATTGTCGGCGATCGCGGCGAGGAGGACGATCTCGATGCGCGATTGCGCGCGCGGCTCGCTCACACCGCGACCTTGGCCTTGATGTGCGGGTATGGCTCGTAGCCATGGAGCGAGAAATCCTCGTAGCGGAAGGCAAAGAGATCGCGCACGGCGGGATTGAGCGTCATCCGCGGCAGCGGTCGCGGAAGGCGCGAGAGCTGCAGCCGCGCCTGCTCCAGGTGATTGCAATAAAGATGCGCGTCTCCGAGCGTGTGCACGAACTCGCCGGCTTTGAGCCCGGTCACCTGCGCCACCATCAGGGTCAATAACGCGTAAGAGGCGATGTTGAAAGGCACGCCGATGAAGACGTCGGCCGAGCGCTGATAGAGCTGGCACGACAGCCGGCCCTTGGCGGCGTAGAACTGGAACAGGCAGTGACATGGCGGCAACGCCATCTTGTCGACATCGGCCGGATTCCACGCCGTCACGATCAGCCGGCGCGAGTCGGGATTGCGGCGGATGGCGGCAACCACCTCTGCGATCTGATCGATGACGCCGCCGTCGGGAGTAGGCCAGGAGCGCCATTGCCGCCCATAGACCGGACCCAGTTCGCCGCGCTCGTCCGCCCACTCGTCCCAGATCGTCACGCCATGTTCATTGAGATATTTAATGTTCGTGTCGCCGGCGAGGAACCAGAGCAACTCGTGCACGATCGACCGCAGGTGCAGCTTTTTGGTGGTGGTGAGGGGAAAGCCCTGGGCGAGATCGAACCGCATCTGATGGCCGAACACCGACAACGTCCCGGTGCCGGTGCGGTCGTGCTTCTCCGCGCCGTCGGCGAGGATGCGTTCGATCAAGTCGAGATATTGGCGCATGGCTGCGATCCTCAGGCGAAATACCCGAGTCGGACGGCGCAGTGTATCGCCCTCCGGCGTGCCGGCAAATGCGCAGGACGACTTGTGAATATAGGCGTCAGTCGGTCGGGTTGGCCGCCTTGATGATCGGGGTCCAGCGGTCGATTTCCCGCCTCACCAAAGCCGCGAGCGCCTGCTGGCCGCGCTCGGCCTTGCCCGGCAGCACGCTTCCGAGCTCCAGCAGGCGTTTGCGGGTCTGTTCGTCGTCGAGGGCCTTGTCCAGCGCGCCGGTGAGCTTGTCGACGATCGGCTGGGGCGTGTCCTTGGGAGCGAACAGGGCGTTCCAGGCTTGCGCCTGAAATTCCGGCAGCCCCGCCTCGCGACTGGTCGGCACGTTGGGCAGCGCCGGACTGCGCTCGGGCGTGCCGATCGCATAGCCCTTGATCTGACCGGCCTGCACCTGCTGGACCACGTTGACGATCTGGTCGCACATGTAGTCGACCTGTCCGGCGATCAAGGCGGTCAGCGCCGGCCCCGTTCCGTTGAACGGGACCGAGGTCGGCTTCACGCCCAGGATCGAGTTGAGAAGCAGGCAGGTCGTGAACGACACCGATCCGACGCCGGCGTGGGCCATGTTGAGGGTGGCGACATTGCCCTTCACATAAGTAACGAACGCCTTGAGGTCGTTCGGCGGAAAATCCTTCTTCGCCAGGATCAACACCGGCGTGCCTGCCACCAGACCTATGGGCGCAAAGTCCACGTCAGGCTTGTAGGCGAGGTTCGGATAGAGCGCGACCGAGGCGGCATGGGTTCCCATGTGACCCATCTCGATCGTGTAGCCGTCGGGGGTGGCGCGCGCCGCTCGCGTCGAGGCGGTCGTGCCGCCGGCACCGAGCGTGTTCTCGATGACGATGGACTGACCGAGGCTGCGGGACATGTAATCGCTGATGATGCGGGAAATCACGTCGGTCGGGCCGCCGGCAGCAAACGGTACGATCAGGGTAATCGCGCGTCGCGGATAGTCGTCGGTCTGCGCAGCAGCCGGGCTGGCGGCAAAGCCGAGCGCGACAAGCGCGGCAAGCGCGCGAGATAGGATGGAGCCCATGGTCGCTTCCTCTCGAGTTTTGTGGCGTGTGTTTTTGGCTGCTCGGGGAGCACGCGAATAGTATCACTGCGCGGCGGGCCTTGGTCCCGCCTCCGGCTACTCCACGAACACCTCGTCGCGGCGCCGGCGGATTTTGGGCAATCCCGCAATCACCAGCAGGATGATGGCCGTGCTCAGCAGCACCGCCGAGATCGGGCGTGTGAAGAACACCGTGGCGTCGCCGCGGGCGATCAGCATGGCGCGACGGAGATTTTCCTCCATCAACGGTCCCAACACGAATCCGAGCAGCATCGGGGCCGGCTCGAAGTCATGCTTGACCAGCCAGTATCCGACGATGCCGAAGATCGCGGCGATCACCACATCGGTCGGCGAGTTGTTGATCGAGTAAATGCCGATGCAACAGAACACGATGATCGATGGGTAGAGCAGCCGGTACGGCACGCGCAGCAGGCTGACCCAGACGCCCACCAGCGGCAGATTGATGACGACGAGCATCAGATTGCCCAGCCACATCGAGGCGATCATCCCCCAGAACAGCTCCGGCTGCTTGGTCATGACCTGCGGGCCCGGCACGATGCCGTGGATGGTCATGGCGCCGACCATCAGCGCCATCACCGCATTGGGCG
>VAZM01000129.1:16597-17906 GCA_005883135.1 Alphaproteobacteria bacterium
CCGAGCGTGAGCAGCGGAATGAACGAGGTTTGCGCAGCCGCGTTGTTGGCGCTTTCCGGCGCGGCCACGCCTTGAATGGCGCCGCGTCCGAAGCGTGAGGGGTCCTTCGCTATCTTCTTCTCGAAGGTGTAGGCGGCGAACGACGCGATGACGGCGCCGCCCCCCGGCAGGATGCCCACCAACGATCCCAGCAGCGTGCCGCGCGCGATTGCGCCCGCGGAGTCGATCAGGTCCTGACGCGTCGGCATCAAGCCCGTGATTTTGGACTGCACGATGTCGCGGCTCTCCGCCGGCAGCTCGAGATTGCGCACGATTTCCGCAAAGCCGAACACGCCCATGGCGACATTGGCAAAGCCGATCCCATCGGCAAGCTCCGCCATGTCGAAGGTCATGCGTCCGGCGCCGGTCTCGAGATCCGAGCCGACCATCGAGAGCAGCAGGCCGGTGAGGACCATGGCCACCGCCTTGAGCACCGAGCCCTTCGCCAGCACCACGGCGAAGATGAGGCCCAGCACCATGAGCGAGAAATATTCGGCCGGCCCGAACAGCAGGGCGATGCTGGTCAACGGCGCGCCGAGCGCCGCCACCAGCACCGTCGCCACGCAGCCGGCGAAGAACGAACCGATGGCGGCGATGGAGAGCGCGGGGCCGGCGCGGCCCTGCCGCGCCATTTGATGGCCGTCGAGGCAGGTGATGACGGAGGTGGCCTCACCCGGGATGTTGACCAGCACCGAGGTGGTCGAGCCGCCGTACTGTGCGCCGTAGTAGATGCCCGCCAGCATGATCAGCGCGCCAACCGGCGGCAAGCCGAACGTGATCGGCAACAGCATCGCGATCGTCGCAACCGTGCCGATGCCGGGCAAAACGCCGACTAGCGTGCCGACCAGAGCGCCGAGCAGACAGAACAGGATGTTGAACGGGTTCGCCGCGACGTGGAATCCCATCCACAGATTCGAGAGAAGCTCCGACATGACGTGCCCACCCCGTCAGAAACGCGGCCAAAGCTGGAACGGCAGATTGAGCAAATAGACGAACAGCAAAACGCAGAACAGCGTCATCCCCACCGCGGAGATCAAGCTTTCGATCCACCGCATCTCCGTCGATCCCGTGATCGAGATCATGAAGGCGAGGAATGTTGCCGGAACGAGTCCGAGCGGCCGGATCATGGCGGCGAAGGCGAGAATGGCGATGATCACGAAGAAGGGACCGCGAATTCGGTACTTTTCGATCGGCGGCCCCTCGGCGAAGACGCCCCCGAGCGCAACGGCGGCACCGATCGCCGCAAGCACAAACGAGAATAGCCTCGGCG
>VAZM01000129.1:17918-18461 GCA_005883135.1 Alphaproteobacteria bacterium
TCGGCGGACGCGATCAAAGCCACCGTCGCCAGCATGACCAACGCGACGCCGCCATAGAGATCCCGGGGGCCGTGCACAGGCAGGACGCCAATGGCCGCGGCGATTCCGACAACAACGAGGGCGGCGGCCAGAAATCGCGGAGTGAGCGTATTCGGGACGAAAAACGCCCAGCCGAGGAAGGAAAGGGCGAGCACCGCAACGATCAGCCCGCCGATCAGATTATGCGTATTGATTGAAAAGCCCGGACGCGTCCCCCGGGGGGACGGTGATACGCCCTCTGACATGTTCCCTCCTGGACGCCCCGCACGGCGCGCCTCCCCGAACCTCCCATCCGGGACGGCACCATATAATGGGTAGCACATTCGGGCGGGCGACGGGAAGCAACCGATTTAGCCCAACGCAGTCGGTGGGCCGGCGCACCGGGCCTGCGGCATTGGCCGATTTGCTCATCGCGGCGGCAACCGGACGGCCTTCCGTCTCCATTGGCACGCTTGCATGCTCTTTTTTGATTGCGGTTCCGGGCTTATATTGAGAGGTGCCGGC
>VAZM01000129.1:18514-22730 GCA_005883135.1 Alphaproteobacteria bacterium
GCAGTACCCGGCGCCTCCACCATCAGGGGTGAGTGATCAGAAGTCAGACGATACCCGACCTCTGATGACTGATCCCTGAGACGGGGGCGAAATAGGATCGACGAGGGCGTAAAGGGCGCGCTTTTGCTCGGCATGGTTCCACCGTTATCGGGCCGCATTCATAGTTGCCAACGACAACTATGCTCCGGTGGCCCAGGCCGCGTAATGCGGTTTGGAATACCGAACTGAAGTCCTGAGGTCTTAGCAGCTTCAGGCGGGGTTCGGAGGCACCTGGCAACAGAAGCCTCCACTTCCATATTTAAAGCCGCAACCCCACGCTGGCGCACCCGTGGTCGCGCGCGCTAGCATTCGAGCGGTGAGTCCTCGCAGACCGGATCACCCATGGCCATCGATCACATCCGCTACGACATCTTGGCCCAGGACGCCTTGCGCGGTGTCGTGCGCAGAGTGCTCATGGACGCCGCCAAGAACGGTCTGCCGGGAGAGCATCATTTCTATATTTCCTTCGACACCCGCGCCGAGGGAGTGCGCCTGTCGCCGCGCATGCACGCGCAATATCCCGAAGAGATGACCGTCGTCCTGCAACATCAGTTCTGGGATCTGGAGGTGACCGAGGACGGCTTCGAGGTGGGCGTGTCCTTCGGCGGCGCCCCGGAACGACTGGCGGTTCCCTTTGCGGCGGTAAAGGGCTTCTTCGATCCTTCCGTGCAGTTCGGTTTGCAATTCCAGGAGGCCGCGGAGGAGCAGTCCCGTCATCCGGAGGAGAGCGCTACGGCAGCGGGCAACGCGCCGCCGGCGGAACCCAAGGCAATCACGCCGGTCGCGGCGCTGCCGGCGGACGCCGATCAAGAGACAGCGCGAACCACATCGCAGGCGGAACCTGACAAATCGGCGGTCGGGGGCGAGGTCGTTCAGTTCGATCGCTTTCGCAAAAAATAAGACGAACAAAAACCCGCAAAGAGAGCAGCCGGATGCGCGCGTCGCCCGCGCGCCGGTGAGGTAAAGGCCGCGCAAACAGCATTCCTGCATGCATGGCTGGTAAACCTTTTGTGACAGGCACCGCCGTTCGGGAACCGCTCCGCTGCCGAGGCGGAATTTCCGCGCCGGCGGAAGATGTAAAAATTCTGCATGAAGAAACGATAAGGTAATTCAGCGTTATCTTATAGTATTTTGCTCCAGCAATACTTGCAGCGTTATCGACCTCCAAGGGTGTACCATGCGGGATAAACTTTAAAATACTACACTCAGACTATTGAATTCGCTGAGTGCGGCCTCCATGGTTCCGTTTCACAGCTTAACCTCAAGTCTTGTACTTGCCGGGCACGGGACGCTGGAACCCACGGCACGGCGGCTCGCCACGCTATGGGCGCATTTGGCTCCGAAGCCACGCACAGCGATCTCAATCCCCGGAGCGAGTCATCGAGTGTGGGATGGGCGACATCGTTAACCTTCGCAGCGCGCGCAAGCGCGCGGAACGGCAACGCGCCGAACGAACGGCATCTGCCAATCGAGTGCTGCACGGACGCAGCAAAGCCGAGCGCGAACTCGAAGCCAAACGCAAGGTTAAAGCCCGTCGCGACCTCGATCGCCACCGGATCGAAACAGGAGACGAGTGATGAAATCTCCGGTCGTCAAACGGTCCATCGTGATTGCCGGCCACAAGACCAGCGTCAGCCTCGAGGATGCGTTCTGGAAAGGGCTCAAGGAGATTGCCGGCGGGCGCGACATGACGTTGTCGGACCTCGTCGCCGCGATCGATTCGGAGCGACAGCACGGCAACCTGTCGTCGGCCATTCGTCTCTTCGTGCTCGACTTCTACCGCAACCAGCTCTCCGATCATAAAACGGGGCGCGAGGGACCGCGCGAGCTGATGGCTGCGGGCGCCGCGTCGAGCGCGTAGCGCCGTTAGTTTCCGAACAACATCTCGAACAGGGAGCGTGGCCGCACGGCCACGTCCGGCGCCCGCGGCGCTTGCGCGGGTGCGGGCGGCGCCGTTGTGGGATGGGCGCGCGGCGCGCGCGGCGCCTGCGCCGGACGAACATCGATTGCCGGCGGCAGCGGCTGAACCTGCTCGGCGGCGGGGGCGAGCGGTTTCGGCTTGGGGGCGCTCGGGGGCTTCGGCGCAGCAGGATCGCTCTGCGTATTGGCGGTGGCAGGCGCGGGCTGCGCCGGCATCTCGGGTGCGCGCCCTTCCAGCACGTCGAGCTTTTTCGACTGCTGCTCGACCGAACGCAGCGCGAGCCAACTCGCGAGCGCGGCGACATCGATGGTGCGCTTCGGCGCGTCGATCGCTCCTTTGAGCACGATGCCGATTTCCGGCCGGGTGTCCGCCGGAGCGCCCCCGCCGCCGGCTCCGAACAACGTGAGCCGCGCGTCGAGAACGCCTTCGGCCAGATTGACGTTTCCGTTCACCGCAAGATCCGCGCGTTGCGCGCGCACAGTCGGGTTGCTCAGCCGCGCCTGGCCGTCATTGATGGTGATCGCGCCCTCGGCGAGGGTAACGGCGAGCGGGCCGCGCCCGAGTGCGGCGTCCGCGCGGTCCCGCACCTTGACGCCGTCGATGGGCAAGCCCTGATCGACTGCCCGGACAATATTGTCGAAGGCTGCCGGGTCGAGTCGCGTAGCGCGAGCATTTTCGAGGGTGAAGCTGCCGCTGCCGGCGAGCGAGCCGACGAGCGCAACTGGACTCATGCCGGCCCCCTCGGCGGTCGCGTCGAGCGTCAGCCGCCCGGAGAGCGATCCATCGCCGGGAAGCAGCTCCGCGGCGTTGGCGCCGACGAGGCGCAGGCGCGTGCGCGCGGTGAGCCCATCGGTACGCCGCAGAAACGTCAGCTCGGCCGTCAGCCGACCGCCGGCGATGGTGCCGTCGATTCCCTGCAACGCCAGCTCCGAGTCGCCGAAATGGACCACTCCGCGGACATCGCGGGCGGCGAGCTTGGGCGTGAGGGCAAGACGCGCCGCTTTGACCGCGACCTCGCCGGCGAGCGACGGCAATGCGCGCTCGAACGGATCGGCCGGCCAGGGCGACGATGCGTTCGCGCCCGCGCCGGACCCCGCGCTCGCCTCCGCCCCCTGTGCCGGCATGCCGATCCCCATCGCGAGCGCGGCCGACAGATCGAGCGCGCCGAGCTCGATGTCGCCGTCGATCGTCATAGGTTGTTGTTGCAATCCAAGGCCAAGCCGGCCGCGGACGCTCGCCCCCGCCACCGTTCCAGTCATCTCGGTGAGCCGCAGCATCCCTTGGCTCAGGGCGAGCCGCGCGGTCATTGACGCGGGCAGCGGCTCGGCAGCGCGACCCGCCGAGCCCGGCCGCGGCGAGCGAACGTTTGCGTTGGTAAGTTTGAGATTGAGTTCGCCGCTGGCGCGGGCGCGATCCGGAACGCGGACGGTGCCGTTCGTCGCGACATTGAGCGCACCAGCCGCGAGCTGGCCATCGACGGCGAGGTCGCCGTCGAGCGCACCTTTCATCGCCAAGGTGAGGCGCGCTGGCCGCTTGTCGACCACGAGGAAACGGTCGAGGCCGAGGAGTTCGATCAGCGTCGAGCCTTCCTCCGCATCGAACCGGGCGCCGAGGTTCACCTTGGCTGCGGCCAGGCCGGCGAGTTTTTCGAGCGTGAGGGCATCGCGCGCGGCACCCGCCTCGCCTTGCAGCGCGACGCGCAACGTGCCGGCGCGGGCGTCGAGCTTGATTTTCGCCGTGACGGCCCCGCTCTCCGCTGTGGCCGGATCGAGCCCAAGCGCCGCGCGCAAGGTAAGCGGCGTCAAGCGCCCCGCCGAACGGCGCAGCTGATCGGCTGACTCGGGAGCGATCTTGTCCATGAGCGCCACGATGCCATCCAGCGCCCGCGCGTCGATATCGAGCGTGACCGCGCCGCGCGGAGATTTCGCCTTGGCATCGATGCGCCCCTTGACCGCCAGCGTCGCCCCGCCGAAGTCGGCGATGGCGAGCCGCGCGATCTCGAAGCCGCTGGCATCGGTGCGCACGTCGATGTCGGCCTGCTTGGCCTCGACGCCGGCGACAAACGCGCGTGCGATCTTGAGCGAGAGCGTGCCCTCGCGGGGGAAGTCGAACGCCAGATCGCCGAGGATCCCTTTGGTGACCGCATGGACGCGGTCGAAGTCGACTTCCGGTGCGGTCAGCGCGGCATCGAGGCGCGCCGGCCGGTCATCACGCGCCCAGGTATAGGCCAAGCGTCCGGCGGCCGTCATCCGATCG
>VAZM01000129.1:22849-26111 GCA_005883135.1 Alphaproteobacteria bacterium
CCTTGGCCTCGACCCTGGCCGAACCGCTAAAGTTCGCGCCCGTAGGAGTCGCGGCCAGGCGCCCGCTCAGGCGCAGCTGGGTCATCCCTGGCGCGCGCAACTCGAGACCCTTGATGTCCAGCCCCTCGCCATCGGTCTTCAGGTCGGCACTCGCTCGCGTCAGCGTCGCCCCGGCCAGCGTGACGCTCTCGGCGCTGATGTTCAGCGCCGCTGGAATCGGCAGCTGTGCCCCTGCGAGTAAGGAGTCCGCCAGCGCCTTGACGGCTGCGAGCGGGCGTCGATGCAGCGGCTCGCCCAAGGTCAACATCCGGTCGAGATCGATCTGCGGGGAAGAGAGGGTGCCGTTGAACTCCGGCTGGCGTCCGAATCGCAGGCCGGCTCCGCCCCTGAGCTTGATCGCCCTTTCGTCCGGCCCGTATTGAAATTCGATTTGCTCCAGCACGGCGGCGGCGCTGTCTCCCTTGATGTGGCTGGTGACGCGCCAAGGTTCGATGATCATCGAGCCGGCGCCCGCGGGCGCGCGGCCAACGGCGCGCGTCAACTGAACGGTGCCTTCGAAGCGCGGCAGGCCATTCTCCACCCAAATCGAGACGTCGGCTTCCGCGGCGACCGGCTGGCCAACAGGATCGACCGCGAACCGCACCTTGGCGCCGCCGTCATCGGCGATGCGGCTGGTGGTGATGCGATAAGGATAACGCTGGCCGGCGACGACGAAGGAGCCCTCGCCTTTGACCGGCCCCGCTAGCGAGCGCACCTCGCCGCTGAACGCGAGTTGCTCGAGCACAAGCCCGGTGTCGCTCGCCGCATCGGCGAGGCTTGCGCGGCCATCTTCGATCTGCAGCCGCGCAATCGACACTCCCTCGAGGTCGAAGCCGAGCTTGGGGACCGGCCACGCGAGGCGGCCGGAGGCGTCGAGACCAGCCGCGAATTCCGGGCCTTCGAGCCGCGCCTCGGCGATGCGCCATTCCCCGCGCGCCATCGCACCCAGGGAAAATTCGATCCGCAACAGGCGCGCGCGCACCCTGCTGCCCTCGTCCGAGCGCCCGAACTCGACGTCTTGCAGCACCAGGATCGGCGTCGGCAGTAGCCGGGCATCGATCGCACCGCGGACGCGGAAGTCGAGGCCGGTCAGGCGGCTGGCTCTCGCCTCGAACTCGCCGCGGTAGCTGCCCCAATCGACAAAAAGGGGACCCACCAGCGCCGTTACCAGCGCCAGGATGAGGACAATCGCGAGACTGAGCAGCGTCGTTTGCACGCCGTCTCCACCCCGAATCTCGGCCCTCGCACCGGGCGGCTGTGCGGGCCGCGCAAAGCGCCCGAGCACCAACGAACGAGCACGGTGTCTGGCCTCGGACCATGGCGCGGCAGCCCGCCACCCGATCCGCGACCTTGCTCTGCTGCGCCCGCATCCAATATGGGGCGGCTTGACGGCAAATCTATGTCGCCGCCAATGGCTTAGGGGAACTCCGGCTCGCCGCCCCTCGGTTCGGGTCACGGCCGCGAACGGGAACGCGTTTACGCGATCGCGACGATCTTCCCGGGATTCATGATGTCGTTGGGATCGAGCGCGCGTTTAATGGCGGCCATGGCCGCAAGCGCCGGATCGCCCAGTTCGCCCGCGAGATATTTCATCTTGCCCTGCCCGACACCGTGCTCGCCGGTGCAGGTGCCGTCCATGGCGAGCGCGCGCTCGACCAGCCGCTCGCAGAGGATGTTGGCGGCCTTGACCTCCGCCTCCTCGGCGGTGTCGACCAGCAAGGTGAGATGGAAGTTTCCATCGCCGACATGGCCGAGAATCGGAGCAACGAGGCCGAGCTCGGCGATCTCGCGTTGCGTTGCGGTGACGCATTCAGCCAAGCGCGAGATCGGCACGCAGACGTCGGTGGCGAGCGCCTGCGCGCCGGGGCGCAAGGCGCGGCCCGCCCAATAGGCGTCGTGTCGCGCCTGCCACAGCCGCGAGCGGTCCTCGGCCTTGGTCGCCCATTCGAACGGACCGCCGTCAAAATCGCGCGCGATCTCGCCGAAGCGCTCGGCCTGCTCGGCGACGCCCGCCGGCGAGCCGTGGAATTCGACGAAGAGCATCGGCATCTCGGGCAACGCGAGCTTGGAATAGAGATTGGTCGCCTTCACCTGCAGCTCGTCGAGCAGCTCGATGCGCGCCACCGGGACACCGAACTGGATCGTGGCGATGGCGGCGTTGCAGGCCGCTTCCACCGCCGGGAACGGGCACACGCCGGCTGAGATCGCCTCGGGAATGCCGGACAGCTTGAGCGTCAGCTCGGTGATGACGCCGAGCGTGCCTTCCGCGCCGACGATGAGTCGCGTGAGATCGTACCCGGCCGACGACTTCTTGGCGCGGCGCGCGGTGGTAAGCAGCTCGCCATTTGCCAGCACGACCTTGAGCGCGATGACGTTGTCCTTCATCGTGCCGTAGCGCACAGCATTAGTACCGGAGCAGCGCGTGGCCGCCATCCCGCCGAGCGAAGCATCGGCGCCCGGATCGATCGGAAAGAACAGACCCTGGTCGCGCAGATGCTCGTTGAGCTGCTTGCGCGTGATGCCCGGCTCGACGACGCAATCGAGATCCTGCGCGTTGACCGCCAGCACGCGGTTCATATCGCGAAAGTCGATCGACACGCCGCCATAAGGCGCGTTGACATGGCCTTCGAGCGACGTGCCGGTGCCGAAGGGGATGACCGGGACGCGCCGCTCGGCGCAGATACGCACGACGTCTTGCACCTCGCCGCTGGCTTGCGGGAAAACCACTGCGTCCGGCGGCTCGTTGGCGATCAAGGTCGTGGTGTTGGCGTGCTGCTCGCGCACGGCCTGCGAGGTCACGAGCCGGTTGCCGAATTTCGCGGCTAACGCCGCAATTGCGGCTTTGACCGCAGCGGGATCGCGACGCGTGATCCGATCGGGTTTTGCTTGCGCCGGGGCCATTGCAACTCGCGCCGGCATGTTAGAGCAGATTCACAATCAGTGTCGACGACGGAGCAGGGATCTCGCGCAGCGCCTTTTGCCCGTAGCGCAAGGCGCCGACACAGCATCGGTGCCTTGCGAAGACGGCCTTGCTCCAAGCCGTTAGGCAACCGCGACCAGGCTGGCCAGCTTCCTGCGCGCATAGAACATGCGCGTCTTCACCGTCGCTTCGCCGACGCCGATGATGTCGGCGACCTCCTTGACCGATTTGCCGTGGTAGTAGACGAGGTCGATCACCTCGCCATGTTCCGGCGACAGGCTGGCCAAGGAGTCGCGCAGCATT
>VAZM01000129.1:26126-29634 GCA_005883135.1 Alphaproteobacteria bacterium
GCGATCCGCTCGTCCAATTGCGCATCGACGCGCGCGCGGCGGGCCGACAGCGCCTTGTAGCGGGCGATCGCCAGCAGCCAGGTAGAAACGGAAGCGCGCCCCTGGAACGACGCGGCCTGACGCCACACGTCGAGAAACACGTCGCTCAAGAGATCTTCCGCCGTCGTCTCGTCGCGCACGATGCGCAGCAGCCACCGGTATAATGGCATGCGATGGCGTGCAAACAATGTCCGCATCGCGAGCTGATCGCCGGCGGCGATCCGCCTGATTAAGGATTCATCCGATGCGGCGTCGTCCGCGGAACTATTCCGCGCCGCTGCCCGCGCAGGCGCGGCGGCGGCGGATTTCGCATGCGTGAGGGTGATTGTCATGGGTCATCCCCCGTTATCACGTCCCGCCCCCTCAACTCGGTACCGGGAATAAAGTTGCAAGCCCGTTCCGGATCACACAGATGCGCTGCAGGCCAGCAGGCCCTCAGTCCGGCTGAGCTTGCGAACGGCGCCGCAGCACGTTGCCCACCAGCGACGTGACGCTGGGAACTTCGTTGTCCCGGAACGGGATCGGACGGCACAGGTCCATCACGATGATCCCGAGCCGCGCCATGCGGTACGCGGCGTAAAGCGACTCGGCAGCGCTGCTCGCCAAGCGTTCGGTGAGCGCGCCGCCGAGGTGCTGAACGAGCGAGGAACTGGCGATGTCGACGGCTCCAAGCTTGCCAGCCTCGATGACGAGGCGCCGCAGCAGGTGGACCGTGGTGGCGGCAGTCGGTCGATGCCCGTAGGCGGCGGCGATGCCGCGCACCATGCGGATGCCGCAGGCGAGAAAGAAGACAGCATCGGTCAGGCCGGTGGGACTGATCGCGGTGATGCCGAAGGCGCGCAGCACGGCGGTGCGCACATGCGCCTCGGCGCGGCGGTCGAGCGGCTGCATGACGGTGCGCGAGAGGATCTCGATCTGCTGCGCCGTCGCGTGGTGAAGCTTGACCTGCCGCTGGAAGGATTCGATTGCCGCGTCGATCTCGCGCTCGCGTGGAACGACGGAGAGCACGTCCGCAATGGCTTTTCGGCCTTCGATCGCCAGCACCTGCCCGTCCGCAAGCCGGCGGTGAATCGCCTCGACATTCTGGCGGAACAGGCTTATGAGTTCGCGCGCGATCACCGCACCGCCTCCAACCACTCCCGCCGTCACGGCCGCTGCCGCAAGCACGCCCAGGGCGGCGCTGCGCTCGAATGCGGCGAGGATCCAGGCGACGGCGTCCACCGCGAGCCAACCGGTCAATAGGACCGTCACGCCGGCGAGGCCGAAGGTCACGACGCGGTCGCGCCGGCGCGGCGGGACGGGCGCGAGGGCGGGCAGCGCCGGCTCGCTCGGCGTGACGGCCTCGGTGCGCTCGGTCGGAATGATTTGCGGCCGCAGCAGCCGCAACGGCGCGGCATCGTCCGCCGCGTCCATCTCGATCACGCGGGGGGCCGGCGCGACGCCGCGCTCGGGTTGATCGCTCATCGCAGCCGGTCTCCAAGCAGAAATTCAAGCGCCAGGTCGAGGTTGATGTGCGCGATACCCTCGACCGGCGAAGGATCGATCGCGGGCGGCTCGAACACGGGCACATTGAGGAAAGGCGAGCCCCAGGCGTCCGCGCGCGGGGGACGGATGGGAACGTTGCCGACGAAAAACTTCGACTGCTTCTTGCTGCCGACGGGCCGCCCGACCACCACCTGCACGCGCTGTCCTTCGATCTCCTGACTTTCTTCCGCGGTCGAGATCACCGAGGCGAGCGCCGTTACCTCCAACTGCGCATTGCTGCTTTTGACTTCAAGCGCGGGGAACGCGGCCATGTTGCGCAAGAGCGCGGCAAGGTGATCGCGCTGGATGTCGGGCACATGATCGGCCTTGGTGGCGGCAAACAGCACCTTGTCGATGTGGGGACCGAGCAAGAGCCGGGAAAGAATCCCGCCGTGTCCGTAGCGAAAGCTCTCCAGAATGGCATCGAGCGCGAGCCGCGTATCCTCGAAAACCTCACGGCCGCCGAGCAATGCGCGCAGCACGTCGACGAGCACGATCTGGCGCGAATAGTGCCGGAAGTGGTCCTGGTAGAAGCGCTCCACCACCTCGCGTTTGTAGATGTCGAAGCGCTCGGCCATGAGCGTGGCAAGCGTGCCGGGCGCGAACATGTCGACCCCTTCGGCGATCTCGAGCGGCGCAAACCAAAGATAAGCGGGGTCGCCCAGCGTCCCCCGACACAAGAACCGGCCGGGCTGGAGAAACGTCAGGCCGTGCCGGTCGCGCGCTTCGAGAAGATAGGCGCAATAGTGATCGTACAGCTGTTTGGCGACCACCTCGCTCGCAGCTTCCTCGGGCCGATGCTGGTCGAGCAGAGCGAGAAAGTCGCGGGCGATCTCGGCGCGCAAGCCCTTGCGCAGCAAACGCAGCGTCGCGCGCGACCATTGCGCGTAGCCGAGCCCGAGAAGCGGCAGGTCGATCAGCCACTCGCCGGGATAATCGACAATGCGGAGGGTGAGCGTCGCAGGGCTTCCGGTGATTTCGCTCACGAGCTTGCCGAGCGCGCCGGCCGGCGCGAAACGCACGTCGATCCCGATCTGGCTGATGCCGTCCGTACGCGCCGGCCAGTCCGCGGTCGCCATTCGCTCGATGTTGTCGAGATAACGAAACTGCGGCAGCCCATCTGCCCTCGCCGCCTCGACGGTGGCCGCGACCAGGCGGCGCTCGCCGACCACGCCCAAGAGCGGCATGCGGTTGGGGTTGTGCGCGCAGCTCAGGAGATTGTGGATGAGGCTGGTCACGAACACGGTCTTGCCGGAGCGGCTCAGCCCGGTCACCGCGAGCCAGACCGTCGCGCCGCCGGCAAGCTCGCCGAGGCCGGCCGATACCCGTTCGGACGCCTGGGCGAAGATCGGCGGCAGCCAACCCCAGTTCACCACGGACGACATCTCAATTCCGATCGCTCCTGCCGTCGTTCCCGCGCCATAGACCCGCGGTCTCTGAATATGGGTTCCCGCTCGCGCGGCGGCGACGGGAGGTTGGCCAAAATTCGCGGTCGCGCAAGCCGCTTCCTGCGTAGACGGCGCCGCCGGGCCGCATCGTAAGCTCGCTCGGGCCTTATTGAATGATTGCGCGCACCGGCGGCTTCTGATCCGGAAACGGCTTTAGCCCGAGCCGCGATGAAAACCCGGACGCATTTTGCGTCGCCTTGGATGTGGACGTTGGCATTCGGGCATGACGAGCAGCGAAGCCCCACGCACGGCTAGCCGTCCGGACTGTTCCGAAATGCTGTCTTGCGCGGCCAACGCGTTATCTGTAAGAGATCTGAGGGACCTGAGGATTTTTGGGCGCGGGGGTCTCTAGCGTATGTCCGTAATTCTTGTCGTCGAAGATGATGAGCAAGTTCGCGTGCTCGTCGAGTCGATGTTGCGAGATGTGGGCTACGAGGTACTCGCCGCGACAGCGCTCGAAGGCGCGCAGGCACTCTTGAACTCGGACCAGTCGATCG
>VAZM01000129.1:29820-30158 GCA_005883135.1 Alphaproteobacteria bacterium
TAAATAAGAATGGCGGGTCTGGTCCTCCCCCGGGCCTGCCGAGTCTTATCCAGTCGACCTAATCGAACCGACGATCTTCGGCGTGAACCGCTGGGGAGCGGCGGCGGCTGATCCGGCGCGGCCTTGACTATCTGCGCTGTAGGGCAGGGATTTTATTCGATCAATTTGGCTTTTCGGGCCGCCTCGCTGGCCTCTCGGCACGCGACCGGCTCTGCGTCGGCCACGCCGCGCGCGATCACGGTCGGGCCAGGAGTAATCACTTCCCAATACCAGCGACCGTCACCGCTTGGCATGACCCGGAACTCGACGTTCTCGGCCATGGCGCACCTGCCCGAGTT
>VAZM01000506.1 GCA_005883135.1 Alphaproteobacteria bacterium
AGCTCGCCTAAGAATGGATCCGCGTTTTCACGCTGGGCGCCGGCTCATCACTCATAATCGAGGGAGTACTCACCGGCGCGCCCGCACGCTGGGCATCGAACCACGAAAACCCGTTGGCCATCCTTGGATGCGGGGACTACGACAGTCGTGGTGCCGCACTTAGCGCACGGCGGCGGTGCTGGTTGGAATAGAAGTGCCATGACGGATGTCTCCCTGATTTTCAGGCGGGAGCACAACCGGTCTCTCAGCCACCGACGCCTGGGCCTAAGGCCGCTGCCGATGATGGATAGACTATACGCTTAAATTCAGAGCGAGTCCCTTCACGACACGCGTCGCCGGCTTGGCGCTAGGGGATGTTCGCGGCTGGCGCAAATCGAGCTTGGCATCCATGAACAGCGCGCGCTCAAGTTGGCGCGTGATCTCGGCTGCGGGCGCGCGGTCGAGGATCAGTTGACACGCCCGCTGCCAGGTTTGGCGCAATTCGCGATGCTTCGGCAGGCCAGTCATGTAGTGACACGCATCGTTGATGGTCGTGAGTATTCCACCATCGGTCGTGCGGAGTGGGCGGCCTTAATGGCCTGGCAAGATATGTAGCGGGCAGGGACATACACTCGATATTGGGGAACGACAGGCAGCATGGCATGAAGGCGTCAAGGAAAGCATCGAGTCCCGGCGCGCTGTGTCTCTTACTCCGGGGCCGCAGCTAACATTCCGGCCATCAATAATATGAAGCCCACAGCTAACAACAAGAGTTCAGGAGCCATCAGGGACATCTTCCACATGGACGAGGCCACCACTGAGGCGCGCGGCCTCACAGAATTGATACCCCCTACCTACGGGACGCCTTTATCGCGCCATTTCCGTAATGCGGAGCCTGCGCCCGTTGAAAGGCGGCAGTCTGAGCAAAATTGATCACGGCGACGGAAATATTTCCCAACGTTTCGGTTACCTGGTCGCGCGATAGGCGCAACGCGTTTGGCGCATCGGTTTCGCGTTGGTCCGCCTCGAGACAAAGCGCGGGAGGCGGCGCGTAGTCGCCCGCTCAGCTCGCGGCCGATCGCCGTTGATATGAATGACGAGAAGAGTTTGTGTTTGTCATTGTCGCGCACCAAGTAGGCCGACGCCGATGCCCAGGGGAAGGCCTCGGTGATCTGTCAGGCCAGCCACTCGGCAGTTGGATGTCGCGTCACCTCGAACGACAGCAGTTGCCGCCGGCCGTGGCCCAGAATCAGAAATGCAAACTCATTCAACGGATGAGCAAGGAAAACCGCCCGTAGACCCGCATTGATTGGTGGCCGGCCTCCCAGGTTCCGGGATTTCCAGCGCCAATAGCGGCGGAAGCCCGCGCGATGTCATCGCACCAGCGTCTCGGGCCGGATTGTCGTCATCGCTTTCACGATCGATGGAAACCACCGATACAATTGGATGAAGAACAGGCGATCGCTATTCGTGAACTGGACCCGACCGAGCACCTGGCGTTGAAGCACGATCAGCTGACGTCGGAGCGCGGAATTCTCAGCCTCGAGCCGGCTGATCGACCTGAACGGCGAGACCAATAGCCTCAAAAGGAAGAAGAGCAGCGCGCCCATCGTGGCCGACGCAACGTGATTCCTTCACCAGATCAAACGGAGAGGTTTTCAGCACACACAGTGCGTCAAGCCAGACAATGCAGCCGCTCGACGAGCATCAAGGCTTCCAGGTAGCTTGGACGGATACGGTCGAAGCGCGTCTCGCGCTCGACCCTATCCGCCGCTTTAGCAACGGCTTTCGTGTTGACGCCCCTTGTTGACTTAACGTGTAACGGCGAGGTCCTGTTCCTCGCTCGCGGCCCACACTACGCGCGAGCCGCTAAAATCGCTTTAAACAACACGCTAAAGACAAGATTTATTTGGAACGGTGAACGCTCAATTGAGACACATGTTGCAAGATAGATCGCAACATTGGGTCATGCTGAAAATTCATCAAATTATGCTGGCGGTAACGCTCCATTCAGATTAACGAGCGGTCATCTCGTAGTTGCCCGGATTGAGCGCAAGCGAAATCCGGGGCGACTGTTCCCGCATTTCGCCGCGCCGGATTTCGGGAAATGTCCCGAACCGGGAGGGCTGAGCGTTTCTCGGTACGCGCCGCCGCCTGACGTGCGCTATGCATTACGCGACGACCAGTGGGATCGGATCAAGGATTTTCTGCCCGGCCGAGAAGGCCATGTGGGAGGCACTGCGGCGGACAATCGAGTGTTCGTCGAAGCCGTTCTGTACAGATATAGAGCCAGCATTCCTTGGCGTGATCTCCGGCAGCTCCGAGCGGCTAAGCGTGATTTTGTTTAGTGCCGCCGCTGTGTGCAGCGATGAATGGTCATCTGTTTAGCGACGCGCGTCTGCCGGCGCGCTCTCGAGGGCGCCCCTACTTTGGTGCCTGTTCCCCACGGTGGAAGACAGGTGCTGGCACACATTCTCGGTCTGAATTTATCGAACAAGAGGCCAAGGATCGCCTGTGGCGTCGGGAAGTAAATAAAGTTGGTGGGGTCGGACACTAC
>VAZM01000179.1 GCA_005883135.1 Alphaproteobacteria bacterium
CGTTCCCCATCGTCGCGCGCGCAGTGTCATCCACGAGAGCGGCCACTTCCACCAGATTTGCCGCCGCGACCATCGTCAACCCCATCGCTGATACCCGGAAGCATATCGATCGAAAACAGTTTGGCATGGGCCGAACCGTTCGCGCGGGACAATTGCGAACCCCGCAGCAAGAATGCGCTCATGTTGATCCGCACCCTTTATTTCGAGCAAGCAAGTATCATTGCTGCCGTGGTTTGCAGCCTGATCGTCGCCGGCCTCCTGAAGGGGACAATCGGGGTCGGCATGCCAGTCGTCGCGCTGCCGCTGCTGTCGCTGTTCATCGACGTCAAATCGGCGGCCATGCTGCTGAGCATGCCTTTGATCTTCAGCAACTTGCCGCAGGCGCTGGAGGGCGGAAAGACCGGACGGTGCCTCATGCAATTGATGCCGGTGATTCTCGGCATGATTCCCGGCCTTTTCCTTGGAGTTCGAGTCCTGTTGGCGCTCGATGCGAACGTTGCAAAGATTGTCGCAGGCCTAGTGCTTATGGGGGTCGGCGGCCTCACGCTGCTCGCGCCGAAGCTGCAGCTTCAGTCTCGCTTGGTTTTGCCAACCGGCATCACATTCGGATTTTTCGGCGGGATTCTGGGAGGCATCGCAGCGATGCCGGGACCGCTTGTTTTCATATTTATGCTTGCAAAGGGACTGCGCGGAAAGGCGTTCACAAAGGAAGCATCGCTGTATCTCGTCGTTTCCGCCGGCTTGCTGGCGATCCTTCTGACGGCCAGCCGCCAGTTCAGTTGGCTCGACGTTTCAGTCTCGACGGCGGCGATGTTACCAGTCGTGCTCGGCATGCATCTCGGACAACATATGCGCGATAAGATTGCACCTGAGACCTTCAAGAAGCTGGTGTTGATCGCGGTCATTGCCGCCGGCGCCGAGTTGCTGCGGCATGGTTTCTTCAGTTGACGGGCGTGTCGGTGCCGCTGCGGTTGGTTCGTCAGCTGTCGCGCCACCGCGGCGAGAACGTAGGGGCTGGCGTGCAGGTGGGCCAACCTCAAAGCGCTGGGGCGATCGTTCCGCGGCACTCGCCAAAGCCGATGCCGGCAAACCCGTCGCGCCGGCAGCGCGCGCGCATGATGACGGTATCGCCATCTTCGAGGAAGCGGCGCGTCTCGCCCGATGTGAGCGTCAGCGGGCGCCGTCCGCCCGCCGAGATCTCGAGCAAGCTGCCGAGCCCCTCGTCGGTCGGCGTCGAGATCGTGCCGGTCCCGAATAAGTCGCCCGCGCGCAGGTTACAGCCGCCGCTGCTGTGATGTGCGATGAGCTGCGCCACCGTCCAGTAGAGATGGTGCGCGTTGCCGAGGGAGAGCCGCTGCGGGGGAAGGCGCTTCGCCGCAAGGCCCGCCGTGAGCAACACCACCTCGAGCTCGATGTCCAAGGCGCCCCCCGCCTGGTCCGCCGCGTCGAAGAGATAAGGCAGCGGAGGCGGATCGCCGGCCGGCCGGCTCGCTTGCGCGCTGCGGAAGGGGGCTAGCGCTTCCGGCGTGACCACCCAGGGCGAGATGGTGGTGAAAAAGCTTTTGCCCAGGAAGGGGCCGAGCGGCTGGTATTCCCAGCCCTGAATGTCGCGCGCGGACCAATCGTTGAGCAGGCAAAATCCCGCGACGTGGTCTCCGGCCTCGGCGATGGGGATCGGGGTGCCGAGCTCGTTGCCGGGCCCGATCCAAACGCCCAGCTCAAGTTCGTAGTCGAGACTGCGCGACGGCCCGAAGCTCGGAGCCGTTTCGGTTGCGCCTTTGTGCTGGCCGTTCGGGCGGCGCAAGTCAGCGCCGGAGGGCCGGATCGAGGACGCCCGGCCGTGATAGCCGATCGGGACGTATTTGTAGTTCGGGAGCAGCGGATTGTCGGGACGAAACAGCCTGCCCGCGTTGGTGGCGTGGTGGATGCCGGCAAAAAAATCGGTGTAGTCGCCGACGGCGGCGGGAAGCTCGAGGCGGCAATCCGCCGCGCGGTGCAGAAGCCGCGCGCGCAATCCTTCGATTCGCGCGCGCGCGGGGCCGTCCGCGTCGAGGATCTCGCTCAAGCGCCGGCGCAGCGCCACGCGCGCGCCGCGCCCGAGCGCGAACAGTGGGTTGAGGGTTGTGCCGGACGCGGCCTCGGCGGCGGGCGCGGCCTGCGCGTCGAATAACCCGAGATCGACTGCCGCGGCGAGATCGAGGATCTCGTCGCCGATGGCGACGCCCCCGCGGGCGGCGTCACGTCCCGGCGTGAACACGCCGAGCGGCAGATTCTGGATCGGGAAATCGGCATGCCCATTGGCCGAGGCCACCCAACTGCGCCGCGCGACGGAATGGGTTTCGTCGATCATGACCTTCGCGAGGTTGGGGAAATCGGATCGCACGCCGCGCGTTCCGCGCGCTCGCGCGCATAGTGCCGTTCGCGGTAGGCCGACACAAGCCGACCATTGCGCGAATCGCCCATGCGCGCGGGAGAGCGATACGGGATTGTTGCTCGGCGAGTGCCTTCGTATAGAGGTCGGGAGAGTTTGCCCGGCGCGAGCGTTGCTGCAAGGTACCTATGCCGTCGAATACCGGATCGCACGTGATTTCGAGCGCCGATCTTGAGCGCTTCGCGCGCGCGCTATTCGTGGCGGTCGGCGTCGCGCCGGCCATGGCGGAGGAGTGGGCGAAATCGCTCATCTGGGCGAATCTGCGGGGAGTGGACTCGCACGGCGTTTTGCGCATCCCCGGTTACATCGACCGGCTCAAGAGCAAGGCCATCAATCCGGCCCCCAAGATGCGCGTGGAAAAGCGCGCCGGCGCGATCGCGGTGTTGGAAGCGGATCGTGCGCCGGGCGCGGTCGCCATGACCATGGCGATGGCGGAAGCGATGGCGCGGGCGCGCGAGGCGCACGTCGGGTGGTGCGCGGCGCGCAACATCACCCACGCCGGCGCCGTCGGCTACTTCGCGCTGCAGGCGGCGAACGCAGGAATGGCGGGCATCGTCATGTCGGCCTCCGGGCCGATGATGGCGTATCACGGCGCCAAGGTCGCCGGCGTCTCGACCAATCCACTGGCGATTGCGTTTCCGGCCGGCAATCGGCCGCCGCTGCTCGTCGATATGTCCACCTCGACCGTGGCGATGGGAAAAGTGATGAGCGCGCGCGACGCCGGACGGGATATCCCGCTCGGCTGGGGACTGGATGCGCAGGGCCGCGACACCACCGATCCCGGCAAACTCGCGACCTTGCTGCCGCTCGGCGGAGCGAAGGGCTCCGGCCTTTCCTTCATGATCGAGTGCCTCTGCAGCCTCACTGTTGGCAATCCGATCATCGCGCCCGCGCTCGAAGCCGGCGGCAAGCTCGACGCGCCGTTTCTCAACGGCCTCGCCATCGCCGTCGATCTTGCCGCGTTCGGCGATCGCGCGCGTATCCTCGAGGAAGCGGATCGCTTGGCGCAGCGCATTGCGGCGCTTGCGCCCGACGCGCACGTCGAACGCATCTACCTTCCCGGCGAGCGCGGCGACAGCGTGCTGCGCGAACGCATGCGCGACGGCATTCCTCTGCCGCAGGGCACGTGGTCGCGGCTCATCGCCTGCGCCAGGATGCTTGGGGTGACACCACCGTGATGGCTTGCGCGAGCCTTCCGCAGACGTGGCATGACTGGAATCAACAAGCGGCAAACTCGGTCCTACCCTCCCCCTTGTGGGGAGGGTCGGCGCACGCAGGCAAGCTTGCGCAGCCTGCGCAAGCTTGGCTGCGCTGCGCCGGGGTGGGGGTGGTGCAGTGATCCGCTGACGGACCCCCACCCCCAACCCTCCCCAGCCGGCTGCGGGCTTGCCCGCTTCCGGCAAATTTAAAGTGACCAAACCCCGGCAAGCCGGGGTTTGGTTGGGGGAGGGGAGCACACCGAGAACGCGGCGATAACGTTGGGTGCTACTCGCGCCGCCAAGCGGGCCTGCGCTTTTCGAGAAAGGCGGCGATGCCCTCGCGTCCTTCGGCCGAGGCGCGCGCGTCGGCGATGCTGCGCGCGGTGAGCGCCTCGAGCGCGTCGTCGAGCGGACGGCCGGCGATGTCGGCGATGAGCCGTTTCGCCCGCGCTTGCGATTGCGGCCCGCCCGCCAGCAAGCTTGCGATCACGCTGTCGATCGCCGCATCGAGGCCGCTGCCGGGCACGACTTGATGCAGGAGGCGCAATCGGTGCGCCTCCGCCGCGGAGAATGCCTCGCCGGTCAAGAAGTAGCGGCGCGCCGCCTGAGCGCCGATCGCGGCGATGACGTAAGGACTGATGGTCGAGGGGACGAGGCCGATCCGCACCTCGGAGATCGAGAACATCGCCTCTTCCGCCGCCACCGCGATGTCGCAGGCGGCGATGAGCCCCATGGCCGCGGCGTAAGCGGCGCCGTTTACCCTGGCGATGGTCGGCTTTGCCAGCTCGTTGAGGCTGCGCAGCATCGCGCTGATCGTCTTGGCGCTGGCGAAATTCTCCGCGTCGCCGGCCGCCGCCATGCGCCGCATCCAGCCGAGATCGGCGCCGGCGCAAAATGCCGAGCCGCTTCCCGTCAGCACGACAACCCGCGCTTCGGCATCCGCGTGGAGCGCCTTGAACGCGTCGGTCAACGAGCGGATGACGGTGTCGTCGATGGCGTTGCGCACCTTCGGCCGATTGATCGTCACGGTGGCGACGCCGCGCGCGTCTTTGGAGATGAGAACGGTGGGTTCGCTCATCGCACATCCTGCCGGCGGAGAGACTATCGGGTGGATCGAGATTGCATTATTTCTCGCCCTGCGAAAACTGCCGTGTGGTCGAACTGCAGGAGACGACGTTGGCGCAGCCGCAGCTGAACTACGACCGGATCATGGCCTACCGGCCGGCCGACATCCGCGTGAGCTACGGTGAGCGCGAATGCATCCTCTACGCGCTTGGCATCGGCATCGGCATGGACCCGCTCGATGCGGGCGAGCTCAAGTTCGTCTACGAGCGGGCGGGGCTCGAAGCCTTTCCCACGATGGCGGTGGTGCTGGGCTGGCCCGGCCGCATGACCGATCCGGCGTTTGGCATCGACGAACGCCTCGTGGTCCACGGCGATCTCAAGGTGGTGCTGCATCGCCCGCTTGCATCCCAGGCAACGCTGCTGAGCCGCCCGCGCGTCAAGGAGATCATCGACAAAGGTCCCGGCGGCGCAGCGATCATCCAGAACACGCGCGAGCTGATCGGCGAAGATGGCGCGCCGGTCGCGACCGTGGACAGCAGCACCTTCGCGCGCAAGCACGGCGGCTTCGGCGGCAAGGCGACGCAGGCGCCCGAGCCGCACGCGCTGCCCGAGCGCGCACCGGACGAGACCTGCGATCTGCCGACGCCGCCCAATCTCGCGCTCCTCTACCGCCTCAACGGCGACGAGAATCCGCTGCATGCCGATCCGCAGCGCGCCAAGGCCGCGGGGTTCGAACGCCCCATCCTGCATGGGGCGGCGAGCTTCGGCGTCGCGGCACGCGCGATCTTGCGCGTGTGCGCCGAGTACCGGCCGGAGCGGCTGCAAAGCATCGAGGCGCGATTCTCGCGCCCGGTGTTTCCCGGCGACACGATCCGCACCGAAATGTGGCGCGCGGGCGAGCGCGTGTCGTTCCAGTGCTGTGTCGTCTCCCGCAACGACGTCGTGCTCAGCAACGGGCTTGCCACGCTGCGTACCGGCTAGAGCTTTTCAGCATAGGGCGTGTACTCATAAATCCGCTTTGAAAGCGCGGCTCTGTCAATGTCCGCTCCGAAATCGGACAAATAGCAGACGTCTCGATTTGTCCGCTTTGTGCCAGAAGCGGACATATGCACCGCAGCAAACGGGTTCCACTATTCGATCACCTCGGCGGCGCGGGCGAGCACCGCGGGAGGCACGGTGAGGTCAAGCATCCTGGCGTCTTTCGGCTAATGACCAGATCGAGCTTGCTCGATTGCACGACACGGCAGGTCCGCCAGCTTAGCGCCGTTCAGCATGCGAGCTGTGTAAACGCCCATCTGACCATAGGCGTCTACACTGCTGAAGTTGCGATGCCTCAAGCCGACAGCCGCACATGAATTTGCTCCCTGTCGGTCCCGCGCAGGCAAAAGCGCCTGGCGGTCGGGAGTATTTGACCACTTTCGGTCGAACCGCCCAGGCTGCGCCGCCATAACAGAGGCCGCTCCCCCGCGGCGTTTTTGCATTTGCCAATGTCCCTGGGTTGACGGATCGTCTGCTGAACTCTTCTCTGGCTTTCAGCCATAACCGCGAGGAAACATCATGCTCCAGCGAGCTCTTACCACCCTGGTCGCAGGGGTCGTCCTGGCCGGCCTGACGAATTCCGCGGCCTGGGCGCAGCAAGATATCCGCTGGGGCACGCCTCCGGTCGGCACCGCCGGCCACAAGGCGCTCGTGACCCTGGCCAACCTGCTGAACAATGAGATGCCGAAATATCGCATCTCCGTCCTGCCCATGGCGGGGGCCATTGCCACCGTGAAGGGCTTCGCCACCGAGGAGCTCGACGGCAATTACGGCTCGGACGTCGCATTTCACGAGCTCGCGACCGATTCGAACCGGTTCAAGGGGTTCAAGCAACGCGTTCAACGCTGGCCGGTGCAGTCGTTCTGGTCGAACACCATCGAGGTCGGTCTTGCCGTGCACGTGCGCAACAAGGACAAGATAAAGAAATGGGGGGATCTTGCGGGCAAGCGTGTGTTCACCGGCCCGCTGCCCTTCGATACCCGGGCGCAGACCGAACGCGGCTTGAACGCGCTTGGCGTGAAATTTACCTACGTGCAGGTCGACCTCGCGACCGCCGGATCGCAGCTCGAATCGGGCGCGCTCGACGCCATGTCGATCTACACCGGCTCGGAAAGCTCGCCGCCTCCCTGGTTGTCGGAGGCTTCGCTCGCCGCCGATTGGGCAGTGCTCAACCCCAGCCCCGAGGAGATTGCTCAGCTCAAGGCCAACGGACTGAGAATCGTCGAGGTGAGCCCGAAGGTGTTCAACCGCGACGTCCATGGCGACAAGGTGGTCGAGCTGCCGTTCTATTACAGCTTCAACGTCAGCCTTGATATTCCGGAAGCCGACGTCTACCAGATGCTAAACATCGTCGAGAAGCACGCGGCCGAGCTGGCTCAGACCGATCCGACTTTCAGTCAGATCGCCAAAGACATGAAAGGATTCCAGAAACGTGGCGTGGAATCCTCGGTAGACCTCGTTGCCATCCATCCAGGGCTTGCAAAATGGATGCGCGAGAAGGCGGTGTGGGACCCGAAATGGGATTCCAGGATCGCAAAACCATGACGCTTTGAAGCATCATGACCGAGAGCATTGCCGGCCGGCCGCATTTCGTCGTCGAGTGCATCTATTACGGCACTGCGATCTTTTTCTTCCTTTATCTCTTCGCCTATCTGTGGACCAGCGAGGGCGGGCCGACATTGCTCGCGATGACGCTGGTGCCGATCACCTACGTGCTGTTCGTGCTCAACGGGCTGCGCGAGAACGATCTTTATCCGCGGCTGCCGCACGCGGCCAATTATGTGATCGCCGCGATCTACATCGGCCTCGCACTGGCAGTCGCCGTGTACATGCACACCGACTACTACGACATCGGCACCGTGCGCGCCGGCGACTGGAACACCAACGACCTCGTCATGGGCGGCCTGATGGCCGTCCTGGTGCTGGAATATTCGCGCAAGCGCCATCTCCCGCTGTTTGTCCTCAACCTGGCGCTGATACTCTACGCGGTCTACGGCTACGTGGTGCCCGGCATATTCTATCATTCGGGGTTGAGCTGGGCGCGAGTCGTCACCGCCATGAGCGTCGAAACGACGACCGGGGTGTTTTCCAACTTGCCGCAGATTGCGCTCACCGTGATCGGGGCGTTTCTGCTGGTGCTCAGCGTGCTCAGTGGATTCGGCTGCATCGAGTCGCTGCTGCGCGCCACCAAGCGGGTGGCGATCCGCTCCGCGCACGCATTGCCGCAGTCGGCGGTGGTCGGATCGATGTGCGTCGGCACGGTCAGCGGCAGCGGCGCAGCCAACGCCATCACCATCGGCTCGGCCACCATCCCCGCCATGATCGGCGCCGGCATGCCGCCGGCAACCGCGGCGGCAATCGAATCGGCGTCTTCCCTGGGGGGTCAGCTGATGCCGCCGGTCATGGGGGTCGCCGCGTTCCTCATGGCGGAATTCCTGGGAAAGAGCTATTTCGAAGTCATCGCGCGCGGCTATGTGCCAGCCCTGATCTATTACGCGACCGTGGCCGTGTCGGTTTATCTCCTGGCGCTGCGCTATCGCATGCGCCTTGTTGTCGGCACCTATGAGAAGCTGTCGTGGCGGGACATCGTCAATCTCGCTGCCTTTCTCAGCGTGATTTCCGGCCTGGTCGGCATGATGGCCGCCTGGAATCTCGCGCCGCAGTTCGCCGCGCTGTACGTGTTCATCGCGGTGGGCGGTTTCCTGCTCGCGGTCAATACCGCCGCTTTGCTGCAGCCAGGTGCCTGGTCGTTCGCGCAGCTCATCGCACCGGTGCGAAAGTTCCTCGATGCCTACATCGAGATGACCTCGGACCTCACCTTGCTGCTGGCTACGCTCGCGATCATGACCGGCGCGCTGGTCATCACCGGCGTGCCCACCAAGCTCGGCGCCATCCTGATCGATCTCGCAGGCGTGAACCTCGCCGCGATGGTCGTCCTTGCCTTCGTATTCGGCGCGATCCTCGGCACCGGGCTGCCGCCGGCGCCGACCTATATCCTGGTTGCAATCGTGATCGCTCCGCCGATGATCCGGGTCGGCGTCAATCCATGGGTCGTGCATTTCTTCGCGTTTTTCCTCGGTGTCTGGGGTGAGCTGACGCCCCCGACGTCGCTGGTCGCCGCCGTCACGGCCAAGATTGCCAACGCTTCGTTTTATTCGACCCTGAACCGCGCTCTGCAGATCTGCATTTCGCTTTTTACATTGATGGCAGGCGTATTCATCCATCCGGAGCTGGTGATCGAGCCCGGCATCAACCAGCTCGGTGCGGCACTGCTGGTGCTGGTCGCAACCATCGGCATCACCTTCAGCCTTCAGGCGGTCTTTGCCGATCGGCCGGCGACCGATGTGTCGATCCGTGTGATTCTGGCGGCATTCGCGCTGCTCGTGCTGCTATGTCCCGAGAACCGGATCGCGACGGCGGCATGCCTCCCGGTCATCGTCCTCATCGGCTACTGGCTGCTCCGGCGCAGAGCCGTCGGCGGAGTTGCAGAGGCGCATGTCGTAACGTCAGTTCAGCGCAACAAAGGCATCTTCGAGTCCTGCACAGCCGCCGACCTTCCGGTGCAGGGCCGACCAAGTACGAAAAGGGTGCTTAACCTCAAAATCGCGAAAGCACTCGGCCTCAACGTGCCGCCGTCGCTGCTGGTGCGCGCCGACGAGGTGATCGAGTTAGTGTCCGAGCGGTTCTTGCAGCGCAAATTGACGGGCACGGCGAGGACCGCTTAGGGTCACAAGCAGACATCACGCCCTCATTTAGGTTGTCCGCTTTGCCCCCGAAAGCGGACGTCGCAAACTTGGCTCGATATGTCCGACGTGACCTGCGTTGAAATGCGACTTATTTGGCTCGCTTCCAAACCACCTCGGCAGTACCTGCGCCGCTCGCTGCAGGGCTGATCAACTTGAGCTCGTCTCCCGCAAACACAAAAGTGCGTTTCTGATCGGTGTCATTCCAATTTGGGAACGAGCTACCTGCAATATGAATAGCAATGGTGCGATCAGCCTCGCTTACCGAGGTTGCATTGAATTGGGGACCGTGAGTCCGAGCATCTTCGCCGCCCTCAAATTGAGGACCAATTCGAATGTGGTTGGCCGCATGACCCGCCGCTGTCGGCGGACGCGACTCACGATGCGAATGCCCTCGCCAGCAAGGCGCCGCCGGCGCCCAAGACGAGTGCGGCGGCGACGCATTGATTGATGCGCACCCGGCCGGCGATGAGATCCGGGGCTTCGCGCAGCGGTTCCAGGAAAAAACGGCCCAGTCCATACCAAGCCAGGACGCCCAGCGCGTAATTTCCGGGCGGGAAGGATTGGGGCCAGAGCCAAATGAATCCGATGCCGCCGACGAGCCACCAAGCCATTTCCAGAAACTGCACGGGGATGCGCCGCCGGCGCACGCCGCGGGTGTCGTGCAGGCACACGCCGCACCAGCCGCGGGTTTCCCGGCCGCCGCAACAGCCATTGAACGCGCAGCCGAGCCGCACCCAGAAGCCGCCCGCGAGAATGCCGGCGCCCAGGAAATCCCAGAAGACGTTCGCGGGAATGTGGAGCAGGCGCGCGACCGCGAAGGAACAGGGCGCCATCGCGAGGAACGCGCCGAAGACGCTCAAGCCACCATCTTTGGAGTCCCACACGGGTTGATAGGCGTTCCTCCCAAAATAGAGCGGGTGGTAAACGAGCAGGTGATACACTCTCGCGCCGACCAGGCCGATGATCGCGAGCGCGAGCGCGCCAAGGCCCACGCGCAGGGGCGGGATGCCCGACGATTGCGCGAGCGCGGCGATCACGAGAATGCCGATGTAAGTGCCAACGCAGAGAAAAACCGTGAAGGAATTGACCCACTGCCCGGCGATGCGGAAATAGCGCGGATAACCCGGGCCCTTGTCGGCGCGCGATGCTGGAGACGTTAGGTTCATGTCAGTGCAAAAGATTGACCAACGCGGAGATGACTCCGACGATGAAGCCGACGGTGCCGATCGAGATCGCGGCGTCGGCTAGATTGAATGCCGGCCAAAAGCGCAGGCACAGGTAATCGCAGACGCGTCCGCGTCGGGAGGTCTCGATCATATGGCTCAACGATCCGCCGAGGAGCAGCGCGGCGCACCACTCGCATCCCGGCAGGCGGGTGGTCAGTGCCACCAGCGCGCCGGCCCCGGCGAGCCAGGCTATCCAGAGCATCAACGGCGTTGGCCGCAATCCGCCACGCGCCCACCAGATTGGCGCGTCGATGACGCGGAGCGAGCCCAACGGTCCCAGCGAAACGACGCGGTCGCCGAGCCGCTGGCGCAGCAGTGCCTTGATCGCCTGGTCGGCGAGGAGAATGAGAAGAAAGGCAGCGATCCAGAAGCTCATGTCTTCGCCGCTCACGTGGAAGTCGATTTTGCAGGACGCTTTGCCGGTTTGGCTTCCCGAACCGCGCCGAGTTGCATGCGGCCGATGGAGCCGTCCGGGTTGATGGCGATCGTGGTGGGCCAGCATGTGATCCCGTATTGACGCGCGATCACCTGGTCTCGGTCCTGCACGAGAGGAAAGGTGAGACCATGGCGTTTGCGCAGATCCGCGAGCGCCTTCTGGTCGTTCCCGCCGTGGAAGGCCACGACGAACGGTCCGCCGCCTTTTGGTCGCTTCTCCTGCAGCGCTTGCAGACGTTGCAATTCCCGGATGCATGGCGCGGACCAGGATTGGAAGAAATTCAGGACGACGTCGTGCCCGCGCATCCGATGCAGCGCGAAGCGTTCTCCGCGTTCATCCTCGACGATGATGTCGGGGACGCCCTGGCAGCCGCAGCCGGAAACCTTGGGCTGCAGCGCAAGGGATCGTGGCGCCGGCGCGGGAAGAATGTGTTTGTCGAGTGCCGCCGCCATCGCCGCGGGTTCGATGTCACCCGAGGAGTTCCATGCGAACTGGCGCCGCGCATTCACCAGGTGCGCAAAAGGTCGCCCTGCGACCGCGAAGGCGCGCGACCATCCGCCTTCTTCGTCCACGGTGACCATCAAGCGCCCCGCGAACCGGCTGGACACGGGGCGCAGCCTGACTTCGAGGTCGCTGCGGCGGCTGTCGAGCGCGTCTGCGGGCAGCACCACGATGAGGACGAGCGAGACCTTGCGGCGCCGCATCGCGGCCATGGCGCGCGCCACGGGTTCGAGCGGTTCATCCGCGCGCCAGTCCGGAAAATAGACCAGCGTGTTGTGGGTGAGTTCGCGGCCGCGGGGCCGGTCGTTTTGCAGGGGAACGTGACCGGCGATGAGGTCTTTTAGCTTGGCGCCCGGCTTGGTTTCCTCGAGCCAGATCGGCGTCATGATCGGCTGCCACCACGCGGGCGATTCGACAATGCTCCCGAAAGCATCGCGGACCTGGGGCGGGCTCTCCGCCGCGATGGGCACGGTCAGGCCATCCGCTCCGGTTTGCGTTCCCTCGATGCGCAGACTGACGCTGCCGAGCGGGTCCATTCCGGCCGGCTTTGGAAAGATGAAGCGGTGGGTCTCGGTGGAAGATTTGTGCGACGCGGAAAAGAGCTTTGCCGGTCCTTTTCCGGAATGTCCGACCCAGGACCAGATGTAACGATCGATCTTTCCCCCGGGAATCCACGTCGCCAGCGCCGAAAAGGCCCGGCCGTCGTCGATCTCGTTGAATTGCACCACCGGCGCCTGACGCGCTCCGCTTCCGATCTCGCCGCGAACGATCAGCCCGTCCTTGGTGATCTTGACGGTGGTGAAGGTCGCGGAGGCCGATTCATCAAAGATCTTCAAACCGCCGATGAGCTTCTGCCTGGCGCCGGCGAAAACCCGGTTGACCGCGTCGTTCACCGGCACGCCACCACCCGACAAGGCCTCGTCCCGCGCCGTCTTGATCGCATTCTCGAACGCCTCGTGCAGGAAATTGAACGGCAGATCCGTGTTCACGGAGGGATTGCCGTCGGCTTCCAGCGTCACCTGCTGGGTCGAGGCATTGAGCGCGAGCTTGAATTTCTGGGTAAACTTGAAGGACAGGTCGGCGCCGGGCCGCACCACGAGCTTGAGATTCGCCGAGAGCTTGATCCTGCCGGATTCCCATTCGAGCGAAGGGCCGGACTTGAGCTGAAGCGTGAATTTGATGGTCTGCTTCAAGGGAATGCCAAAGACCGTCACCTCGATCGGGGTGATTTCCCTCTTGAAGTCGCGGACCGCCTTGGACACCGCGTCGAAGAGCGGCTCCAGCAGGTCCTCGATAGATTCCTTGCTGGCGGCGAACGCGAAGCCGCTCGAATCGGCGAAGTTTTCGTCGAGACTTTGGATGCGGCCTGTGGGCAATGGCGAGTCCGACAGCTGGATCGGCAGGGCGATGACCTGGTTCGCGCCGCTGCCAATGACCTTGAATTCGGAGAAGGGAAAATCCGGCGGAAGATCGACCGGCTGCGGCGTGAATTTCTCGCGCACGATGTCCCGCACCTCGCCGGAGATCCGCGACACTTCGGCGTTCGTGAGGCCCGTGCCCGAGGCGGCGATGAACTCAATCTTGCCGTCCTTCGACGAGGGGCGCACGGACAATTTCCGGCCGGATGCGCTCGAGAGAACCGAAAGTTCGAACGCGGCGCGCACCTCGCCATGCAGCGGATGGTCTGCGGTGGCAATTTCCCCGGCTCCGGGTTGGGGATCGTAATGGGCTCGGATATCCGTCAGTAGCGTCGCTTCGGAGGTGGCGCCGTCGGTCAGGATGATGGTGGGCGAGGAAAGTTGCAGCGTCACGCGGCCACGCGGTTGCTTTGAGGGCGGTCTTCCCGGCCTGCCCTTCTCCAATTTGGAGAATTCCTCCTCGATCATCTTGGCGGCCCCCGGGGGCGCATTGGCCGCGAGACGGGCGCGGAAGTCATCCAGGTTCGAAGGGCCGCCCGCCGACTGGAAATTGCGCATCCAATTGCGCAGACGAAGCCGGACGAGCTCGGGCGTGGTTGGCTTTGGGTCGCCGATTCGGAGCACCCCGTTGTGCCCGAGCCGCAGTGGCGGCTGGCCGCTTGCGCCGTTCTGCTGCAGGGACGCGAGCAGGCCGTTGAGTTGCCGCCGGCTGATCTGCGCCACGGCGTCGTAGGATCCGGTGAGTTTGTTGGCCATGCTACAAGACCAGGATCTTCTCGATGAAAGCGAGGCTGTCCGCCGCGTGGTTCGGGTAACCTGTCGTCCCACCGCGGTCCCGCCGGCCCGCTTCGGCCGTCCGCGGCTTGGAGAAGGCGTCGCCGCCCGGCAGCGTGCCCACGGCGACGCGCACGTTGCCTTCGCCGGTCGTGTTGCTGATGTCGAAGGCGACGAGCAGGTCGTTGTTGGGATCGAGCGTGTAATTCACCGGTCCGTTCGGTGGGACAGTCACCGGGGTGTTCGGTGGGATGATCACGTTCGATGCGACGTCGGTGAGATCCGCCGCGGAGTCAAAGGGATCGCCGGTCGCGGCGGCCTGGGAGATGGTGACCCTGTCGAGCGTAAGGCTGCCCTTAGTTGCGCCCCGCAGGACGAGGCGCACCTGGGTGCCGCCGGCGGTCAGGAGCTTTCGGCTCAATCGCTGGACCGCGCAAAATCCCTCGTGGTCCGGCGCGTCGTCCGTCAGCGTCCCGGTGAACGCCACGGTGAATGTCGTCGCCGATGCGATGTTTGAGGCGGCTTCGGAGGGTTCCCCGTCCAGCAGCGCCCGAACTTGGTATAGGTAGGTGACGCCCGCCGAGCCCGACTCATCCGTCACGCTGGTGGAGGGAACATGGTCCAGAATCGTCTGGAACCTCACGCCGTCGTCCTCCATGCGCTCGATTCGAAAATGTGTGTCCGCGGAATCGTTGTTGATCCACGTCAGGGCCACCGAATGATCATCGATCGCTCTCGCGACCAGATTCTGCGGGGGAAAAGGAACAACCAGGGGGGGCCTCGCCGGGGGCAACACACGATCCATCGACGCATACCATCGCGTCCGGGCAGTCGTCGTCATCGTTGCACACGCCCGTCACCCCCGGAGACGGCGCGCATCCGGCGAATCCGAAAAGCAGCACCAGCGGAATG
>VAZM01000180.1:0-8950 GCA_005883135.1 Alphaproteobacteria bacterium
GTGAGGCCTTCCGTCGCGTCGGCGACCGCGGCCGGCGGCTCGGCCACCAGGCCTGTTGTCTCCTCTTCGGCCTCGAGCGGCGCGCTCTTGACCTCGTCGCGCGTGCGCGCGCTCGCGCGCTCGGCCTGCGCGGCGCGCCGGCCGGCGCGGCGGTCGGCCTCGGCCTCGGCCGCGCGCTGGGCGCGTTCGTCCTCGGCGATCAGCGCCTGACGGTCGGCGACCGGGATTTGATAATAATCGGGATGAATTTCGCTGAAGGCGAGAAACCCGTGGCGGTTGCCGCCATAGTCGATGAAAGCGGCCTGCAGCGACGGCTCGACGCGCGTCACCTTGGCCAGGTAGATGTTGCCGCGAAGTTGCTTACGGTTTGCGGATTCGAAGTCGAATTCCTCGACACGATGGCCGCGCAGAACAACCACCCGGGTCTCCTCCGGGTGGGTCGAATCGACGAGCATTTTGTTGGACATTGACCAATCTCTTGATCGCCGGCTGGCGCGGCGCTCGCCGCCACGTGGACGGCGCAAGACGGCGCGACCGAAGACCGGCCTGACTGTGGTTAAAAGGATGAGTTCTGTACGCGCGCGAGATCGAGGCGTGGCAGGCAAGCGCGCCTGCGCACATCGCCGACCCAGTCATGGCGCCGTTCGCGGACGCCATGATGGCTTGGCAAAGATCGGTTGAAGTCTCGACGCGCGGTCGTAGCATGACCTTTGGTCCATGCGGAGCGGCAGCGCTGGTGAGCGCAGCCGCGGGTCTTGGCTGACGATATTCGACTCAAGCTCGCGGGCTCGGGAGCATAAGCCGCTTCGGATCGTGTACGGCGTAGGCCGCCCGCAGCACCGGCGGTGTCCACAAGAACATCGGCTTCGCTGATCCGTCAGCGCCGCATCCATGCGACGCGACCAAATCGTCCCGCGAAATCCCCTCCCGTTGCGTATCAGGGAGCGGTCTTTGCGGTCTGCCGGATGTCCGAACGTGGCACGACCGGAACCATAACTCGTCAGCACCCCTTTATTAGGGCCCGCGGCAGGCAATGGCAAGGGAGCCGGGCGGCCCCGTCGCGGCCACGGTGGCGAGGTTAGGTTTGGGTTAACTGCACCCCCGTAATGGAGTAAGACGGTCGCGCAGGGGCCGGCAAGCCATGTTTGTGCGTGCGGCGATCTCGGCTTTTCTCCTCGGCGTAACGGTCCTGGGCGTCGCGTCCGCGGCCGAGCGCACCGGCGAAGCCGTCCCGCCGACCGGGGCGGCCGACGATTTCCCGGTCGCGAGCGACGTGCGGCTCGGCGGCGACGATGCGCAGACCCGGCTGATCGTCGATTTGAGCCGCAAGATCGATGTGCGCACCTTCACCCTCGCCAATCCCTACCGGGTGGTGATGGACATGCCGCAGGTCACGTTCCAGTTTCCGCCCAAGGTCGGGGAGGCGGGGCGTGGCCTGATCAAAGCGTTCCGTTTTGGCCTGGTGATGCAGGGCGGCTCGCGCATGGTCATCGATCTTGCCCGCCCGGCGCAGGTCGACATGGCCTTCGTGCTCGATCCGATCCATGACCAGCCGTCCCGTCTCGTGCTCCACCTCACCGCGACCGACCGCGAGAGCTTCATGCGCAGCCTCGCGCTCGAGACCGGGGCGCCACAGCGCGGCAAGCCGGAAGCGCCGTTGGAGACCAAAGGCAGCGGCGATTCCCGCCCGCTGATCGTCATCGACCCCGGCCACGGGGGGATCGACAACGGCACCAGGGCGGCGAGCGGAGAGATGGAAAAGACCATCGTGCTGCAGTTCTCGTTGCTGCTGCGCGACAAGCTCGACAAGATCGGCAAGTACCGCGTGCTCATGACCCGCAGCGACGACACCTTCGTGGCGCTCGGCGATCGCGTCCAATTCGCGCGGGCGCGTCAGGCCGCGTTGTTCATTTCGATCCACGCCGATGCGTTGCGGCGCAGGGAAGGCGACGCGCAAGGGGCGACCGTTTATACGCTCTCGGAACGCGCTTCCGACGCGCGCGCGGCGCGTCTGGCCGAAGCCGAGAACAAAGCCGACGTGATCGCGGGTCTCGATCTCTCCGCCGAGGAGAAGGACGTCGCCGGGATTCTCTTCGATCTTGCCCGGCGCGAGACCAAGACGTTTTCCGTGCAGTTCGCGCAAACCATGATCGGGACGCTCAAGACCGCTGCGCGGCTGCACCAGCATCCCTTGAAATCCGCGAGCTTTGCCGTGCTCAAGGCGCCCGACGTGCCGTCGGTGCTGGTCGAGCTCGGCTATGTGTCGAACAAAGCCGACCTGAAGTCGCTGATCTCGACCGAATGGCGCGATCGCACCGCCGATTCGATCGTCCAGGCGGTGGATGCCTTTTTCCGCCCGCGCCTGGCGGGGAGCGGGCAAAGAAGCGGCCAGAATTGACTGGACTGTGGCCGTTTAGCCTCAGTTTCAACATAAAACAGAGCGACTTAGTTCGCCGGATCGAGCGCGGCAGGAGAGGGCGAGCGGCGGGGGAAAATCTCGCCCGAGGCGAGCTTGGCCGGCTGGCGGGGCTCATCGGCAGATCTCGCAGCCGCGGCGGTTCGGGGCAGGGGACCTTCGGGCATGAGATTGTTGCTGCGCTTCTTCGGTTTGCTGTTCGCCGCCGGGACGATCATATTCATTGTCGCGGTCGCGGCGGCAGCCGGCCTGCTGTGGCACTACTCGCAATCGCTGCCGGATTACTCCCAGCTGCAGGACTACGAACCCGCGGTCATGACGCGGGTGCACGCCGCCGACGGCTCGCTGCTCGCCGAATACGCGCGCGAGCGGCGACTCTATATCCCGATCCAGGCGGTTCCCAAGCTCGTCATCAACGCCTTCGTCGCCGCCGAGGACAAGAATTTCTACGAGCACGGCGGCATCGACTTCTCCGGCATCGCGCGCGCCGCGGTGCTCTACGCGCAGCAATACGGCAGCGGCCGTCGTCCCCAGGGCGCCTCCACCATCACCCAGCAGGTCGCCAAGAACTTCCTGCTCACCAACGAGCTGTCGTTCTCGCGCAAGATCAAAGAAGCGTTGCTGGCGATGAAGATCGAGCGCGCCTTCTCCAAGGACAAGATCCTCGAGCTCTACCTCAATGAGATTTATCTCGGGATGGGAGCCTATGGCGTGGCGGCCGCTTCGCTCCTCTATTTCGACAAGTCGGTGCATGAGTTGACGGTGGCGGAAGCGGCCTATCTCGCCGCGCTGCCCAAGGCGCCCAACAATTACCATCCGTTCCGCCAACGCGAGCGCGCTCTCGAGCGGCGCAATTACGTCATCGATCGCATGGCCGAGGACCACTACGTCCCGGCGCAAGACGCGGAGAAGGCGAAGAAAGAGCCGCTCAAGATCACCCCGCGGCCGACCGGCGCGCACATCTTCGCAGCCGAATACTTTGCCGAGGAGGTCCGCCGTTACATCTACGAGAATTACACCGAAAAGAAGCTCTACGAAGGTGGGCTCTCCGTCCGCACGACGCTCGACCCCAAGATGCAGGTGCTGGCGCGCAAGGTGCTGGTCGACGGCTTCGTGCATTTTGACGAGCAGCAGGGCTACCGCGGCCCCATCAACAAGCTCGATCTCGCGGGCGATTGGGGGGTGAAACTCGCGGACGTCAAGGCGCTCTCAGATGTTGGGCCGTGGCGGTTGGCGGTGGTGTTGGAGGCCGACGACGCGTCGGCTCGCATCGGCTTGCAGCCCAGTCGCGAACCGGGCGGCGTGCTCTCCAAGCAGCGCGAGACCGGCACGATTGCGCTCGAAGGCGTCAAGTGGGCGAGGCCGACCAGCGGCCCGATGCGGGGCAAGACCCCGAGCAAGGTCTCGCAGGTACTCTCGCCGGGCGACGTCGTTTATGTGGAGCCGCTCGCCGACAAGGACGGCCAGTTCCGCCTGCGCCAGGTACCGGAAGTCTCCGGCGCCATCGTCGCCATGGATCCGCAGACCGGGCGGGTACTGGCGATGGCCGGCGGCTTCTCCTACGACCAGAGCCAGTTCAACCGCGCCACCCAGGCGCTGCGCCAGCCGGGCTCCTCGTTCAAACCTCTCGTCTACGCCACCGCGCTCGACAATGGCTACACGCCTTCCACCGTCGTGCTCGATGCGCCGATCGAGATCGATACCGGCAGCGGCATCTGGGCGCCGGAAAACTATACCCGCAAATACTACGGGCCATCGACGTTGCGGTTCGGCATCGAGCAGTCGCGCAACGTGATGACGGTGCGCCTCGCCCAGGACATCGGCATGCCGTTGATCGGCGAATATGCCCGGCGCTTCGGGGTATACGACAACTTGCCGCCCTACCTCTCGTTTGCGCTCGGCGCCGGCGAGACCACGCTGCTTCGCATGGTGGGTGCCTATGCCATGTTCGACAACGGCGGCAGGAAGATCCAGCCGACCCTGATCGATCGCATCCAGGATCGCTACGGCCACACCATCTACAAGCACGACTCGCGCGAATGCCGCGGCTGCGAGGCCGACAAGTGGGAGAGCCAGAACGAGCCGACGTTAGTCGACAAACGCGAGCGCGTGCTCGATCCGATGACCGCCTACCAGATCACGTCGATCATGGAGGGCGTCGTGCAGCGCGGCACCGCAACGGTGGTCAAGGAAGTCGGCAAGCCCATCGCCGGCAAGACTGGCACCACCAACGACGAGAAGGATGCCTGGTTCATCGGCTTCTCGCCCGACCTCGTGGTCGGCGTTTATCTCGGTTACGACAAGCCGCGCCACCTCGGTCGCGGCGCGACCGGCGGCGTGCTGGCGGCCCCGATCGTGCGCGATTTCATGAAGGTTGCGCTCGCCGACAAGCCGGCAGTGCCGTTCCGCGTGCCGCCCGGCATCAAGCTCATCCGCATCGATCCCAAGAGCGGCATGCGCGCGGGCCCCGGCGACCAGCGGGTGATCCTGGAAGCGTTCAAGCCCGGCACCGCCCCGCCCGACAACTATTCGGTGATCGGCGTGAGCGATGCCGATGGCCGTCCGCTCGCGGTCTCCCCCGAGGCCGACCGCGCGGTGCGCACCGGCACCGGCGGGCTCTATTAGTGACGTGAGTCGCCGCGCTTGGGCTCGGCCCGGGCGCCCTATCGGGCAATGATCTTCCGATCAGAGACTGGGCGCCGGGCGCAGTTGGGAGCGGCCACGTGGAATCACGCCGTTCCGCCGGGTCCGCAGATCACGTTGAGCAGCGCTTGGCGGCCTTCATTTCGCACGACCGATAGGGCGCGTTGCAGCGCTCCCGGCAGTGCCGCCGGATCTTCCACGCGTTCGCCGTAGCCACCGGCCGCTTCGCAGATCGTCTCGAATGCGGGAAGCTTCCCAAGCCCGACGAAGGGCGGCGCGTTGCTTTTCGACGCCAAGCCGTCGGGATACATGCCGAACGTGCTGCGCTGGACGGCACCCCACATCGCATTATTCATAACGACGAAGAGAACGGGCAGCCCGTGCAAAGCCGATGCATGGTGCGCGGCGGCGGGATTGCAGAACATGTAGGCGCCGTCGCCGAGCACGGCGATCACCTCGCTTTGCCGGCGTGCGAGCTTGGCGCCGAGCGCCGCGCCGGCACCCCAACCGAGACCGGACGCGGAGCTCGATCCGAAGTAGAGATCCGCAGACTCGAAGGAGCAGTGCTCCAGGAACAGCGTGTATTCATTAATGACGATGCTGTTCGGATCCTTGGCGCGATCGATGCAGTGGCTTACCCAGGCCGGATCGAGGGGCGTGTTGCGCGCGCCCGCCTCGAGCGCGCGCTGCCAGGAGGCCCTCAGCACGTCGCGCTCGTCCTTGACCGTGCGCCGCCGGCGCGCAACCGACTCCGAATCGACACTGTCCTCGAGCGCCGCGCTCAATGCAGATATGATCGCAACCGTGCTGCCCGTGATCGCCAGGTCGCAGGGAAAACCGCGGATCGGGTAGCGCGCGAACAACGGATCGAGCCCGCATTGGATCACTTTGCAATCCGCGCCCGGCGCCGCGCGAGAGGGAATCCAGGGGACATCGGCCTCGAGCACTACGATCAGGTCGGCGGTCGGAACAAGCCGCGCCGGATCGAATCCCAGATTCATCGGATGCGATGATGGCAGCGATAGATAACGCGGCCGATGCTGGACGACCGGTATGGCAAAACGCTCGACGAAGCGCGTCAGCGCGGCGAAAGCTGCCGTGTCCCGTCCCGCGTTCGCCGTCACGATGAGCGGACGCGCGGCCTGGGCGAGCAAGCGTGCCGCCGCGGCAATGGCGGCTGCATCCGGCGACGCAGACGCCGCGGGGGGAAGCCGCGAGGGCGATGGACCTTCCGGCTGGGCAGCCGGCGCCGCGATCACCTCGCGCGGCAAGGACAGGTAGACGGGCCCGCGCGGTTCCGTCGCCGCGATGGCGAGCGCCCGATCGACGACCGTCGTCAGCTGCTCGGGATTCCTGAGCTCGTAATCCCACTTCACGATTTCGCGGATCATGCCCGCCTGATCGTACATTTCCTGCGCCCAATGGATGTAGCCGTCGCGCGCGCCCAACAAACCTCCTTCGGTCAGCGGCGAGCGGCCCGCCGTGAGCAGGATGGCGACATTCTCGCGCGCCGCGTTCAAGGCCGCGCAGACCATGTTGGCGGTGCCGACGCTGACATGCACCATTACGGCGGGGATGCGCCGCGAGATCATGCCGTAACCGTGCGCCATGGTGACGGCAAGGTTTTCGTGCGTGGCCAGGATCGGCTGCGGAACGGCGACCCCGGTTTGCGCCGCCTGCGAGTAGGCTTCGATCATCGGCGCGAAATCCGTGCCCGCGTTGCCGAACAAATAATCGACCCCGCGATCGGCCAGGAGCGCGAGGTAGGCGGCCGCGACATTTCCGCGCGACTCCTGTTTCGTTCGTTTGCTCGGCTCGAGGCACGGTCCCATTGCGATCAACTCCCGTTCTCGCGCGCAATCTACCCTCAAGGTCGGTCGTCAACCAAGCCTGGCGGCGGCCTCGGCCGCGCGCGACCGCGCCCGACGCGGTCGCCTCTCCGCCACGCTGGACAAGCTCTGCCGTCTCAACGAATAATGACGAGCCGGGGGTCGACAGCTACTGCTCGAGCGTCTGCAAATCCGTCTGGCATCAAACGGATCGTCGGGCAAATCGGAAAGGTGGGACATGAAACGGATTTGCATGATCATCGCTGCGCTGGCCCTGTTCCTGGCGCCGATGCAGGCCATAGCGCAGGACAAGCTCGTCGTCAGCGTCTGGGGCGGCAGCTGGCGCGACATGGTCGACAACCTCATCGGCAAGAAGTTCACCGCCGCGACGGGCGTGCCGGTCGAATACATCACCGGCGGCACGATCGATCGGCTGAACAAGGAAAAGCTGGCCAAAGGCAATCCGGAAAGCGACATTACCTTCACGACGTCGCACGTCGGTTGGCTCTATGCCAACGATGGACTCTACGAGACGCTCGATCTCACCAAGGTGCCGAACGCCGCGAATCTGGTCGAGCAGGCCAGGATCAGCCCCTATCACATCGGCACCTGGGCTTATGTCTATACCATCGGCTACCGGCCCGACCTGCTCAAGGGCGTGACGTTCGAGAGTTGGGGGGATCTTTGGAAGCCGGAGCTCAAGGGCAAGCTCGCCGCGCCCGACTTCGACCCCAGTCATCTCATCGTCGTTTCCGCGCTCTTGTCGGGCGGCGACGCAGCGACATGGGAGAAGGGGCAGGCCAAGCTCAAGGAGCTCAAGCCGAACTTCAAGGCCTTCTACACCAATGACGCGAACAGCCAGCAACTCATCGCCAACGGCGAGACGCCGGTGCAGGTGATCTTGTCGATGAATGCGCACTACATGGCGGGCGAGGGCGTTCCCATCCAGCTTGTCATCCCCAAAGAGGGCGCGGTTCTCGGCATCGATACCGTTGCCATCATGAAGGGCTCCAAGCGGGCCGAGCTCGCCTACAAGTTCATCAACATCGCCATCGACCCGCAGGTGCAGGCAGAAGTCGCCAAGTTCAAGAAGGGAAGCCCTGTGGTGCTCAACGCCAAGCTCGATCCCGCCGTCGCCAAGTTGCCGGGCGTCTTCACCTCGGTCGACCAGTGGAACAAGCAGGCCATCGTCATCGACCACAAGCTGCGCGCGGAGAAGACCGCCGAGTGGCGCAAGTGGTTTGCCGAAAACATCATGAACTGACGGCGTGAGCGCGTAAGCTGCCCGTGCGCGCGTTCCGTTCAGGCGCGAGGCGATGACCCCGAGGCCGTTCTTGCGCCTGTTCGTGACGCCGGCCGTGCTGTGCGCGCTCGGCTTCGCCGCCGCGCTCGCAGCAGTGATGCAATACAGCCTGCGTGCCTATGTCCCCGGTTCGCTGGAAGCGGGAGCTTTTACGCTCGACAACTTCGCGGCGCTGTTGCGGCCGCTCTATGCGCGCGTGTTTCTCGAGACGGTGTGGATCTGTTTTCTCACGGCATTCTTCACCCTGCTCGTCGGATACCCGCTCGCCTATGCGTTGGTCCACGCCAGACACGTGGCGCTCAAGTCCGCAATTCTGGTGATCGCCGTCACTCCGCTCTTCCTCGGCGAGGTGGTGCGCACGTATTCCTGGATCGTCGTGCTGGGCAACAACGGCTTCCTCAACGCGATGCTGCTCAGGTTGGGCCTGATCGACGCGCCGGTGCAATTCATGTTCACCCAATTCGGCGTCGTCATCGCGCTCGTCCATGTCACCTTGCCGGTCATGGTGATCATGCTGGCGGCGGCGCTCTCCCACATCGATCGCGATTACGAGCGTGCCGCCGCGAGCCTCGGCGCCGGGCCGATCCGCGCCTTTCTCACCGTGACGCTCCCGCTGTCCACGCCCGGAATCATCGCCGGCGTCACCACCGCCTTCGCCTGGACCTTCAGCGCGTTTGCCACTCCCCAGCTGATCGGCGGCGGTCGCGTCAACATGGTCGCGAACCTGGTCTATCAGCTCGGATTCGCGAGCTTCAACTT
>VAZM01000180.1:8998-18970 GCA_005883135.1 Alphaproteobacteria bacterium
GCCGGTCGGCTCGAAGCCATCCGGCAGCACTGAGGTGCACCGCTTGCCGTCGCAAAGCTTGCTGCGGTTGCTGGGTGTGGCCGTCGTAATCCTCATTCTCGGCTTCCTGCTGCTGCCGGGACTGGTCGTCACCCTCGCCGCCTTCAACAGCAGGGCGATTTTGTCGTTCCCGCCCGAGAGCTGGTCTTGGCGCTGGTTCGCCAAGGCAATCGCCTACGAGGACTTTCAGGCGGGCTTCCGTAACGGGCTGATCGTGACCGCCTGGGCGTCCTCGATCGCCCTCCTCGTCGGCGCGGCGTTTGCCTTCGCGCTCGATCGCTACGAGTTCCGTCTCAAGCGCGCGCTGGAGACGGTATTGCTCTCGCCGCTGGTCGTGCCGCACTTCACCATCGGCCTTGGGTTTCTGATCCTCGCCGCCCAGGTCGGTTTGGCGCGCGGCTATGCGGTGGTCGTCGCCTGTCACGTGGTGCTGGTGCTGCCGTTCGTGCTGCGCAGCGTCTACATCTCCCTGCGCAATCTCGACCCGCGCCTGGAGCTCGCCGCCGCGAGCCTCGGCGCGCCGCCGCGCCGCGTGCTCACGACGGTCACGGTGCCATTGCTTCTGCCCGGCCTGATCAGCGGCTGGCTGTTCGCGGCGATCCTGTCCTTCAACGAATTTACCGCTTCGCTGTTCGTCACGTCGCAGCGCACGCAAACACTTCCGGTTGCGCTCTACAATTACGTGCGCGAATACGCCGACCCCTCGATGGCCGCGGTCTCGGTCATCTATATCGTCATCACCGCAACACTGCTGACGTTGGCCAACGTCTTTCTCGGTCTTGCAAAGGTCCTTGCCGTTGAGCAGCCCCGCTGAGCACACGCTTTCCGCTCCGCCTGGCGCGCCCGCGAGCCGGACGAGGGGCGGGGAGCCCATCGCCGTCGAGCTCGACCGCGTGACGAAGCGCTTCGGCGCCATCACCGCGCTCGATGACGTATCGCTGATGGTCTCCCGCGGCGAGCTGATGACGCTGCTGGGTCCATCGGGCTGCGGCAAGACCACGCTGCTCAATCTTGTTGCTGGCTTCCTGATCCCCGACAGCGGCGAGATCGCCATCGCCGGCCGGCGGATGACCGAACTTCCCGCCTATCGGCGCGAGATCGGCATCATGTTCCAGAACTACGCGCTGTTCCCGCACATGACCGTGGCGGCGAACGTCGGCTATGGGCTGAAAATGCGCCGCATCGCCAAGGCAGAAATCGCGCACCGGGTGGGCGAGGCGCTTGCCCTCGTCAAGCTTGCTGGCCTGGAGGATCGCAAGCCTCGCCAGCTGTCCGGCGGGCAACAGCAGCGCGTGGCGCTCGCCCGTGCGCTTGTCATCCGGCCCCAGGTATTGTTGCTGGACGAGCCGTTCTCCGCGCTCGATCGGAATTTGCGCGCGTCGATGCAAGTCGAGCTCAAGGAGATTCAACGCAAGCTCGGCGTGACCACCATCTTCGTGACCCACGACCAGAGCGAGGCGCTGAGCCTGTCCGACCGCATCGCCGTGATGGCCGACGGCCGCATACGTCAACTCGACACCCCAGACGAGATCTATCGTCATCCGCTCGATCGCTTCGTCGCGTCCTTCATCGGCGATGCCAATGTGCTGCGCGCCCGCCTCGAACGGATCGACGGAGCGGTTGCGACCGTCGCGCTCGGGGCGGCGCGGGTGGCGGTGCCGGCGCGAACGCTGCAGGGCGCCGCGGTCGGCAACCCCATCGACCTGTTCGTTCGACCGGAGGGACTGCGCGTCGCCGACAACGAAGGGGCAGCGGCGGTGCACGGCCTGGTCGCGGCGCAAATCTACCAAGGCGGCCACATCGATCTCTATGTCGAGGTGCCGCAGGCGCTATCGGGCCGCGTGCTGTTGCGCGTGCCGAGCCACGAAGCCGCGTCGCTTCGGCCTCCCGGCACGCGCATCGGCATCGCGCTCGCTGGGGATGCGGCGGTTGCCTTCAGGGCAGAGTGACGCCGAGGCGCATTCGCTGATGGGCGGTCATGCCCCGCGCCGATGTTGCATGTGCGCGTGATATTGCTCGGCGCCCAGAACTGCTTGCTCAATAGTCGTGCGGAGGGCCGAATTGGCCTTTTCGTAGCGGCCGGCCACAGCTGATCTGACCGCTGCCGGTGCCCTATCCGGATGCCCAGAATCAAATGGCGGCGCTGGGTCGTACTCGATGCTCAGCTGGATTGCCTGGGCCGTCGTTTCACCCGCAATCTCGGCTACGACGGTCAGGCCAAAATCAATACCCGAGGTGACACCTCCTGCGGTGATCACATTGCCGTCCTTTATGACCCTTGCTCTTTGGTACGTCGCCCCGACCAAAGACAGGAGATCGGTATAGGCCCAATGCGTCGTCGCCCGTCGGCCCTTGAGCAGTCCTGCAACGCCGAGAACGAACGCGCCCGTGCAAACGGCGGTGACGTACTTTGCGCTGCCGGCCTGCCGGCGCACGAAGTCGACGGTTTCTCGATCGCCGATCGCTCCGATCACGCCGCGCACCCCGCCGGGAACACAAATCAGATCAAGCGGCGGACAGTTCGCGAAAGTGTGCGTGGGCAAAAGACTAAGTCCACAATCGCTGGGCACGGGAGCTTCCGATTTGGCAACGATGTGGGTTGTCGATTGAGGCAATTTGGCAAGGACCTGCAATGGGCCGGTAAAATCGAGCTGCGTAAGCTCGGGGAAAATGACGAAACCTATCTTGAAGTCCGACACGCCTGAGCTCCATTGCGCGTGAAAACTGGTTGGCCGGCAGCGTCAAATCATCCGCTTGCCGTCGGCGAACACCTGCCCCCAACTCAGAATGCGGACCGAGCGCCGCAATCCGGTTGGCCAAAATGGGTCGTCTTTCACGAGCGCGTCGACCGTGTCCGGGCTCTCTGCGTCGACGATCCATAGTCCGCCAGCAGGATCGCCCGACGCCCCCCGCAACGGCCCGGCCGCTTTGATGCGCGCCGCGTTCTTCTCGAGGAACGACAAGTGCGCAGGCATGTGCTGGCGCCGCACGTCGGCACCGAGGTTCGCGTTGTCCTCGAACAGCACGACATAGAGCATGTGCCTTCTCCGCAACGCAAAGCTACGCGGAATTTCTGTTATGCGCCATGCCTGGTCTTATTGATCCGCGCAGCCATACCTCCATCAGGCCGTATCGGCAAATACCGCGGCACGATGCGATTGCGGCAGGAACGAATAGATTTTGCTCCTCGTGCGGTCGAGTGCCAGCGTGTGTGCGCCGGCTTCCGTTGGCACCACCTCGGCGCGGCGCATCGTGCCAATATCGATGACGTCGATGACCCCGGGATCGCCGATCGCCACGTAGAGGCGCCGGGATTGCGGGTGCAAGAAAATCACGTCCGGAGCACCGCTGAGGGCAACGTCCCCGAGCACGCGACCCGACGCTGCATCAAGCGCGAACAATGCGCCGGCATCGCAGGCGCACAATAGGTGACCCTTGGCTGGGTCGAGATCCAGCCCGTGCGGCCCCGCCGCCGGAACCTCATACTCCGTCGATATTTTGCTCGGGTCACGAGCATCGATAGCGACGATCCGCGCGGGTGACGCGATATTGACGAAAAACATCTCACGCGCCCCATCGTAAACCGCCCAACGCGTGCGACCAGGGACTTTGACTTCGGCGATCCGTTCCCGTCTGCCGAGGTCTACGACCGATACGGAATACGAATCCGCAATCGAGGGGTCGCCCACGTTGGCGGCGATCAGGATCCTGCGAGTGGGGTCGAACGCAAGCCCGTTCGGCTTAACGCCGACAGCGATCTTGAAGGCATTCTGCTCGTCACCAGGCGCGAAGACCGAGACGGTGTTCTCGCCACGGTTGCTCGTGAAGACGAGACCGTGCAGTTCGGAGACGAGCGCGCCTGCCACTCCCATCAGGCCGGGGATCGACGCAATGTACCGGTCTCGCTTGCAGTCGATCACGTCGATCGAATCGTTGCTGGTATGTGCGACGTAGAGCCGGTCCGTCGGGTGATGAATATCAGCGTGATCGAACCCGCCATTGGCTCGATGCTCCGGGAGTTCGATGTGGCCGAGGAAACGAAGTGCCATCGCTGCTAGCCTCTGCGCGGTTCAATGAGCTCTGAGCGCTAAGACGTTCCTGCTCGCAAACGGCGGCGCCTATCCAGTTGGCATGTTCTGGAGTAGGTGCCGACATGGGTCACGGACTGGTGTCGCAATCTGTGGGGTCGGTCGGAGCAGCAACGGCGTTCGAAGCGCCCGGGGCATCAAACTAGCCAATTAGGAGATAATCACAGTTCGCTGACAACGTATTGTTTCTCTGGCAGGCCAAAAATTTTTTCTTCGCCTCAAGCGCCGCTATGCTTCCCCCAGATGGCGCTGAACCGGCCGCTGAAGATGTCCGTCGTGAAACGATATCGGCGCGTGGATGACGGCCTACTCTAGCGATTCGTCGATCGCATCATTGGGTCGAAACACCCAAAGGCTCGCCGGTTCTGACGCTGTCGCGCGCGCTGCGACGAACAGGAGATCCAGTTCCGGAACGAAAAGCGATGTTCGCGCTCCCGCCGCCGTCGCAACATGGCGGATGCGGCGGTATGCGGCCTGCCTCGCATCGAAGATGGTTGCGGCAGAAAGCCCGCCCGCAGGCCGCGGCCGGCGTTGGGGCTCGCGAGAGCGCAGCCCTTGGTCCCAACGATCCGCCTGACATGGGGCCGTGGTCAATGATGAGAAAACCTGGGGCAGGCGCGAGAAATCATCCTTTGCTTGCAAGGCAATTCGAGCGTGTTGTGGCGGCGGATTCATCGCGGCAAAGCAGCGCGATGTTCATCGCAAGGCTCAGCGCAAGGGATGGAACCCGCGGCCGAGCGTGTCCGCCGCGGCAGGGCAAAAGGAGGCCCTCAGGTGTATCTCTCTCATCGATCTATTTTGCTGGCCGTTGGCCTTGTGCTGCTCGGCGTGATGCAAGCCGTCGCCGGCAACCTCTGCAAGCCGATTTTGTCGTTGCGGGGTGTTCGCATCTCGGAGGCGCACGAGATGCATCGGACATGGACCGGCGTCCTGGTCGCCGACGCATCGCCGTGCTCGACCACGTCGGGTCAATTCGACGTCGAGTTTACTCGCCTCAAGGAGGTCGCGCCCGATTTGCAGTTCATGGAGCGTTTCACGTGGGTTTCGGGACGGTCCGAGCTGTCGCTCGACTTTTGGTGGGACGAATGGCTTGAGGACCATCGGATCATCAGCATCGCGCCTTGCCCATGTCGCGAGTAGCGCAGTGGTAGTGGACATCGGCTTCATCGACCGGTTCACTATTGTCTTGTCTTGTGTCCGCTCGGCACTAGCATCGCTCCATGCACCGCCGCGCAATTCTATACGCCCTTGCCTCGGCAGCATTGTTCGGTCTCTCGACGCCCGCTGCAAAGGTTCTGCTCGGCACCATTCACCCCGCCATCCTGGCGGGGCTCCTCTATAGCGGGGCTGGCATTGGCGTAGGAGTGTTGCGTCGCGTGAGGCCGCGAGTTTTTGGCGTGCCGAATGCGCCGCAAGTGCCGCTCCAACGAAACGATGTGCCCTGGCTTGCAGCGGCGATTGCTGCCGGCGGCGTGGTTGGGCCTCTGCTGTTGATGTTCGGGCTCGCCCGAACGGATGCCGCCACGGCTTCGCTCCTCTTGGCGCTGGAAGGCGCGGCGACCGCCATCATGGCTTGGTTCATTTTCCGCGAGAACTTCGATCGTCGCGTGGCATTGGGGATGGCATGCCTTATGGCCGGAGCACTCGTTCTCTCCTGGTCGGGAGCGCCGAGCATGCACAATGTCGCAGGGCCGCTCGCGATCGTGGCAGCCTGCCTTGCGTGGGGTCTCGACAACAACCTGACACGAAAGGCGTCGCTCGCCGATCCGTTGCAGATCGCCGAGTTGAAGGGGCTGGTGGCCGGACCGGCCAACATCCTCATCGGCCTTTCGGCCGGAGCATCGATCCCATTGTCGTTTGGCTTGCTGGCCGCGATTGTCGTCGGTTTTCTTGGTTACGGTTTGAGCGTCGCGCTTTACATTGTCGCACTTCGGGATTTGGGCGCCGCGCGAACCGGCGCATACTTCTCAACCGCGCCGTTTCTTGGTGCCGTCGTCTCCGTCGCTGTGCTCGGGGAGAACGTCACATGGGCGCTCCTTGCGGCTGGGGCCCTCATGGGACTAGGGGTTTGGCTGCACGTCACGGAGCGCCATGAGCATGAACACATGCACGATGCAATGGCGCACGCGCACCCGCACGTTCATGACGAGCATCACCAACATGAGCATCGGCCGGATGATCCAGTAGGCGAGCCGCACACGCATTGGCACAAGCACGATCGCCTCAAACATGCACATCCGCACACGCCGGATATGCATCACGTTCACCGGCACTAGGACCGGCGGCTCAGTGAGGCCTTTCCTTCTCCTCCGGCGGTTTGATGTGGCGAAATGAAAACAGCAACGAGAGATCGTAGACGATCTTCAGCACGCCGCAGATGATGAGCGGCAATCCCGCAAAGGCGGTCGAGAGCAGCGCACCCGACATCGCCGGGCTGATCGCGGATGCCAAGCTGCGCGGAACCGCGGTCACGCTGGCCGCCGCCGTGCGCTCGGCGGGTGTCACCACCGCCATCACGTAGGACGTGCGCGTCGGCACGTCCATCTGCGACAGCGCGGAGCGCACGAGCAGCAGCGCGAGCACGACGGTGAGATTTGGTGAGAACGCCGCAAGGATAAGGCAGACGCTCGAGGGAATGTGCGTGAACACCATCGTGTTGACGAGACCGAAGCGTTTGCCGAGCCGCGCTGCTACCGGATAGGAGAAGGCGGCGAGAACGTTGGACCAGAAGAAGAATGCGCTCGCGGCGGCGAGCGAAAGATCGAAGCGTTCGAACAGCCAGAGCGCCATGATGGATTGAACGGTGAAGCCGCCGGCAAACGCATCCAGGCTGAACAGCGCCGCAAGCTTGTAGACCGTGCGCCGCGAGGGACCCAAAGCGGTGGCCTGCTGCGACGTTTCCGTGACCTCGGCGCGAGGAAGGCGGGAATAGAAATAGGCGCCGATCAGCCCGAGCGCCGCGTACAGGTAGAACATCGCCTGCAACGCGCCGATCCTGCTCAGATGCAAAGAGACCAACAGGTCGGGCGCGCCTGCGACAAGCGCGCCGGCGGCGATCGAAAGCGCGCCGATCAGGCTGTAGCGCGCGAAAATGTGCGTGCGCTCTGCGTCCAACGCCCGATGCGCGAGCGCGGCTTGTTCGAGCGGCACATGCACGCCGATGTCACCGGTCGTCGGATTCATCGTGCCGATGAAGGCGACGAGGGCGATGAAGATGAAATGCTGGAAGCCGGGGATCGCCACTCCGGTCAGCACCATCAACGCCGCGCACGCGAGCAGCAGCGTGCGCAAGTGATAGCGCGGCGCCAGAAAGCCGACGGCCATGGTGGTGGCGGCCGAGCCTAACAGCGCAGCCGTGGCCACCAAGCCGATCGCAAACGGATTGAACCCGATCTCGAGCAGATAGGCCGGCAGGATGATGGCGGCGAAGCCGTCGCCGAATCCGCGCGCCGCCCGCGCCGCGTAGAGATCGAGAACGTCGGCGCGGTCGGCCAAGCCCAAGCCTTCGAGAAGGCCACGGTAGGAGTGCGGCAATTGCACCATCGATCAGTCGGCCGGCGTCACCGTGAAATCGTCGAAGTACATATGGCTGTCGGCCTTGGACCATAGGCCGATGCGGCCAGAGACGGGCTCCGTAAGCGTGTGCTCAAGATACAGCTTGCCGTCGAGATACGCCGCGACCTTGGGCCCGGCGATACGCACCTTGAGGTCATGCCACTGGCGGGTCGGCGTCGGCGTGTTGCGAATCCATTTCACCGAGGATCGCTTTCCTTTCTCGAACTTCCACAGCACGAGATTGTTCTCGAGCGGATTTGCGCGCACGGTGAGATAGTCGCCGTTCGGCATGAGATTGAACAGGATCCCAGCGCCCTGGTCGATGCGGCCGGAAATTCCTTCGAAGCGCACGGAGATCTCGCCATCGCGGAAATCGCTGACGTCCTTGGCGACCACGTAGGGGAAATACGCGTAGGCCTGGACCCGGTCGAGGAATTCGGCGTAGCGGTCGCCGTAGAGCGTGCGCGCCTTGTCGGCGATGCCGGCCGCGGTTTGGCCCTCTTTCCACTGCCGTCCGTCGACCACCAGTACTTTGTTGTTGCCGTCGTTCTCGATGCGCCAGACGCCGACCACGCTCACAAACGATTTCGGCTCGGCGCCGACGGTCTCGTCGGAAAAGTCGACCTTCAGGGGCTGCCCTGCGTGGGCGTATGTCAGCAGTGCTGCGAGCCCTGCGGCGGCGACTGCGACTGTCAAACTGCGCTTGCTGGTCTTCATATGTCACCTCCACTTTTCACGAGTTGGGTGGGGATTTGCGGCGGGCGGCGGCTCCACCACCATGCGGCAACGATCAGCAGCGGCAGCGCGCCCAAGAACCAGGCGAGCGCGGGCGATCCGTCGGCGAGTAGCGGATACCCCGGATAGTCCTGACCAGGGATCGGCTCCGGAATAGGCCGTCCGGCGAGCGCGTAAACGAGCGGCAGAATTTCGCGGTGGCTGGTCGAGCGGCTCTTGTCCGACCGGCCGCCGTAGGAATACTCAACCTCGCCGTAAGCTTCCTCGCTCGTGCTACCGACCATGCTTTGCCCGCTCGTGGCGAGGCGGACCGCGACGCGGGGCATCGCCCGCTCGAGCTTGGCAAGCACGTTGCGGCGCAAATCGACGTAGCGCGGATCCTCCGGAGCAAGGTGAACCGTGATGATCAACGGCTCGCGCAATTCGGCGAGCGCTCGCTGATCGGCGGCGGGAAAGGAGTTGTGGCGATCCTCGGCCAGGTCGACCGTTCGCCGCACCTGGGTCGAGACGCCCATGGCGGCGGCCGCGATCGCCAGGCAGACGAGCGAGCGAACGCACTTGGTGCCGAGCGGGACGCCGGGATGCAGCCACACCGCCGCAAGCGCGGCAAAGCCACCGATCGCCGCGAGAATGCCCAACAAGAGGCCTGCCGGGAGGAGCCCCTGCTCGAATGGGCGCAGCGTCTGCGTGAGCGACAATTGCGATATCCACCCGAACACGCCGGTCTGCCCGGCGAGCGCAAAATCGAGCGCCCACGAGCCGATCGTGAAGGCAAGGGTGATGATCGCCGCCGTCGCCGCGCTTTCGGAGATGCTCGCCGAGAACAGCGCGATGGCGCCGATCAAGACGCCGTAGAGTACATGACCGAAGACAAGGTCGAGAGTTTCCGGAAGATAGAGATGCCCGCCGAGCGGGCGGCGCAGATGACGGCGGCAACCCAGGCGCCGAAGATCGCCGCCATCTTGGCGGCAACCAGGGTGAGGACGCGATACGGCAGTTGCACCAGCAGCGCGAGTGCCCCTGACTCTTTCTCGCGCCCGAGCGTGCGGATCGCCACGAACGGAAACAGCAGCGTCGCGACGAGGTAGAGGCCGCCAAACGTCGGCACCAGCACGCCGTCGAGCGGCGCGAGGCCGCTCCCAAGCACGGGCGAATCCACCGCGGCCGCGCTTGCCTCTTTATAAAGCGAGACCGCCTGGAAGAAGCTGTAGCCCACGAGCGGACAGAGGATCAGCAGCATGATCCACAGCGCACGCCCGCTCGCGATGTCCCAGAGCTCCTTCGCGAGCAACTGCCGAATGGGCGCCCGGTGAGCCACGGCGGTATCAGGTGAGCGCAAGGAAAATGTCCTCCAATCCGGCTGCCGGGCTGCCGGTCTGCGCGCGCAGCTCTGCCAACGTCCCAGCGCCGCGGATGCGGCCTTCGGCGAGCAGCACGAACCGGTCGCACACGCGCGCGGCGTCGCCCAGCTGGTGAATGGCGAGAACGAGGGTGCGCCCGCTCGCCGCGACTTCGCGCAGCACGCCCATCACGTCGCGCGTTTGACGCAGGTCGA
>VAZM01000180.1:19001-20717 GCA_005883135.1 Alphaproteobacteria bacterium
AGAAGCCTGCGCCCGTAGCCCTTCGACAACTCGGCGATGCGCTTGCGCAAGACCGAGGCGAGGCCAAGCGCGCGGATCGTTTCTGCAACGACGCTATCGGGCCGGCCGTAGATCGTCGCGAAGAGCTCCGTCACCCGCGCGACATATTGATCTTCCCAGGGCCGGACACCGTCCGGCAGGTAGAACAAGAATTCACGCCGTCGCGGCAAGGGAAGGGGCGTTCCGCGCCAGAGAACGTGACCGGCGTCGGCCGCAAGCACGCCGGCGATTGCCTCCATCAGCGTGGTCTTGCCCGCGCCGTTGGGGCCGATCAGCCCGAGCACCTCGCCGGCATGCACGGCAAAGGAAATGTCGCTCAGCGCGCGCTGGTCGCCATAGCGCTTGGCAAGGCCTTCGACCTGCAACAGCACTGGGGCGGGTACGCTCGACGGCGGCATTGCACGCACCTAGTTCCGACGCACAAACACGGTGAGGCGGACGACGTGTCGCTTGCTGTCGGTCTGATCCGTGCTGAGCGTGATCGAAACCGGTCGCGCGGCGTTCTGCAAAACGACGTAGTTCGGTGAGGACCGCTCGGCGGCCTCGGCCCAGCCCGCGCCGACGCACGATTTGACCTCGTCCAGGAGATCGCGGCGCGCCTCGTCCGCCTGCTCGGCGGTATCCATCTCCGCGGAATCGCAGGTGTAGGTCGCGGCACCGTAGAGGGAGCAGTCTTTCCAACCGGCCAACACCAGCCGCGTATCCCGAAAGTCGCCTGGCCGCGGCCGTCCGGCGATCGAAGCAAATCTCTCCTTCGTCACCGCCAGATCGACCACACGGCTCAGATCGAAACAGTAGGGCGGGGCTGGCGCGCGCGTGTTCTGCGCGAGCGCTGCTGCCGGCAAGCTAGCCAATGCAAGGAACAAGACGGCAGGTCGTCTCATCATGGCGTTCCCCTGACGGTCCGAGCTGGGAGGATTCCTTGCGGCGACAAGAAGCTCTCGTGCTGCTCGGACCTTTTCAGCGTCAGCACTGCTTGGTCGGTTTGGCTGGCTGACCCGACTATTTCTTTTGGCAGCCCTTCATGCATATGTCGTATTCAGTCTTGCACGTCTTCCCGGCGTAATTTTTCACGCACGCCTGTTGTTGCTCTCGACACTGCTTACAGCTGTTCGATTGTTGAGCTTGTACTGCAGCAGGGATGCTGCAAACACTAAACACCACCATGATAATCGCGGCAGTAGCTCGCATCACGATGCCGTCTTGTCGATCGCGGCGCGTAGTCCCTTGGCGAGCTTCACCGCGTCGTCGTTCGCCCAGAAATGCATGAAGAAAAGCCGCGGCTGTTCGTCGAGCATGTGGCTGTGGAGCGCCGTCACCTCGATCCCGTTCGAGCGCAGCGCTTGGATCACGGGATTGACCTCTTTTTCGGTGAGCACGAAGTCGCCGGTGATGGCGGCCTTGCCGCCGCCGGTGGGCTGGAAGCCGATTGCGGTGGCCACGCCCAGCGGGCCGGCCGGCATCAGTTGCATTCCGCTCTCGGTGACCGGATCGCGGCGCGGCACGCCGAACTGATAGACGCCGCCGTTGGCCTGCCCCTTCACGCCGATGATCTGATCGAGCTGGGCGGTGTCGAGATCGATCGCGGGCTGCGAGGCTGGAGGCGCTGGGGGCGTCAGAGGAGTCTTGCTCGCCGCCAGGCCGGTGCGGATGGCGGTGGCGAGCTTAACCGGATCG
>VAZM01000534.1 GCA_005883135.1 Alphaproteobacteria bacterium
GGTCGCGGATCGACACCACGAGCTGCACGACCTGGCACACAATGCCGGCTAGAATGACCGCGGCACCAATCGCCGCCAGCACCAACCACGGTTGCCAATCGAGATTGTCGTAGTGCTGCATGCGCCGGGTCATGCCCATGAGGCCCAGCACATAGAGCGGCATGAATGCGAGATAGAAGCCGATGAGCCAGCACCAGAACGAGGCCCTGCCCCAACGTTCATCGAGCTTGAAGCCGAAGGCCTTGGGGAACCAATAATTAAAGCCCGCGAGGACGCCGAACACGACGCCGCCGATTATCACGTTGTGGAAATGCGCGACAAGGAACAGGCTGTTATGCAGCTGGAAATCGGCGGGCGGCACGGCCATCAGCACGCCGGTCATGCCGCCGATGACGAACGTCACCATGAACCCGATCGACCACAGGACCGGCACGGTGAATCGAACGCGTCCGCCATACATCGTGAACAGCCAGTTGAAGACTTTGACACCCGTCGGCACTGCGATGATCATCGTCATGACGCCGAAGAAGCCGTTGACGTCCGCGCTCGCGCCCATGGTGAAGAAGTGGTGCAACCAGACAAGGAAGGAGAGAACGCAGATCGCCATGGTGGCGGCAACCATCGAGCGATAACCGAACAGCGGTTTGCCCGAGAATGTCGAGATCACTTCCGAAAATATGCCGAACGCCGGCAAGACCAGGATGTAGACCTCGGGATGACCCCAGACCCAGAACAGGTTGACATACATCATCGGATTGCCCTGGCCGTCGATCGAAAAAAAGTGAAACCCGAGGTAACGATCGAGCAGCATCATCGCGAAAGTCGCGGTCAGGACCGGAAAAGCCGCGACCATGAGCAGGTTGGAAGCAAGCGCCGTCCAGCAGAAAACCGGCATGCGCATGTAGCTCATGCCGGGTGCACGCACTTTCAGAATCGTTGTGACGAAGTTTATTCCCGTCAGCAATGTGCCTATGCCTGAGATTTGCAGCGCCCAGAGATAGTAGTCGACGCCGACGCCGGGCGAGAATTGCAGTTCGCTGAGCGGCGGATAAGCGACCCAGCCGGTCTTTGCGAACTCGCCCACCGCCAGCGAGATGTTCGTCAAGAGTATCCCCGATGCGGTCAGCCACAGGGCGACTGAATTCAGTGTGGGAAAGGCCATGTCGCGGACGCCGAGCTGCAGCGGCACCACGAAATTCATCAGTCCGATCACGAACGGCATCGCCATGAAGAAGATCATGATGGTGCCGTGTGCCGAGAAAATCTGGTCGAAATGTTCTGGCGGCAGATAGCCCTGCGCGCCTCCGGCCGCCACTGCTTGCTGCGTGCGGATCATGATTGCGTCGGTGAAGCCGCGGAGCAGCATGATAAGGGCCAGCAGGATGTACATCACGCCGATACGCTTATGATCGACGGATGTGATCCACTCGCGCCACAGATACGGCACGTATCCCTTGAGCGTGATCCATCCAAGCACGGAAACGATGGCCAGAACCATCAATCCCGTCGCGAACATCACGATCGGCTGGTCAAACGGGATCGCGCTCCAGCTGAGCTTGCCAAGGAGATTCATTTTTCCGTCCTCTGTGATGCCTGGTAGGTGAGCCGCAATGAGTCTGGTTGCATCCCGGAGCTCAAGATCCCGTTGAACAGATCGGGAGCGACGGCACGATATGTGAAAGGGGTAACCGCTTGGCTTGGCTTGGCCAGATCGGCGTAGGCCCGACCGTCGAGCACCGGACCGGCGTTGCGCGCGGCATCCACCCACTGCGCAAAGTTTTCAGCCGGTACGGCATCGACGGCAAAGCGCATATCGGCAAAACCTTCTCCGCTATACTGAGCCGACAGCCCACGGTAAGCTCCAGCATGGTCGGCTTTGAGCTGAAGGCGCGTCGTCATTCCCGGCATGGTGTAGATCTGGCTACCGAGTTGCGGCACGAAGAAGCTGTTCATCACGCCCGAGGAGGTCAGCTCGAAGCTGACCGGCGTGCCGACCGGTATGGTCAGTTGATTGACGCTCGCGATGCCTTGGTCCGGATAGATGAATAGCCATTTCCAGTCGAGCGAGACGACCTGAACCGTGACGGGCTTTACTGCGGAAGTAATCGGTTTGTGCGGGTCGAGGTCGTGTGCACCGACCCAGGCGACGCCGCCGACCAGAAGCACCGTCATGGCAGGGATCGACCAGACGAGCAGTTCGAGGCGCCCGGAATAGACGAGGTCGGGCATGTATCGGGCGCGCCAGTTGGACGAACGATACCAATAGGCGACGCCAAGAGTGGCGAGGATGGTCGGGATGACGATCGCAAGCATGATCCCGAGCGAGTTGAACAGAATTTGCCGTTCGGCACCGGCAATGGGTCCCTTGGGATCGAGGACACCTTCCGTGCAGCCGCTCAGTGTCGCGGCGCAGATCAAAAGGCCGGCCAGTAGACTGTATCGCATGTTAGACCTCGTCTGTCGGGATGCCGCTAAAACTGCATCTGGTTGCGAGGGGACGGAGCAGGACTTCGGCTGTCACCGATCCGCCGCCGGTCCGAGCGTCGCGCGATGATGAAGGAGCGAGTGACCATGAGCCGGCGCTGTGGTCGGCGAGGAGGGCTGCGAACAACATGAACAAGTAGGAAATGGAGAATATGAATAGGCGATGAGCAGCTTGCCGGTCGGTCTCACAACTCCTGCTCAGCCGGAACGCGAGCACTATGAGAATGACTCCGCTGATCGACGCAGTGACGCCATAGATCGTGCCGGCAAAGCCGACTACCCACGGAAGCAGCGAAATCGGTCCCAAGAGAACGCTATAGATAAGGATCTGGCGTGTTGTTGCGGTCCTTCCCGCAACGACCGGCAACATGGGGACGCCCGCGCGTGCATACATACTCCTCAGCGCGATTGAGCGAGAGTGCCCAGAAGTGGGGCGGCGTCCACAAGAAGACGATCAGGAACAAGATAAGTGGCTCGAGCCCTATCTCCCCCGTCCCTGCTGCCCAGCCAATCACCGGCGGCAATGCACCTGCAGCGCCCCCGATTACGATGTTCTGTGGCGTGAGCCGCTTCAGCCATATCGTGTACACGACGACATAGAAGAAGATCGTGAAGGCGAGCAGCGCTGCAGCTGTGAAGTTGACCGCGAGACCAAGAACGACGACCGCGCCGCAAGCAAGAACAAGTCCGAATGCAAGCGCTTCGGA
>VAZM01000535.1 GCA_005883135.1 Alphaproteobacteria bacterium
CTGACCTCAACAGGGTTCCGGGTATTCGCGAATCCGCGCGCCGCGCGTGATGCGCCTTATGCCGCTGACGGCCGCGCAGCGATCCTGAGCCTCGCAGCATTGACGTGCGCCAAACGCGAAATCATGGCATGGCCCGGCTACAAACCGACCCCACTGCATCTCCTGCCGAAGCTGGCGGCGCGGGCCGGAATTAGTGCCATTCTCTACAAGGACGAAGCCGAACGTTTCGGTCTCGGGAGCTTCAAGGCACTGGGCGGTGCTTACGCCGTATTCAAACTTCTGCGAAACAGCATTCGGCAGCAGAAAGATGTCACGGCATCCTCGTTCGATCTCACATCGGGTCGTTACGCCGATGTCACGTCGCGCATTACGGTGACGTGCGCGACCGACGGCAATCACGGTCGCTCGGTCGCATGGGGAGCGCGCACCTTCGGCTGCCGATGCGTGATTTACATCCCAGAAACCGTCAGCGCGGGTCGCTGCCAGGCGATCGCTGCCCATGGTGCGGAGATCAGGCGCTTCGCCGGGACTTATGACGACGGCGTTCGGCGCGCCGCGGCGGATGCAGCGGCGCGGGGCTGGATGGTGGTTTCCGACACAGCTTATGAGGGTTACACGGACGTCCCGCGTGACGTGATGCAGGGCTACAGCCTCATGGTCGAGGAGGCACTGCGGCAGACGTCCGCGTTGCCATCCCACGTCTTCGTCCAGGGAGGCGTCGGAGGGTTGGCGGGAAGTGTGTGTTCTTATCTTTGGGAGCGCTATGGCGCTGCACGCCCCTGTTTTGTGATCGTCGAGCCGGAAAAAGCAGACTGCTTTTACCGCAGCGGTGTGGCGGGCCGTGCGACACCGGCAGAGGGCGCGCTCGACACCATCATGGCAGGTTTGGCCTGCGGCGAGGTCTCGCCGCTGGCTTGGCGCATTCTCGCGACCGGCGCCGACGCATTCATGACCATCGATGACGAGGCGGCAGTCGACTGCATGCGGCTGTTGGCCGAGGGACGCTTCGGCGACGACCCCGTCGTGGCGGGTGAATCGGGAGTGGCGGGACTGGTTGGCCTGCTGATGGCAAGCGCCGACGCCGAGGCGCGCGCACGTCTCAATTTGAGACGCGACAGTCGCGTTCTCGTCTTTGGTACCGAAGGAGCCACGGATCCGGAGGTTTACCGCAGCATTGTCGGCCGTCGGCCCGATGACGTCGTTGCTCAGCGGAGCACATGATGAGTAGCGGCCTCGCCGATACGGTCTGTCGCGACATCGATGCGGCGCGCGAGGAGTTGATCGAGCTGTGCGGTCAACTGGTCGCGGCATCGAGCGTCAATCCGCCCGGCCGTACTGTCGAGGTATCCGACGTGTTGCGCGCCTATCTGTCGGGGCACGGCATTCCGACCGAAAGGGTCGCGGCCGACGATGACGCTCCCAACATTATTGGCTGCGTCGAGGCCGGTGCGGGGGGACGCCACGTCGTCTTCAATGCGCATATGGACACCATGGAAGCCGGTGACGAGGCGGCTTGGACCGTCCCGATCATGCGCCTGTCGCGCCGTAATGGCCGCCTCTATGGACTCGGAATGGGCAACATGAAGGGCGCGCTGGCGGCGATGTGCCTGGCGACGACCATTCTCAACCGGCACAGCAATGCGTGGAGAGGTCGTTTGACCATGACCGCCGTCTCGGATGAGGTCATGTTCGGAGAGCGCGGCGCCGTCTTCCTGCTGCAGCAGCGGCCGGATATGACCGGCGATTTCCTCATCAGTGGCGAAGGTCCGGGATTCATGCACTTCGCCGTCGCCGAGAAGGGGCTTCTCTGGCTCGATGTGGAAACACGGTCTGGCGGCGGACACGCATCGCGGGCGCTGCGCGCCGACACCGCGGTCATGAAGCTCGCCGCCTTCTTGGCGCAGATCGATGCGATGAACGAGATGTACGCGACTTTGCCGCGCGAGCTTACGGGGGTGAGCGGTGGCGAGGGAAATCTCGGGCTGCGGCTCTCGCTGAATGCAGGGACGCTGGCGGCTGGCACGGTTCGCAGCCAAGTAGCGCCGCGGGCGCGGGCGCAGCTCGACGTCCGGCTTCCACCCGGCATCACCGCGCAAGCATGTGAGAGGATGATCCGCGAGCAGGCGGACGGCGATGCCATCAACATCGCCGTGGTCAAATCGTGGGACGCCAATTGGACCGCGCTCGACAACCCGTTGGTGGTCGAACTGGCGGCCGCGGCGACCTTGGTGCGCGGCACTGCTCCGCCGTTCGTAGTGCGCTTGCCCGGAAGCGACGCCCGGCGTTGGCGCGAGCTCGGCGTCCCTGCGGTTTGCTATGGTCCCCAGCCGACGCTGTCGGCCGGCGTCGACGATTACGCAAACGAGCAGGACGTCGCCGATTGCGCGAAGATCTATGCGCGGACGGCGCTGGCCCTCATGCGCCGCTGAGACGGCGGCTCGATTACATTGTCGCCTCAACCATGAACGACAATGCGCGCACACCCGCCCGCGTGGTGTTGAAGATCGGCACGTCGGCCCCTTCGAGATCCGCGGTCCAGCGCTGCTGTGCCTCTCCGCCGTAGATCACGAGCACAACCGGCTTGTCATAGGTGCGGCGCAGGCGCCGCAGCAGCTCACCGAATTCCGGAAAATCGGCGTTGCCCGGCGCGAGCAACGTGCATAGCACCAGGTCGACGTTCGGATCGGCAAATAACGCCGTGAGTCCGGCTTCGTGCGCTTCGCGCGGGCCCTTGATGTCAATAGCGATCCAGAAGTCGAACGGATTGGCAGGTTCGAGCCAGTCGGGAAGGATAGTGCGCATAGCGGCGATCGTCCCCGGCGCGAACGTGGCAAG
>VAZM01000536.1 GCA_005883135.1 Alphaproteobacteria bacterium
CATGGAAACGACATCGAGGTCGCCGCGCAGCCGCTTGATGAGCGCCTGGCGGCGCAGCGACGCCGTGCCGACGCGCGCGCCGCGCGGCAAGCCTTCGAGCGTCTTCGCCTTGGCGCTGATGAAGACGTCGCGCGCATCCTCGCGCGCGAGCACGCCGGCGATCCGCAGTCCCGGCGGCAGGATGGTCGCCATGTCCTTGGCCGAATGCACCGCGAGATGGATGGTGCGGGCGATGAGCGCCTCCTCGATCTCCTTGGTGAACAGGCCCTTGCCGCCGGCCTCCGCCAACGGCCGGTCGCGGATGATGTCGCCGCTGGTGCGGATGACCTCGAGCTCGATGCGCTCAGCGGCAAGCGCGTGCGCGGCGGCCAAGCGATCACGCACCTCTCTGGCCTGCGCGAGCGCGAGCGGGCTGCCGCGCGTGCCGATGACGAGCGACGCGGATCGGATCGAGGACGGCGGCGAGGATTGCACCCCATGACCTCGCAATGCTACGCCGGTCGCAGCCGCGCGTCAGCGAAATCCGGGCTTCACGCGTGGATGGGATGTCAAATGTTCGTGCTCGGCATCGAAACGACGTGCGACGAGACCGGCGCGGCGGTCGTCGAGCGGCTTGCGCAAGGGCCGGGGCGGATTCTCTCCAACATCGTGCTCTCGCAGATCGACGCGCACGCCGCCTTCGGCGGCGTCGTGCCGGAGATCGCGGCGCGCGCGCATGTGGAGGCGCTCGATGTCGTGATCGCCAAGGCGATGGCAGATGCAGGCGTAAGCTTCGCCGGCCTCGACGGCATCGCCGCCGCCGCAGGACCGGGCTTGATCGGCGGTGTCATCGTGGGGCTCACGACCGCCAAGGCGATCGCCCTCGTCAGCGAGAAGCCGCTGATCGCGGTCAATCATCTCGAGGCGCACGCGCTCACCGCCCGGCTCACCGACGCCACGCCGTTTCCTTATTGTCTCTTCCTCGCCTCCGGCGGACATACGCAGATCGTCGCGGTGCTCGGCGTCGGCGACTACGTGCGGCTCGGCACCACCGTCGACGACGCCATCGGCGAAGCCTTCGACAAGACCGCGAAGCTGCTCGGGGCGACCCCGCGCGCGTCGCGCTGCCGCGGCCCATGCTGGGGCGCGCTCACGCCGACTTTTCCTTGTCAGGACTCAAGACCGCGCTGCGCGTCGAGGCGGAGCGAATGGCGCCGCTGAGCGAGGGCGACATGCGCGACCTCTGCGCCTCGTTCCAGCAGAGCGTGGTGGAGGTCGTCGGCGACCGGCTGCGCGCGGGGGTAAAGATGTTCCGCGAGAGTTACGGCAAGCCGAACGCGCTGGTCGCCGCCGGCGGGGTCGCCGCCAACCAGGCGATCCGCAAGGTTCTGCACCAGGTCGCGTTCGAGACCGGCACGGTGCTGGTGTTGCCGCCGGCGGCGCTGTGCACCGACAACGGCGCCATGATCGCCTGGGCGGGCGCGGAACGCCTCGCGCTCGGGCTCACCGACACGCTCGCCGCGGTCCCGCACGCCCGCTGGTCGCTGCATGACGTGACGGGGCCGGAGCAGGACGCAGCGCCGCACGGCGCTGAAACTCCGACGATGGATGCAAGCAGACCTGCCGCATTCGAGGATGGCTGACGAGCATTGGCAGACTTTCAAACCAGGATTTTTTGCGTCATGGCCGGGCATAGCGCGTCGGAAGACGCACGTGAACGCGCTTATATCCCGGCCATCCACGTCTTGATCTTGCTATAAAACAAGACGTGGATGCCCGCGCCAAGCGCGGGCATGACGACTCAACTAATCTCATTCCGCTTTAGACTGCTCACTGAAAAACCATGGCATTCGAACACATCGCCGTCGTCGGAGCAGGCGCGTGGGGCACGGCGCGCGCCGGTCGCGCGGTGCTGCTCGCCGCCCGCGACCGCGCCGGCGCCGAGCTGCTGGTGGATCGACGCGAGTCACCGCGCTTGCCCGGAGTGCCGGTGAACGAAAACGTGGGCATCGCAGCCGTGGGGGCAGAGGTCGGACGCTACGACGCCATCCTATTAGCGGTTCCCTCGCAGCATCTGCGCGCCGCGGCGCGCACCATCGCCCCGGAACTCAGGCAGGGCACGCCGGTCATCGCCTGCGCCAAAGGCATCGAGCGCGGCACGCACCGATTCATGACCGAGGTGATCGCCGAGGCCGCGCCGGCGGCGCTGCCCGCGATCCTGTCGGGGCCGAGCTTTGCCGCCGAGGTCGCGCGCGGCCAGCCGGCGGCCGTGACACTCGCCGCCGGCGACGAAGCCGTAGCCGCGGCGCTGGCGCGCGCGCTCGGCTCGTCGACGCTGCGGCCCTATCATTCCACCGACGTGCGCGGGGTCGAGATCGGCGGCGCCGCCAAGAACGTGCTCGCCATCGCCGCGGGCATCGTCGCCGGCCGTAAGCTCGGCGCCAGCGCCGCCGCGGCGCTGGTGACGCGCGGCTTCGCCGAGCTGTTTCGCTTCGGCCGCGCGTGCGGCGCGCGCCCCGAGACCTTGACCGGCTTGTCCGGGCTCGGCGACGTCATCCTCACCTGCTCGAACGCCCAGTCGCGCAATTACTCCTTCGGCATGGCCGTGGGCCGGGGCGATCCGGCGCAGGCGAGCGGCGTGCTCGCCGAAGGCATTTTCACCGCGCCGGTGCTGGTCGAGATGGCGAAGGAGAAAGGCGTCGACATGCCGATCGCGAGTGCGGTCGCCGACATCCTCGCCGGCCGCACCAGCGTGGACGCGGCGGTCGAAGCGTTGTTGACGCGGCCGTTCCGCGCGGAGGGGTAGCAGGGCCGTCACCCGCGGGCTGACCACGCACGTCGGACAAATCCGACTTACGCAATTAAAATGCCCGAACTCGGGTAAACCCGAGTTCGGGTGGTCCATCTTCTTCGGAAGACCTTTTTGCGAAGGCGATGGATTGCCAGGACGAAAGCGCGTCTACGCGCGTCTTCCGACGCGCGATGCCCGGCAATGACGGAACGAGAGGGCCGGCGAGACAAGGCTGGAGGACCAACGAATGGCTTATTGGCTTCTGAAAACCGAGCCCGAGACGTTTTCCTGGGACGACCAGGTCAAGCGCGGCGCGAAGGGCGACCCGTGGACGGGCGTGCGCAATTTCATCGCTCGCGGAAATCTCAAGGCCATGAAGAAGGGCGAGCACGCGTTCTTCTATCACACCGGCGAGGAGAAGCAGGTCGTCGGCATCGTCGAGGTCATCCGCGAAAGCTATCGCGATCCGACCGACGACAAGGGCGTTTTTGTTGCCGTCGACGTCAAGGCGGTGAAGCCCTTTCCGAAACCGGTGACCCTGGCGGCCGTCAAAGCGGATGCGCGGCTCAAGCAGATGTCGCTGGCAAAACATCCGCGCCTCTCGGTGCAGCCGGTGACCGCGCAGGAATGGAAGATCGTCTGCGCCCTGGGCGGGGTGAAGGATTAGGAAAGATTGGACGTATTCAGATGAAAGGAATCAGCGCGAGCAGCGAACTCGGTCCTGCCCTCCCCCTTGTGGGGAGGGTCGGCGCGAAGCGCCGGGGTGGGGGTCGTGCGGTGATCCGATGACGGACCCCCACCCCAACCCCTCCCCACAAGGGGGAGGGGAGCACACCGAGTTCGCCGCCGCATTGATTCCACTTCGCGCGAGCGCGGCGTAGCCATCCGCGAAACTGTCCCCCTGAAAGCAGAAAGCGGACGGGTCGGGTCACGGCCGGACTGAATGGGCCCGCGCAGCGGGGGAAGGGGGAACTACCCCGCGTCCTTGGCCCTTGCCATGACAATTTTATTACAGAAAGATGACAGGCGCCCGCCGCGGTGAATGTCGACAAGAGCGCGGCTGCCGCCTCGAGTCATGCCGCCCGCCGTCCTCGACCTGAAGAACCGTCTCGCGAGCGCCGATCGCCGGCATGCCGGCTGCCTCGTGCTGCTTGTCGCCATCCATCTCGCCGCCTTCGGCATATGGCTCTGGTCCGAGGACGAACCGTCGGCGCAAGCGGCGTTCGTGCTCACCTGGGCCGCGCTCAACTTTTTCTGGCTCGTTGTGCTGCGGCGCCCGCTGACCTCGGCGGCGCTGTCGCTCGTGCTGATCGTCATCCTGATCGCGTTGTCGCAGTTCAAGCACGGCATCCTCCTGATGACGGCGACCTTCGTGGACGTGATGCTCATCGATGCCGCCACGTTCTCCTTCTTCCTGAAGGTCAATCCGGGTCTGGTCGGGAAGCTCGCGCTCGCCGTGGTGTTGGCGCTGCCGGTAATGGTCCTGCTGTGGCGGGCCGAGCCGTTTCGTGTGCGCCGCGGCACCGCCTTGCTCGGATGTCTCCTTTGCCTCGCCGCGCTCGCCGGGCTGTCGTTGGCGGTGCCGACCGACCGCGAGGACGAATTCTACCCGCATCAATACGTCTCCAAATTCGCGCGCTCGGCTGCCGTTGCGGCCGTCGACCTGACGAACGGGGGCGTGTTGGAGGCCGATCCCGCGACTGGGGAGCGGTTGAACGTCGGGCCCGTCGCAGCGTGCCCCCCGGGCCGCAAGCTGCCGCATATCGTCATGGTGTTCGACGAGTCGAGCTTCGACGTCACCATGATGCCCAATGTCAAAGTCGCGGCCGA
>VAZM01000537.1:0-2273 GCA_005883135.1 Alphaproteobacteria bacterium
TCAGGCCGCGCATCGACAGATACTCGCACTGCACCGGGACGATGACCTTGTCCGCCGCCGTCAGCGCGTTGATCGTCAGCAGGCCCAGGCTCGGCGGCGTGTCGATGCAGATGAAGTCGTAGTCCTCGAGGACGGGCTCGAACGCTTTCTGCAGCGCGCGCTCGCGCCCGATCATCGTGGACATCGCGATCTCCGCCCCGGCGAGGTCGATCGACGCGCACGCGATGTCGATCTCGCGCTTGCGGATCACCTCGCGGATCGAGACGCGGTGCACGAGCACGTCGTACATCGATTTCTCGAGCGTGTCGGGGTCGATCCCCTGCGACATCGTGAGGTTGCCCTGCGGGTCCATGTCGACGCAGAGCACGCGATGGCCCTCCTCTGCGAAGGCCGCCGCAAGGTTGAGCGTTGTCGTCGTCTTGGCCACGCCGCCCTTCTGATTGGCGAATGCGATGACCTTGGCCTTTCCGTCCACGGGTGCTCCGATGCTCGATGGTTGCTTGGCTCCCGGTGAGTATTCGCATAGCGCTGGACGATTCCTGCACGCAAACTAGGATCCGGCAGATGCCGCCGAGCGGCATGGAGGATCGCCTCGCGGGCAAGCGCGTGCATCTGCCTGGGCGTCGGGAGTCGGCAAGACGGCTAGACCTTCGCGCCGCGGAATGCGCTGGCCGGGGACGTCAAGCTGCGCTAGCGCCGCCGCTTGGGCTCGCACATGGCGTGGTCGGCCTTGCAAGCAGACGAAGCCTGGCCGACTAAGGACGACCCGAAGCGTGCGTTCACCTCGGTTCACCCGCCGTCTGCCACGACGGGGTCACCTCCAGCAGGGCAGCGAGGTGGCCGGTGTCCTGTTCGTAGTGCTCCCGCAGCCGCAGGAGCGTCGCGGGACTCGGCTGCGCGCTGTTCCCCTCATCAGCACTCGCACCGCTGCGCCGGTTCCATAGGTCGACTCGATAGGCGAAGCGTTCGTACGGGCGTCTCAAACGCCGCTGACCGGCCTCGGGTATAAGGTCCCAGACCGCTCGCACGACCGAGTTTTGCCTAAGCACACGCTGCAAAGCCTGCGGGCTCAGCCAAGCATATGGGCCCATCCGGGAAAACCGTCGCTGTCCCGCGCCGCCTCGGTACCTCACCGCCAGATTAGGAGGTTTGAAGTCTGCCACTACACCTATGAACTCTTGGATGCGGCGCAGGAGTTGCGCGGGAGCGCGCTCGAGTTCGTCCGTGAAGACTACGAGGATCTGCTCACGAGGGAAGACATCGAAATAACCCGCCAGGATTCGGCCATACTCGCCCCACACGACGTAGCCCGTCGTCTCCCGGGGGTGCCTGCGCGCGCGTTCGAGCATCTCCGGCCGCAGCAGATCACCGATCGCATCGTCAAAGGACCGCTGCTCGCGGCCGTCCATCAACACCATTCGATGATGGGAAACCGCGCGCTCAACGGGATCGCGCAAGATCGCGATCAGGCGTACCTTCGGTAGGCGCTCGCGAATTCGCAACGGCACCGTGCGCTCGTCATAGTTGTTGTTGTTTACCGCGCCGCCAGTGACACCACCTGCCATGTAACGCGTGGTCACCGTGCCCCACTTGCGCTGGGGATCGGCAAACGCGATTTTCCTCATATAGGCCGGCCAGCCGCGGCTGTACATGCTGTCGTGGCTGAAATACGGAGCCTCCTTGCTGGCAGGCAGGGAGATCTCTGGGTGCAGCCTGAGATACTCGAAAAGCGATGTGGTACCGGCCTTCTGGGCACCAATGATGATGAAGTCGAGTATGTCCTTGGCGGGTTGCATGACGACGAGGAGGCCCTGAGCGTGAGTGCGCCTCCGCTGCTAGCACTCGCTGGCCAGGAGGGAGTGCAGCCAAAGCGCTTCAGGATGATAGTTCACCTTGTTGCTGCGCTAGTGGTGCGATCTCGCGGCCTAGCGAAACGCGCGCTCGGGAGAACCGTAGACTCGATTGGAGGCAGGTTGGCACTTGCCGGTTCGGACTGATCGAGCCGCGTTCGCACCAAACGGACCCCGTCGGTGCCGGCTACGCCTCGAGCGCGACATGGGCACTCCGGAGCGCCGACAGCGCGCCGGACGCGCGTCATCACGGCGGCATACAGTCATGCCGAGCAAGCTGACCAATCGGGTGATCGGGGACGTCCGGCTGCGATGCATGCCAAGAATGACCACACCTAAAAGCGCAGGCATCACACCTCCGGACCGCGCAACGTAAATGACCTGCAAGACGCTGCGCGCAATCGACTCACAGCGGCTTGATCC
>VAZM01000537.1:2334-2784 GCA_005883135.1 Alphaproteobacteria bacterium
GCGCAGGACGGTGCTGACCTCCGCCGTGTTGGTAGCAACGTTCTCAGCCGTCCGGAAGTATGGCCTCCTACTTCCGGCACCTTGATGGTAGATCACGTCCCCGTATATCCCGCCGACTATTGGATGATAGTTCACCTTGTTGCTCCGTTCTAATGGCGCGATCTCGCGGCCGAGGCGAAGAAATTCGTAGGTGATCTTTTGACCGACATCTTGGTTGTAGCCGGAATCGAGTTGCAACTTCCGGCCGAACGACACGCCGAGGGCTTGGAGGTCGTGGCGACGCGCGCAGAAGCCGCTCACGTGGATAAATGGATGCACCTTTGGCGCCATCTCGTTCCTATATACGCCAGCCACGGCGGCGCCCCGCTCGCATGCGGAAACGAGGACATCCAACCAATCATCTCGCACGGGAAAGGAATCTGTGTCCAGCGTAACGATGTAATCGAAGTC
>VAZM01000538.1 GCA_005883135.1 Alphaproteobacteria bacterium
TATCTTGATCTATCTGGAGAATTTGCAACGTTGTCTCGGCAATCTTACCTTTGGCTTGCGCCGCGGCCGCAATCAATTGACCGTGTTCACCGTCGAGGCGGGCCGCCTCACGCTCGAGCGCAGTAAGCCGGGTGAGCTGGACCAGATTCTGTTTCCAAAGCTCACGCACGCCCGCCAGCTCTCGCTCGATGAGCGCAATTTCCTTGGCCTTCGAATTCTGCTGCGCGGTGAGACCAGTAATCTCCTCCCCAAGCTGGGCGATCCGCTCGCTCAGCTGCGCCTTCTGGCCGCTGCGAGCCGTTTTGCGCAAGTTGAAAAGTTTGCGTTCGCTATCCATTGCCGCTGCGCGGTCGGGATCGCCGGCGCCCGCAAGCAGCTGGGCGGGGAAGACAAGGGTATCTGCCCCATCGCGTTCGCTCTCAAGCCTTGCCTTGCGGGCCATCAGCTCATCCAACCCTTTGGTAATGATCGCCAAGTTCGCCCGCGTCACCGTTTCGTCGAGGCGCACGACGATATCGTTGGCGCGAACGTGATCACCGTCACGTACGCGAAGTTCACCGACGATGCCGCCCGTCAGGTGTTGAACCTTTTTTACATTCGAATCGACCACCAGGGCTCCGGAGGCGACAACCGCTCCTGAGATCACTGCCGTCGCCCCCCACCCACCGACACCAATGATGAGGATTGAGGTGACCACGATGGCGGCAACGAGGTGCCGGCGCATCGAACGCCGCGCAGCCGATGTAACCTTCATGACGAGGCGTTTCCTTTCTCCGATACCACCTTCAGCGGACGCGGCGGGGGCGGCGCGTCGCGTTGCAGGACTTTGCTCAGAACCTCATCCTTCGGACCGAAAGCCTGCACACGCCCCTGATTGAGCATCAGCAGGAGATCGACGCCGGCGATTGCGCTTGGCCGGTGCGCGATGACAATGACAATGCCGCCGCGGGCCCGCACCCCAAGGATCGCCTTTGTCAACGCTTCATCGCCCGCTGCGTCCAAATTCGAGTTCGGCTCGTCGAGGACGACGAGAAACGGATCACGGTAGAGCGCGCGGGCAAGCGCGATCCGTTGCGCCTGCCCGGCCGATATGGCTTCGCCGCGCTCACCCACCTGCATCTTGTAGCCTTCGCCCAATTCGGTGATGAGTTCGTGCACCCCGGCGGCCTTGGCCGCAGCCAGGATCGCTTTCGGGTCAGGTTCCGATTCGAAACGCGCGATATTCTGCGCCACCGTCCCCGTAAGGAGTTCAACATCCTGCGGCAAATAGCCGATGTGAGTGCCGAGCACCTCGGACGACCACTGGTCGAAGGTACATCCATCAAGCCGAACCTTGCCTCGCGCTGGTGGCCATACTCCGACCAGCAGGCGTGCAAGCGAGGACTTGCCAGAGCCGGTCGGGCCGATCACGCCGAGAGCGTTGCCGCGCTCGAGCTTGAAGGATACATCCTGCAACACGAGCTTGGCGCTGCCCGGTGGAGAAGCGCTCGCATTCTCCAGAGTGAGCTTTTCGCGTGGCGCGGGAAGGAGCATCGTCGGCCGCTCTGAGGGAAGCATCGCGAGAAGCTTATTCAAACGTTGCCAGCTCTGCCGACACGCGGCGAATGCCTTCCAGTGCGCGATGGCCAGATCGACGGGGGCGAGCGCCCGCGCGGCCAAGATCGATCCGGCAATGATGATGCCCGCGGTGGCATCTTGGAGGATCACCAAAAAAGCGCCCACGCCGAGCATGGCCGACTGCAGCATCATGCGCAGCACCTTGGAGACGGCGCCAAGGCCCCCGACCACGTCGCTAGCGCTCCATTGACCAGCCATATACTGCCGGTTGGCCTCGGCCCAGCGATGCACCATGTGGCCGACCATCCCCATCGCGACGATCGCTTCAGCATTTCGGTGCCCTGCTTGCGCGAGTTGGCTGCGCGATACGGCAAAGCTAGAAGCGGCCTTGGTCGGCCGTCGTGTGAGCATCTCGGTGACAAGGGTCAACGCTATAAGGATGATGGCGCCGCCGAGTGCGGTGTAGCCGAGCCAAGGGTGCAGCAGGTAGCAAATACCGATGTAGAGAGGCAGCCACGGAAGGTCGAACAGCGCGATAGGGCCCAAGCCGGATAGGAAAGAACGCACGCTGTCGAGGTCACGCAGCGGCTGTAGGCCATCACCCACTTTCCCGACCTTCATCGGCAGGCGCAAGATCGTGTCGAATACGCGTCCGCTGACATCTTCGTCGAGAGCGCTGCCGATGCGAACTAAGACGCGGCTGCGTATCAAATCCAGCATTCCTTGCGCTGCATAAAGACCAGCGGCGAGGATCGCGATACCGACGAGGGTCGGCACGCTGCGGCTGGGCAGCACCCGATCATAAATTTCCAGCATGAACATCGCCCCGGTGAGCATCAGGACGTTGCTCAGCCCGCTTACGAGGCCGATGGCGATGAAGGCGCCGCGGCAGGATGCGAGTGCGGCGCCAAGTTCGGAACGCACCGGAGTGGACCGTGCTGCCGCCGGCGATAACCGAGAGGAAGCAGGGATCATCCAAAAACCCGTTATTTTACAATAGCTTTCGCCCGTGCTCCCCGGCACCATACACCAAAATGCATGTCATGTTTACCCGAGGGGGGCCGGGCACGCACGAGAAATCTTGGATTTTGGGGAGCCCCCGGCTGACGGTTGCAGCTCGATGGTTAAACGACCTTGAAAG
>VAZM01000181.1:0-535 GCA_005883135.1 Alphaproteobacteria bacterium
CGAACGTCTTCCGCACGGGATGCAGTGAAGCGCCTAAGAACGGCCTTCCGAGTTGCCACGCCGCGCGCCGCGGGCTGCGGCCCACGGCCCGCGCTCGAGCCGGAAACGGTCGAAGGGCGCGGACGAGGCGAGCGATTCGATGCGATAGAGGCCGACCGCCGTCCACTGGAAGCCGCACTTCTCCAGCACCCGGCGCGAGGCAGCGTTAGTCACCCGCGCGCCGGCGTGAAGCAGCTCGTACCCGAGATGTTCGAAGGCGTAATCGACCATCGCGCGCGCGGCTTCAGTCGCGTAACCCCTGCCCCAGAATGGAACGGCGAGCCAATAGCCGATCTCGGGCGGTGCCGCGGGCTGTTCGGCAACTCCACAAGCGCCGAGCACGGTCGTGTCACGCTCGGTGATGAGGAATACGGTCTCGCCGGAGTTTGCGTTCGCGCAGGCGATAAACGCTTGCGCATCGGCGATCCCATAAGGATACGGAATGCGCAGCGTATTGTCCGCGATCCGACGGTCGTTGACGAGTGCAGCAATCGTT
>VAZM01000181.1:555-23373 GCA_005883135.1 Alphaproteobacteria bacterium
GCGCGCGCAGAATGAGCCGCTCCGTGCATAAGAGCGGAATAGATCTGTCCCGCAGGGCTTCCGGCGCAATCCGATCGAACACGGTCATCACACGGGCTTCCTCAAAAGCGAAGAGGGGAGCCGGATTCCCGTCTCCCCTCTTGGGCATCCCGTGTGGGCCCGCCGGTTCGATGGGATCCGGCAGACCTCGATTAGTCTACCGTCTATTCGGCCGCCGCCTCCGTCATCGGCTCAACCGACACGAATACCCGGCCCTTGGCTTTGGTCCGGAATTCGACACGGCCGTTGGTCAGGGCAAACAGGGTATGATCTTTGCCTAAGCCGACATTGGCGCCCGGATGCCATTTGGTGCCGCGTTGGCGCGCGATGATGTTGCCGGCAAGAACTTGCTCGCCGCCGAAAATCTTCAGGCCGAGCCGCTGACTGTTCGAGTCGCGGCCGTTGCGGGATGATCCGCCTGCTTTCTTGTGGGCCATGGCTTCAGGTCCTTACGTCGGCTCTATGTAGTCGACCTTTGTGGCGAAATCATCCCTTTTTCTTAGTCTTTGCCGCCTGATTTCGGCTTCTGCGGCTTCTTCGCCGGGGATTTCGCAGGCTTCTTCGCGCCCGCGGCCCGGCCGCGCGTCTTGGGCCCTGCCTTGGCCTTCGGCCGCTTGGCTTCATCGGGTTCGCCCGCCTCGGCGGGCGCGGTGGCCGCCGGCTTCTTCGGCTCGCGCTTGGGGCGTGCGGTTTGGCTTGGCTTTGCCCCGTCGGTGAGGATTTCCGTTACCCGCAGAAGCGTGAATTCTTGCCGGTGGCCGCGCCTCCTGCGTGAATTTTTGCGGCGGCGCTTTTTGAAGGCGATGATCTTTGGCCCGCGTCCTTGCTCGATGACCTCGGCGGCAACGGATGCGCCGGCAATCGTTGGTTGACCAAGGGTGATGCTGTCGCCGCCGACGACCAACACCTCGCCAAATTGGACGATCTCGCCCGGGTTGCCCCTGACCTTGTCGACCTTGATCAGGTCCTCGGCAGCCACGCGGTATTGCTTACCGCCGGTTCTGATGACTGCGAACATCGCTGTTGATCCTCGTGTTCGATACGGACCGGCTTCTTCCAGTCAGCTGAAGGCGTTACGGCGCTAATCGCCCCGACAGCAGGCGGAACCCCAAGAGTCCCGCATCCATCTCGCCCTGACCGAGGCCGCCGCGTAAAAAGGCAAGTCGGCGCGAGCCGACTTGCGGGGGATGCTTATGGCGGCGGAGGCCAAAAGTGTCAAGGAAATGGGACCTTTCGGCGCTTCGCCCGCAGGAGCTCTGCGCAACACTCGATTTGCCCATCCGAGTCGATTTTCCCATATAACACGGCGACAACTCGGCCCCACATGAGCGTGCTTGCTAACCATCCCTTCACGAAGATGAACGGTCTCGGCAATGAGATCGTGGTGGTCGACATGCGCAAGGAGGCCGGGACGATCAGTGCGCAGGACGCCCGTGCCGCTGCCGCGCCCAACGGCGTACCCTACGATCAATTGATGGCGCTGCATGCGCCGCGTACCTCCGGCACCGACGGCTATCTGCGTATTTACAACAACGACGGCTCGGAGGCCGGGGCCTGCGGCAACGGCATGCGTTGCGTTGCCGAGTTGTTGTTCAAGGAAACCGGCAAAAGCGTTTTGACCTTCGAAACGACGGCCGGCTTGCTGAACTGCTGGAAGGGCGAGCGCCCGTCGATCTCGACCGTCGATATGGGGAAGCCGCGTTTTGCCTGGAACGAGGTCCCGCTCGCCAAGAAATTCGAGGATACCCGGGCCATCGATCTCGGGACACGTCCGATGGATGAACCGACCTTACACTCGCCTTCTGCGCTGAGCATGGGCAATCCGCACGCCATCTTCTGGGTCGACGACGTCGGCGCCTACGATCTCGGCAAGATCGGGCCGTCACTGGAGACCCATCCGATATTTCCGGAGCGAGCCAATATCTCGCTCGCGCAGGTGGCCTCGCGCGCCCGTCTCGTTGTGCGCACGTGGGAGCGCGGCGCCGGGCTGACCAAGGCGTGCGGGTCGGCTGCGTGCGCGGCGGCGGTGGCGGCAGCGCGGCTCGGTCTCGTTGAACGTGAGGTGACAGTGGCCCTGCCTGGCGGGGAACTGCGGATCGAGTGGCGGGTGCAAGATGATCACGTATTGATGACAGGCCCGGTTGCCTACGAATACGAGGGCAAATTCGATCCCGCCCTATTCAAAGTGAGGGCGAGCCGATGAGCGTCGATGTCGTCACCTTCGGTTGCCGGCTCAATGCTTATGAGGGCGAGGTGATCCGCCGTCAGGCGAATGGTGCCGGTCTGGTCGATGCCGTCATTGTCAATACCTGTGCGGTGACGGAAGAGGCCGTACGGCAGTCGCGTCAGGCCATCCGCAGCCTCAAGCGCCAGCGCCCCGGCACGCCTATCGTGGTGACGGGCTGCGCCGCGCAAGTCGCACCCGAGAGCTTCGCGCAAATGACGGAGGTCGCGTTGGTCCTGGGCAACCAGGAAAAGATCAGCGCGCAGGCCTGGCGCCAGCACGGCGCCGCCTTGGCGCGAGGACCCTTCGATCTCGCCGCCGAGGAGAAAATCGCGGTCAACGACATCATGACCGTGAGGCGGACGGCCGCGCATCTTATCGATGGCCTGGAGGGCCGAGCGCGCGCCTTCGTCCAAGTGCAGAACGGGTGTGACCATCGCTGCACCTTCTGCATTATTCCCTTTGGCCGCGGCAATTCGCGCTCGGTGCCGATGGGAGAGGTCATAGCTCAAGTGCGCACCCTCTGCGTGCGCGGCTATCGCGAAATCGTGCTCACCGGCGTCGATCTCACGAGCTATGGAGCAAATCTTCCGGGTGCGCCTAAGCTCGGCACGTTGGTGAAGCAGGTTTTCAAACATGTGCCGGACGTCGCGCGGCTGCGACTCTCGTCGATCGACTCGGTGGAAGCCGATCGTGAACTCTTCGAGGCATTCGGGGCCGAGACGCGACTCATGCCGCATCTGCATCTCTCGCTTCAGTCGGGGGACGATCTCATTCTCAAGCGCATGAAGCGTCGCCATTCGCGCGCCGATGCGATCGCCTTCTGCCAGACGGTGCGGCGACTGCGGCCCGATGTCGTGTTCGGCGCCGACGTCATCGCTGGATTCCCGACCGAAACCGAGGAGATGTTTGCCAGGTCGCTCGATCTCGTGGACGCATGCGGGCTCACTCATCTCCATGTGTTTCCGTTCTCGCCCCGGCCCGGCACCCCCGCCGCGCGCATGCCGCAGACCAAGCGCGAGGTCATCAAGGACCGTGCTCGCCGGCTGCGCGAAAAAGGCGAAGCGGCGCTGCGCCGTCACCTCGAGGCGCAAGTGGGCGCCCGCCGCCAGGTGTTGGTCGAATCTCCCGAGCTCGGCCGCACCGAGCATTTCACCCGGGCGCGCCTTGCGACGCCTTTGGAACCGGGAATGATCCTCGACGTAACCGTCGCCGGCCATGACGGGCGGCAACTCCTCACGGCGTAGCACGGGTGTGAGAGGAACGTGATACAGTCCGCCGGTTCGTGCGGGAGCCTGACATGTCGGAATTTCGCGATCACATCATCACCAGCATCGAGGCCCTCGGGCGCATCTATGGCGAGCCCTATGGTCCATCGATCGCCAAGGAGACCGACCGCATCACCGCCCAGTACCGGGCGTTCATCGAGGCTGCGCCGTTCTTCGCCCTGGCTTCCGCGGGCCCTGATGGACTCGATTGCTCCCCGCGTGGCGACGCGCCGGGCTTCGTGCGCATTCACGACGAGAAGACCCTGCTCGTTCCCGATCGGCGCGGCAACAACCGCATCGATAGCCTGCGCAACATTTTGCACGATCCGCGGGTTGCGCTCCTGTTCCTCATTCCTGGCTGCGGCGAGACCATCCGCGTCAACGGCCGCGCTGCAATCTCGACCGATCCGGCGCTGGCGCAAAGCTTCCTCGTCGACGGCAAGACCCCGCGCGCCGTGCTCGTCGTTTCCGTTGATCGCGTGTTCTATCAGTGTTCGAAAGCGATCGTGCGCTCCAAGCTGTGGGATCCGTCCCGCCACGTCGACCGCAAGAGTCTGCCGAGTAACGGCACGATCCTGGCCGAATTGACCGAGGGCCGGCTCGGCGGCGAGGCGCACGACCGTGAGGCACCGGCGCGCCTGAAGGCGACCCTTTATTGAGCGGCGTCTTCGTCGCGCGCAGACTCATTCGGCCGACGGCTCGCCCCGCCATCCGCACGCGCGCAGCAACTGCTGCATGCGCGGCGGCACGGGCGCGGTAACGCGGATCGGCGCCCGGTTGTTGTAAAGCGGCACGACGATTTCGCGCGCGTGCAGGTGCAGATCGGGTGTCTGCGTTCGCGGGGCGGCGCCATAGATGCTGTCGCCGATGATCGGCCATCCCATGGCCGCGCAATGCACGCGCAGTTGATGCGTGCGACCGGTCACGGGCTCGAGCGCAAGCCAGGCGAGGCGAGGCGAATTGCTGGCGGCGGCCTGCGTCTGTCCCATCACCTTCCACGTGGTCAGCGCCGTGCGGCCCGCGGGATCGTGCTTCATCCACCAGCCGCGCGTGGCGTCCTTGCGGCCGAGCGGCAGCTCGATGCGGCCCTCCTCCTGCCCCGGCTCGCCTGCGACCACCGCCCAATAGGTCTTGCCGATCCGTCCGCTCTTGAATAGTCGGCCAAGCGCCGCCAGCGCCTTGCGATGGCGGCCGAGCACCAGGCAGCCGGATGTATCGCGGTCGAGGCGATGGGCGAGCGCGGGCGGGCGCGGCAGCCCGAAACGCAGCGCGTCGAAATAATCTTCGAGACTTTCGCCGCCCTTCGGTCCCTTATGGACTGCCAATCCCGCGGGCTTGTCGATCACCAGCATCAGGCCGTCGCGATAGACGAGCCGAGCCACTATCTCTTCAGCCGTCATGGTCGCTTACCAACTTTGGATGAAACCGCTATCACGATCATGATGTCGAACGAACCGGAATGACATGAACGACCAGCCGGCAGAAGAGAAAAGCTGGTGGCAGCGCCTCAGCGGCGGCCTCAAGCGTACCTCGGCGTCGATCGGGGGCGCCGTCGCGGATCTCGTCGTCAAGCGCAACGATGAAATCGAGGATGTGCTGATTCGTGCCGATCTCGGCGTCGATAGCGCCGCGAGGATCGCAGCCGCGGTGGGTGAAGGACGCTACGACAAGTCGATCACGGCCGATGAGGTCAAAGCGGTGGTCGCCGCCGAGGTCGAAAAGGTCCTCGCGCCGGTGGCCAAGCCGCTCGCGATGGCCGAAGCAAGGCCATTCGTCGTGCTCGTGGTAGGGGTGAACGGTTCGGGCAAGACTACGACCATCGGAAAGCTCGCGGCCAAGTTCCGCGCGGAAGGCCGTTCGGTGATGCTTGCCGCCGGCGACACGTTCCGCGCAGCTGCCATCGACCAGCTCAAGATCTGGGGCCGACGCAGCGGCGCCTCGGTCATCGCGCGATCGTCGGGCGCCGACGCCGCGGGCGTCGCCTTCGATGCGCTCACCGAGGCACGCGGCGAGGAGATCGACGTGCTGCTCGTCGACACCGCTGGACGCCTGCAGAACAAGGCGGTGCTGATGGAGGAACTGCAGAAGATCGTGCGCGTGATGAAGAAGATCGAGCCGAGGGCACCGCATGCGGTTTTGTTGGTTCTCGACGCGACGGTCGGGCAGAACGCACTCTCCCAGGTCGAGGTTTTTCGCGATATCGCCGGCGTTAGCGGACTTGCCATGACCAAGCTCGACGGGACGGCACGCGGCGGCATCCTGGTCGCGATCGCCGCGAAATTCGGCCTGCCGGTTCACTTCATCGGCGTCGGGGAGGGCATCGACGATCTCGCGCCCTTTTCGGCCAAGGACTTCGCTCAGGCGATCGCCGGGATCGAATGAAAATCATCTCTCCCCGGAACGCGAAGCCCGATGGCGATTGCGCTGCGGCCACGCTAGATGAGCGGCGATGAAAGCAAAAAAGCCGCAGCTCAACCCTGTGCTCAAACTCGGGCTCGATCTCGGGCCGTTGCTGCTGTTCTTTCTTGCGAATTCGCGGCCGGCGCTGTTTCTGCCGCTGGTGTCGCCCATCCTGCCTGCGGACATCGGGCCCGACGAGCGCGTTGGTATCTTCGTCGCCACCGCCGTTTTTATGGTCGCCGTGGTGCTCGCGCTGGGGGTGTCGTACGCGCTGACGCGGCACCTACCTGCGATGCCGCTCATCACCGCGGCGATTGTGCTGGTGTTCGGCTCGCTCACGCTCTTCCTGCATGACGAGCACTTCATCAAAGTCAAACCCACCATCATCTATGTGTTGTTCGGCGTCGTGCTGCTCAGCGGGCTGGCCCTTGGCAAGCCGCTACTCGGGACGGTGTTCGATTCCGTGTTCCATCTCACCGAGGAGGGTTGGCGCAAGCTGACGCTGCGCTGGGCGCTGTTCTTCTTCGCGCTCGCGATTCTCAACGAAATCGTCTGGCGCTCGCAATCGACGGATGTGTGGGTGAACTTCAAGGTGTTCGGCGTGGTGCCGCTGACGTTTCTGTTCGCCGCCTTGCAGTATCGGCTGTTAGCGAAATACGCCGCGCCGGAGAAGACGGAGGAGCGATGATCATGGACCAGCGAGCGCCTTCTCGATGGCGGGCTTCACGGCCGATTCGAGATTGTCAGGCGTGAGCGGCCCGATCAGCTTGTAGGTGATGCGGCCGTCGCGATCGACGACGAAGGTCTCGGGCACCCCATACACTCCCCATTCGATGGCGGCGCGGCCGTTGCCGTCGACGCCATTGGCGGCAAACGGGTTGCCATAGCGGCCGAGGAAGCGGCGCGCATTATCGGGCTGGTCCTTGTAATTCATGCCGAGGACGCGCAGGCGCGAATCCGCCGCGAGCGTCATGAGCAATCCCGCTTCCTCGCGGCAGGGCACGCACCATGACGCCCACACATTGAGTACCGTCACTTGGCCCCGGAAATCCGCGCTGTCGAGGCCGGGCACGGCCTTGCCGTCGCGCTCGAGGCCGGCGAGCGGCGGCAGTTCGGTGCGGGGGGCAGCATGTCCGATCAAGGCTGAGGGGATGCGCGAAGGATCACCGGCCCCGAGTCGCAGCACGAAGAGCGCAGCAAGCGCAAGGAAGGCGAGGAGGGGGATGAGCACGAGCATCCGGACTCGCCACGCGCGCGCATTCATGCCGGCCACGCTTTTGTCCATTACGTCACCACTTGTCCGCGTCGGCGCGTGTGGAGCGCCGGCTAATGCCCTGCGCGCCGAAGTCGTCGAGGATGCGGCTCAAACGCCGGCGATCGAGCACGATCCATCCGATCAATCCAGCAACGATCGCGGTCGCGGCGATATAGGCAGTGACAATGAACGCGGCATGCGGACCGAGGTTCATTATCACGGTCCCATCCGGGCGCCTGCCTGCAGCATCATCAGGGTACGCACGCGCCGGCGCATGATCTCATTGCGCATGGCGGCCACATGCAGCGTCACGAATAATAGCGTGAAGGCAACAGCCATGACGATGAGCGGCACGAGAATGGCGGGATGAATCGTGGATCCGCCGAGGCGGAGTACGGAGGCCGGCTGGTGCAGCGTGTTCCACCAATCCACGGAGAATTTGATGATCGGGATATTGATGGCACCGACGAGCGTCAGGACAGCGGCCGCGCGTGCCGCCTGTGCCGGGTCGTCCATCGTGCGCCACAAGGCGATCACGCCGAGATACATCAGGAACAGCACCAGCACCGAGGTCAAGCGGGCATCCCAGACCCAGTAGGTTCCCCACATCGGTCGGCCCCAGAGCGAGCCGGTGACGAGACACATCAGCGTGAAGGCTGCCCCGATCGGCGCCGCGGCCTTGGCAGCGACATCGGCAAGAGGATGGCGCCAGACCAACGTGCCTAGTGCAGCCGCGCTCATTACTATCCAGGCAAAAACGCCGAGCCACGCGGCCGGCACGTGAATGAACATGATCTTCACGGTCGCGCCCTGCTGATAATCATCGGGCGCGAAGTAGACCTCAGTGATGCCGATTGCAAAGGCCAGAACAGTTGCCGCCGCGAGCCACGGTAATGCGCGCGCGGTGAGAGCGAGGAAACGGGACGGGTTGGCGAGGTCGATCAGGCTCATCGCAGTATTCCTAACCGGGATTTGCGCACGGCGGCGATCTGGCGAGGCCGCCGCCGTGCCGCTCTCATGTCGTGCAACTTCGCGCTCATTCCAACCCCTGCCGTAGCGCGACTGCGGCGGCGATGGGGCCGATCACGAGGCTTATCAGCGTGAGCGCGCACAGGATACCGAAAGGCGCGCCGAACGGGACTGGCCCGGCAATCGCCGCGTTCGAGGCGGCGACGCCGAAGATCAGCACGGGAATTGTCAGCGGGAGAACCAGGATGGCGAGCAGGAGACCGCCGCGCCGCAATGCCACGGTGAGCGCTGCACCAATGAGGCCAATGAAAGTTAGCGCCGGCGTGCCGGCCAGCAATGTGAGCGCAACCGCGCCGCTCGCCTTCGCCTCGAGGTTGAGCAGGAGGCCGAGCAGCGGCGAAGATACGACGAGGGGCAGCCCCGTGGTGAGCCAATGCGCGAGCGCTTTGACGGCCACTGCGAGCTCGAGCGGCACCCGCGCCGTGAGAATCAGGTCGAGCGAGCCGTCCTCGTGATCCGTTGCAAGCAGCCGGTCCAGGGCAAGAAGACTCGCGAGCAGCGCCCCGAGCCAAAGGATCGCTGGTCCCATGCGCGCCAGCAGGCCGAGATCGGGGCCAATGGCGAATGGCATTAGCGTCACCACAACGAGAAAGAACAGCACACCGATCAGCGCGCCGCCCCCGACGCGCACGGCGAGCCGCAGATCGCGGATGAATAGCGCGCAGAGCGCGGTCATGGCGGCTGCGTCCGTTGCTTTGACTGCTGCTGCCCGAGGCGCAGTTCCTTCACCCCATCCAGGCCGATCGGGCCATGGCTAGCCACGAGAATGAGCCCGCGGCCGGCCAGATGGGCGCGCATGAGGTCGGCCAATATGGTTTGCGCCGCGGCATCGAGCGTGGAGGTTGGCTCATCGAGTAACCAGATCGGCCGCTCGACCGCCATCAACCGCGCAACGGCGAGGCGGCGTCGTTGTCCGGCGGAGAGATAGATCGCGGGCAACGGCGCGAGCCCGGCGAGCCCGACGGCGGCAAGCGCGACCTCGCTCTTTTCCCCGCCGCCGCCGAGAAGCGCCGCCCAGAAACCGAGGTTTTCTCGCACCGACAGCGACGGCTTCAGCGCGTCCTGGTGGCCGAGGTAATGGACATGCTCACTGATGCTCAGCTCCGGATCACCGTCCTCGAGTTCGAGCTGACCTTGCTGCGGCCGCACCAGGCCCGCCACCATGCGCAGCAGAGATGATTTGCCCGCCCCATTGGGCCCCGTCACCACGAGCGCTTCGCCGGCCTCGACGGTAAAGGCGAGGCCACGGAAGACCTCGCGACCCCCTCTGACGCAAGTGAGATCGGATCCTCGGAGCCGCATCAGTCGCGGCCCCCCGGCACCCCGCCCCTAAAGGAGGTGCTTGTCGTGAAGCTTGCAGCGCTCCCATAGGCCGGCATGGGAGGCGGAAAAAACCCTGATTCTATGCCCATGTCTTTGGCGCGCGTCGATTTTCTGGAATGGCGCAAAAAAAGACCCTATAAGCCATCGTCCCGCGCCGCCTATCAACCCGCGCGGGACTCGCGACCGGTGACGAGGCAAGCGCTTCCGGTAGCTTCCTACCGTCGAGCCGCTTCTCTCCCGGTTGGATGGGACCCGACCGCAATGACCTCACTCGACAGCTTTCGCTGCTGCAAACCCCTGAAGGTGGGCAGCAAGACCTACGCCTATTACAGCCTGCCGGCCGCCGAAAAGAATGGCCTCAAGAGCATCTCGCGGCTGCCGTTCTCCATGAAGGTGCTGCTGGAGAATTTGCTGCGCAACGAAGACGGCCGCTCGATCACCAAGGAGGACATCCAGGCGGTCGCGCAGTGGCTCAAGACCAAGACGTCAGAACGCGAGATCGCCTTTCGTCCGGCGCGCGTCTTGATGCAGGACTTCACCGGCGTGCCGGCGGTCGTGGACCTCGCTGCCATGCGCGACGCCATGCAAAAGCTCGGCGGCGACCCGAAGAAGATCAATCCGCTCGTCCCGGTCGACCTCGTCTGCGATCATTCGGTCGCGGTCACGTTCTTCGGCATTCCCAATGCGGCCAAGAAGAACGTCGACGAGGAATACCGGCAGAACCGCGAGCGTTACGAATTCCTCAAATGGTCGCAGAAATCGTTCGACAACTTCCGCGTCGTGCCGCCCGGCACCGGCATTTGCCATCAGGTCAACCTGGAATACTTGTCGCAGACGGTGTGGAGCAAGAAGGAGAAGGTCAAGGTCGACGGCAAGTCGGCGGTGATGGATCTGGCCTACCCGGATACGCTCGTCGGCACCGATTCGCACACCACCATGGTCAATGGTCTCGCCGTGCTCGGCTGGGGCGTGGGCGGCATCGAGGCCGAGGCTGCCATGCTCGGCCAGCCTTATTCGATGCTGCTGCCGGAAGTGATCGGCGTGAAGCTCACCGGCAAGCTCAAGGAAGGTGTCACTGCCACCGATCTCGTGCTCACCGTCACTCAGATACTGCGTAAGCGCGGCGTCGTCGGGAAGTTTGTCGAGTATTTCGGCCCTGGTCTTGCCAATCTTTCGATCGCCGATCGTGCCACCATCGGCAACATGTCGCCGGAATACGGCGCGACCTGCGGCTTCTTTCCGGTCGATGACGACACGCTGAAATATCTCGCCGATACCGGCCGGTCGGCCGCGCACGTCGCTTTGGTCGCCGCCTACACCAAGGCGCAGGGCATGTTTCGTACCAAGTCGACGCCGGACCCGCTCTTCACCGATGTGCTCAAGCTCGAACTGTCGCAAGTCGAGCCTTCGCTCGCCGGGCCCAAGCGTCCGCAGGACCGCGTGGCGCTCAAGGACGTCAAGATCGGTTTCGCGGCGGCAATGGACAAAGAGTTCAATAAGGGCGGCGACGGCAAAGACATCTTCGATCTCCATCCCTCGCTCGCCACTTCGCTCGACAAGAACTTCGCCAAGGCCGGGACATCGAAGCGGGTAGCGGTCCCAGGTCGCCAGCACGATCTTGGCCACGGCGACGTTGTCATCGCCGCGATCACCTCCTGCACCAATACGTCGAACCCGAACGTGATGGTCGGGGCCGGCCTGCTCGCGCGCAAGGCAGTGGCGAAAGGCCTGACGGTCAAGCCGTGGGTAAAGACCTCGCTGGCCCCAGGCTCCCAGGTTGTCGCCGACTATCTTGAGAAATCCGGGTTGCAGAAGGATCTCGACAAACTCGGTTACAATCTCGTCGGCTTCGGCTGCACCACCTGCATTGGCAATTCCGGCCCGCTCGCGCCCGAGATTTCCAAGACGATCAACGACAAGGACCTCGTCGCCGCGGCGGTGCTGTCCGGCAATCGCAACTTCGAAGGCCGCGTCAATCCCGACGTGCGGGCGAATTATCTCGCCTCGCCGCCGCTGGTCGTCGCCTATGCGCTCGCGGGCTCAATGTATTCTGACCTCGTCAAACAGCCGCTCGGCCTCGATAAGAAAGGCCAGAAGGTCTTCCTCAAAGACATCTGGCCGTCGACGCGCGAGATCAATGGCATCATCCGCAAGACCTTGAGCAGGCAGATGTTCACCAAAGAATACGCCGACGTTTTCAAGGGCGATTCCAACTGGCGCGCCATCAATGTGAAGGGTGGCTTGACCTACAGCTGGGACAAGAAGTCGACCTACGTGCAGAACCCGCCCTATTTCGTCGGCATGGGACGGCATCCGACGCCGCTGACCGACATCGTCGATGCGCGCGTGCTCTGCCTCCTGCTGGATTCGATCACCACCGATCACATCTCGCCGGCCGGCTCGATCAAGATCGACTCGCCGGCGGGCAAGTATCTCATCGAGCACAAGGTCAAGCCCGCCGATTTCAACCAGTACGGCACGCGCCGCGGCAATCACGAGGTGATGATGCGCGGCACGTTTGCCAATATTCGCCTCAAGAACCAGATGGTGCCGGGCGTCGAGGGCGGCGTGACCGTGCATTATCCATCACGCCAGCGAATGTCGATCTACGACGCGGCGATGCGCTACAAGCAGGACAAGGTTCCGCTCGTCGTGTTCGCCGGGAAAGAATACGGCAGCGGATCCTCGCGTGATTGGGCCGCCAAGGGACCGGGCCTCCTCGGCGTGCGCGCGGTGATTACGCAATCGTTCGAGCGCATCCATCGTTCAAACCTCATCGGCATGGGCGTGCTGCCGCTCTGTTTCGAGGAAGGCACATCCTGGCAGTCGCTCGGTCTGCGCGGCGACGAGCAGGTGACGATCCGCGGCCTGCATGGCGAGATCAAGCCGCGACAGCGGATGATCGCCGAGATCGTGGCAGCCGATGGCGGCCTCAAACGCGTCCCGCTCGTTTGCCGCATCGATACGCTGGACGAGCTCGATTACTTCAAGCACGGCGGCATATTGCACTACGTGCTGCGGCACCTGGTGGCGGCTTAGAGGCGCCGTCTGGCTCACCTCGAATTGAGTAGCGGGTGATCGCCCGCCTGCCTAAGAGTCCATGGGCAAGGGGCAAAACGGACCCGCCTAGGCGGTGAGGACAGAAATCTATGGTACGTCGTTGCCTCGCCTACGCGGCGGTCGTCATTTGTTCTCCCCTCCCGCTGCAGCCTGCCCACGCCGAGCCCCGCGCCGTCATTGAGTTGTTCACGAGCCAAGGCTGCTCGTCCTGTCCGCCGGCCGACCAGTTGCTCGGCGAACTGACGAATGACTCCTCACTGGTCGCGGTCAGCGTGCCGGTCGATTACTGGGACTATCTCGGCTGGAAGGACACGCTGGCGGATCCTCACAACACTGCGCGGCAAAAGGCCTACGCCCATGCGCGCGGCGACGGTCAGGTCTACACGCCGCAAGTGGTGGTGAATGGAGCCCTGCACGCCCTCGGCAGCGACAAGGCGGCAATCGAGGTAGCTATCGCCGCAAGCCGGAAGAAGGGCGCGATGTCACTGCTGCCGACGCTTACGGTCGGCGACGGGCGGCTCAATATCACGGTGCCGGACCTCGTCGATGGTCACGCCGGCGGGGAAGTCTGGCTCGTCGGAGTCATGAAGGCCGCCACCATCGCGATCGCGCGCGGCGAGAATAAAGGTCGCACCATCACCTACCACAACGTTGCGCGTCGCTGGATCAAGCTCGGCGATTGGACCGGCAAGGCCAATTCGTGGAGCATCCCGGTGCAGACGCTCAAGGCGGCGAACGTCGACGAAGCCGCCATCCTGGTGCAGAGCGGCACGACGGAAAAGCCCAAAGCCATCCTGGGCGCTACCCTGGCCGGGATTCGGTAAATCCCCAGCGACAAGCGGACGCGGCGCCATGGCTTGTGGCCGGCGCTCAGCGTTATGATTCCGTTCAGGAATCCCGTGGTGCTCGCGTCTCGCTATCTCGAGCCGAGCGATGCGCCACTGGGACAGTCATTCCCTCTTGCCGATAGGTGCGTCCGGCGTAATCATTGCGCTCGATCTACGAAATGGAGGCGCCGGATGAGCTACGGCGATACTGAGCCGAGCGAGTTCCATGGGGGCGAGGCCCCCGCTGCTTCGTTCCTCGCCCCCGCCAGCCGAGTGACCTTCGACCGGCGCGAGCTCAACCGCATTCTTGGCCTCTACGGCCGCAAAGTTGCCGCCGGCGAATGGCGCGACTACGCGATCGACTTCCTGAAGGACCGCGCGGTGTTTTCCGTCTTCCGCCGGGCGTCGGAAGTGCCGGTGTACCGCATCGAGAAAAGTCCGAAGCTGGCGCGCCGGCAGGGCGCCTATAGCGTGATCTCGGCGACCGGTCTGATCGTCCGCCGCGGCCACGAGCTCGACGGCGTGCTGCGGGCGATCGATCGATCACTCAGCGTGGTGGCGTCCTGACTGCGGCGCAGACTCACGGCGCCGTCGTCGCGCCGGTTCCGAGCGGTCGCTGCATCAAAACGCTGTCGAGCCAACGGCCGAACTTGAAGCCGACGTTGTCGAAGGTGCCGACCAAGCGGAAGCCTGCGGCGCGATGCAGCTCGATCGAGCCGACGTTGGCGGAATCCCCGATGATCGCGATCATTTGCCGAAATCCGCCGCGTTCAGCCTCGACGATCAGCCGGTCGAGGAGTGCGCGGCCGATCCCGCGGCGCTGCGCTGCCGGGGCGACGTAGATCGAATCCTCGACGCTCCAGCGATAGACCGGACGCGCGCGATAGGGCCCTGCATAGGCATAGCCCATGATCTGATCCCCATTCCGATCCGCACCGCCGAAGCGTGCGACCTCGCAGCGATCACCGGCATCTACGAGCACGCGGTGCGGCACGGCACCGCATCTTTCGAGCTTGAGCGGCCGAGCGAGCGCGAAATGTCGCGCCGGTACGAGGCGCTTCGCAGCGGCGGACGTTGCCGATGATATCCTCTCCGCCGCGTGCTCTCCGGCTCGGCCGGTGCAAACGCGACGGCGCCCCGGCTCATCGCCGGGGCGCCGCGCAGATAAAATCGCTGTCGTGACCGCTCAGCGGCGGTCGCCGAGGAAGCGCAACAGGAACAAGAACAGGTTGATGAAGTCGAGATAGAGCGTGAGCGCGCCCATCACCGCTTTGCGGCCGACGACCGTGCCATCCTCCATCGGGTCGTACATTTCCTTGATGCGCTGCGTGTCCCAGGCGGTCAGGCCGGCGAAGATCAGGACGCCGATCGCGGAGATCACGAAATCAAGCCCACTGCTCTTGAGGAAGAGATTGACCAGCATGGCGATGATCAGCCCGATCAGTCCCATCATCAGGAACGAACCGATGGGCGAAAGATCACGTTGCGTGGTGTAGCCGTAGAGGCTCAGTGCACCGAACGCCGCGGCCGAGATGAAGAACACTCGCGTAATCGAAGCGCCGGTATAGGCCAGGAAGATCGACGACAACATCACTCCGAGCAGGGCCGCATAGACCATGAACAGCGAGAACGCGGTCGCGGGCTCGAGCCGGTCGATGCGCCAACTGATCAGAAACACCAGCCCCAGCGTTCCGAGGAACAGAACCAGCACCGCCGGTCCGCTGAAGACCATCTGGCCGAACGAGGTCAATCCGATGATCGCGCCGTTGGCATTGGTCACGACCGCCGCTTGGAACGTGAGCCAGGACGCGATGCCGGTGAGCGCGACGCCCAGCGCCATGTAGTTGTAAATGCGGATCATGTAGGCCCGCAGGCCCTGATCGATCGCAACTGCCCGGTCCGCACCGACGCCGCGTCTGGCAGCCGCGTAGTTCCGGTCGAAATCCGACATGGAAGACACCTCTCTCTAGTCCGACCCGAGGTCGGATCATATGGCGCCTACCGGGAAGAGCGGCTGGCGTCCGATGCGCGGAATCTAGTGCGGGAAAGGTTCCCGCGCCAGATGCCATAAAGGGATTTGTTGACGCTGGCTTCTCCCCGCGCCATCCCGACAAGCTTACAACCTAGCAATGTGACGGCGCTGCGACGCGCCGGCGGGGCGCGGCGTGTTGTCGCCGGGGGGTTCTTCGCGCGAGGCATGGGTTTGCGGCCGAACAGGCGCGCAGCGCCGGTCGGCTGCCGGCTCCTTCATCTCTTTGCGCCCACCCTTGCTGAACGCGTTCTAGAGGTTACGAAGCACGCGCGCTGGCTTCTGGCCCAGGGCCGTGAACGTGCCGATCAGTCCCAGCGCGACCATGACGGCAATGGCGGCGACTGCAGCAACGAGCAGCGGGATCGGAAGCCAGACGAACGGAAGCTTCATCAGCTTGATGATGATCCAGGCCGCGGCTGCCGATCCGGCCGCCACCCCGAACACCGCGGTGGTCACGCCGAGCGCGAGGTATTCGAGCACATAGGCGGACAGAAGGCGAAGCCGCGTTGCGCCGAGGGTCTTGAGGACCACGGCGTCGTAGACCCGGTGCCGATGCCCAGCCGCGAGCGCTCCCCCCAGCACTAACATAGCCACGACGAGCGTGAGCGCACCCGCTCCTCGGATTGCTAGCGCCAACTTTACCACGATCTCGCCGGCTGCGTTGACCGCGTCACGCACGGGCACCGTCACGACGGCGGGGAACGCATCGGCGACCGCTCTGAGCAGAGCGGCGTCCTCCTCGCGTGTGCTCCCGCCGGGATAGGTGAGCGTGGCGATATCGGTGTGCGGTGCGCCGCGGAACGTGGCGGACGAAAATACCATGACGAAGTTGATGCCGAGGCTCTGCCAATCCACCGCGCGTAAGTTGGCGATCGTTGCGGTCACATTGCGACCCAGGACATTGACCGTGATCTTGTCGCCGACCTTGAGGCCAAGTCCATCGGCGATGCGAGTTTCGAGCGAGATCAATGGCGGACCCTGGTAGCTCGATGGCCACCATTGCCCCTCGACCAAACGCGAGCCGGCCGGAGGCGCGTCGCCATAGGTGATGCCGCGGTCACCGCGCAGCGCCCAGAGCGCTTCCGCTGACGGTTTCAAATTTTCGGCGGGCACGCCGTTCGCGGCTAACCCGCTCGAGCGCGGCGCGCGACGCACGCGCACGGATGAAGGCATCGAACGCTTGCGCATCGGCGGCCGGAATATCGACGAAGTAGAACGACGGCGCACTGTCCGGCAATGCCGCCAGGAAGTGGCGCCGCAAATTGCCCTCGATCGAGATCACGGCGACCATAACCGCAAGGCCCAAGCCGACCGATAGGACGACACTCGGCGTGAGCGCGCCCGGCCGGTGAATGTTGGCGAGCGCGAGGCGAACGAGCGGTGAGCGCGGGCGTGGCAGGCGGCGCGCAGCCGCCATTATGAGACCCGCCACCAGGCGCAGCAGCACGAAAACCGCGACGGCCGCTGCCACGAAGATAGCGGCAATGCGCCGGTCGTAAGCGAGTTCGACTGCGAGCACGGCGAGCGTGCATCCGAGCAGAATGGTTGCCGCGACATAAGGAGGCGGCGGCCAACGCCGCTCGCTCGCGACCTCGTCGCGGAATAAAGCCGAAACCGGTACGTCGTGAGCGTGCCCGAGCGGCCATAAGGCGAAAGTCGCGGCGGTCAGCAGTCCGAAGATGAAAGCGAGCGCAGGATCGCCGGGGTGCAGCGCCGGCACGAGCGGCAACGGCAGGCCGGGACCGAGGCTCCAGGCGACGACGAATGGCAAGGCCGCGCCGACGAGGAGCCCTGGTATTGCGCCGAGGCCGGCGAGTACCAGCACCTGGGTGAAGTAGATCGCGAACACGCGCCTGCCCGACGCGCCCAGCGCTTTGAACGTGGCAATAACCTCGCGCCGGCCATCGAGATGGCCCTTGACCGCGTTGGCGACGCCGACCCCGCCGACCAGCAGCGCAGTGAGCCCGACCAAAGTGAGATATTGGGTGAACCGCTCGACGTTCTGTTCAAGCGCCGGCGAAGCATTGGCGCGTGAGCGCAACTCCCAACCGGCCTCCGGCAATTGAGCTCGCGCCGCGGCCATCACCGCGCGCATGGCCGTGTCGGTCGAGTCCTGCTCGGGAAGACGCAACCGGTAATGCCACCGCACGATCGTGCCCGGCTGCACCAGGCCGCTCGCGCGCAGCGCGTCTTCGCTGACGAGCAGGCGCGGGCCGAAGCCGAGGCCGCTGGCAATCCTATCGGGCTCCGACGTCAGGATAGCGCGAATGTCGATCGTCGCAGCGCCGAGCGTGATGCGGGCGCCCGGCTTGAGGTCGAGTCGCACCAGCAGCGTCCGATCGACGGCGGCGCCGAATGCTCCGTCGCGGTATGCCAGGGCCTGCGCGAGGGGCTGTTGCGGATCGAGCGCGACCGTGCCGTACAGCGGATAAGCGGGATCGACCGCCTTCACTTCGACCAGTGCCGCGCGCCCGTCTTGCGCCCGGGCCATGGCGCGCATGGTCGCGGCAAGCGAGGCGATGCCCCGGCGCTCGAGAAATGCGCGCTCGTCGGCGTTTGCTTCCCGCAGGCTGAGGGTGAACGCCAGGTCGCCGCCGAGGATGACGCGGCCCTCGCGCGCGAGCCCTTCGGCAAGCCCCGAGGCGAGCGAACTCACGGCGGCGATCGCCATGACCCCCAGCGCGATGCAGGCGATGAACACGTAGAAGCCGCGCAAGCCCCCACGCAGCTCGCGCGCAGCGAAGCGCAGCGGCAGGAGGGCGCCACCGCGACGGTGAGAAAGCGAGAGCCCGGCGTTCACGCTCGCGCTTCCTCGCCGCGCGCCTGGGCTGCCCCATCCGCGCGATGAAGAGGGGAGCGGCGCCTCGATCGATTCACGGCTTGGCCCCCGCCGGCGCGCCGTCCGGCACAGCTTCGATCCGCCCCGAGCGCAATCGCACCGTGCGGTCGCAACGCAACGCGAGCGCCGGATCGTGGGTGACCAGGACCAGCGTGGTGCCACGTTGCGCGTGGCCGGCAAAAAGCAGATCGATGATCTCGGCGCCTGTGCCTTCGTCGAGATTGCCGGTGGGCTCGTCGGCAATGAGAATGCGCGGGTCCGGCGCAAGGGCGCGGGCGAGCGCCACGCGCTGCTGCTCGCCGCCGGAAAGCTCGGCTGGATAGTGCTGTCGCCGCCCGCTCAAGCCCACGGCGGCAAGCTCGCGTGCGGCGCGCTCGTGCGCGTCATCGAGGCCGGCAAGTTCCAGCGGCACGGCCACGTTTTCCAGCGCGGTCATGGTCGGAATGAGGTGGAAAGACTGGAATACGATGCCGATGTTGCGCCCACGAAATCGTGCCAGCGCATCTTCGCTCAACGCGTCGAGGGCCTCGCCCGCAACGACCACCGAGCCGGTATCGATACGCTCCAATCCGGCCATGACCATGAGCAAAGTCGATTTGCCCGAGCCTGACGGACCAAGTAAGCCGATCGCCTCGCCGCGATCGATGTGCAGATCGAGGTCTTTGAGGATATGAACACGGGCCGCGCCGCGCCCGAGCGACAGATTGACCCCGCTGAGCACGACGGCCGGCTCTGCGCGCCCCGACCCCGAGGTGTCCTGCATGTTGCGTTGCTCTTTCCTGCCTTCGGTTGCGGGCGGGCCGGCATTGTCCCGGTCATACGGGACTTGCGCGGCACGGGTCCAGACGTTTGCTTGCATCGCGATCGCCCTGGTGCTCGCGGTTGCGCTGCGTGCGCCCCCTGCCACAGCCGCCGATCAGCCGGTACGCATCGTGGCCTTGGGCGATTCGCTCACTGCCGGGCTTGGCCTGCCGGTCGAGGAAACCTTCCCGGCGAAGCTTGAGCGGGCGCTCAAGGCCAAGGGCATCGCGGTGGAGGTCGCCAATGCCGGGGTGTCCGGCGACACTGCGTCCGGCGGGCTTGCCCGCCTGGACTGGTCGGTGCCGGAGGGGACGAATGCGGTGATCCTCGAGCTCGGCGCCAATGACATGCTGCGCGGCACCGATCCAAGCCGCACGCGCCAAGCTCTCGACGAAATCGTGCGCCGCCTGACAGAGCGGCGCATTCCCGTGCTGCTCGCCGGCATGCGGGGGGTGGCCAATCTCGGTAGTGATTATGCACGCGATTTCGAAACTATTTACTCGGAGCTCGCCAGCCGCCATGGACTGCTATTTTATCCTTTCTTCCTTGAGGGCATCGCGGGCGAGGCCGGGCTCAATCAGGGCGACGGACTTCATCCCAGCGCGGCCGGGGTCGATGCCATCGTGGCGCGGATCTTGCCCAAGGTCGAAGAGCTTGTCCGCCGGGCCCGTGACAAACGTGTGATGTGAGCGTCACGAGGACGTGCGAATCTTTGTGATTTAGCCTATATGCACATCCAACCCGCAGTCCTTCCCCATGCCGCGCCTCTTCACCGGTCTCGAAATTCCCTCCGACGTCGGTAAAGCGCTGGCCACGCTGCGCGGCGGCTTGCCGGGCGCACGCTGGATCGATCCCGATAATTATCACGTCACCTTGCGGTTCATCGGCGATGTTGATGATGTCGTCGCGCACGAGATCGCGTCGATGCTGGGACGCGTGCGCCGCCAGGCATTCGAATTGCGAATTGAAGATCTCAAATCGTTCGGAGGGCGCAAGCCTCGCCAGATCGTGGCCACGCTCGGACCGGCGCAGGCCCTGCTGGAGCTTCAAGCCGAGCACGAGCGGCTCATGCAGCGGGTTGGGCTGGAGCCGGAAGGCCGCAAATATACCCCGCATGTTTCGCTGGCGCGGCTGCGCGAATCATCGAGTCGGCAGGTTGCCGACTATCTCGCAGTGCGCGCTCCCTTCCGCTCGCCGCCATTCGAGGTGTCGCGCTTCGTGTTGTTCTCGTCGCGGGCATCGATCGGCGGCGGCCCGTATGTGGTCGAAGCCGCCTACCCGCTCGCGGCCTGACACCCGCTGCACGGCAATCATACCGGTTTGAGCAATCTCGACTGCACGTCGAACATGGCGGTGGCAAAGCCGTGACCGTCGGCAAGGATTTCACGCATCATCGAGAGCGGCGTCGGCCGTGGGGCGGCAACCTCGCCCACGACGTTCGAGAAATCGAAGCTTAGCTCGGCCTCGTATTTGCGGGCCAGCTGCTGCATGCGCTTGTTGTCGGCGAGACATGCCATGTGCAGAAATTTGAGCCCGCGATTGCGCGCCGCGAGCAGCGTGCGCTCGAGCAGCAACGAGCCGACGCCGTGGCTCTGCCATGGCTTCTCGATCGAGAATGCTGCCTCGGCCTCGCGCGTCAAGGGTGCTCCAATAGGCCGCAGTTCCGCGGCGCCGCGCAACGTGCCATCGACGAAGAAGCCATGAATGAGTGAATCGATGCCGAAGGAAAGGTCAGCATAGTCGCGCACGAAATCCTCCGAGACTGCGCCGGCGAAGCGGTTGCGGCGGCTCACGGGATCGAGCCGCAACAGGTGGTCGCGGTAGAGGTCGGCCTCGCCAATCCACAATTTCCGGATCAGCCCGCCGCGCGGCAGCGGATCATGCATGAGCCTTCTCCTGCAAGATGGTTACGAATCGAACCAATTCCATATTGCAGCGCACTAAAGGCCGGACAAGGGCATCCCGCTCCTGACCGATCACAATTAAGTTAATGATTTTTCCGGCTAAAATGGCATGGCTGGCATGCGGAACTCTTTTTCGGCCGACCAGTTCCGCACAATTTTTCTGCGCTGCACCGTCACCAGGCGGGCGTTCTTCCAACTGGCGCGGGCTACCGGCGGTCAACGCGTCCATCTGGCTAGGCGCTCGATACGGGTCGCGCAGGGGCTGTCGCCGCAATACCCGTGATCGGCGCCGCCCCGGCACGCTCGCGCTTCGAGCCTGCGCCATGTCCACAGGCGTGGCGTCTGTTCGAAAGCGGCTTGCGGCCGGCGGTGCAACATCGCTATTCCATCGCAGCCCTCAACGTCCTCTCCATCCGCTCATGTCCGCTTCCGTCTCGGTGCAGTATGCGGCGCGCGTCGCCGCTGGAAAGATCGAGCGCGACAGCGCCCAGCAGAGGATCGTCGATCGGCTGGCCAAGCTCGAAACAGAACTCGCCGAGCAACGCCTGGCGCGCAAATCATCCTCGCTCGGCTGGCTGTTCGGATCGCGCGAGAGGGTGCCGATCAAGGGCCTCTACATGTTCGGCGAAGTCGGTCGCGGCAAGACCATGCTGATGGACTTGTTCTTTGCCGCATCATCGGTTGTGCGCAAGCGCCGCGTCCACTTTCATGAATTCATGGCCGAGGTGCACGAGCGTGTCCACGTGCTGCGGCAGAAGGCAAAGCTGGGTGAGGTCAGCGGCGAGGATCCGATCGGGGTCGCCGCGGCCGCGATCGCGCAGGAGGCGCAGCTTCTTTGCTTTGATGAATTCCACGTCACCGACATTGCCGATGCCATGATCCTCGGCCGGCTATTCAAGCGCCTGTTCGAGCTCGGCGTGGTGGTGGTCGCGACCTCGAACGTTCCGCCGACCGAACTCTACAAGGACGGACTCAACCGATCGCTGTTCTTGCCCTTCATCGCGCTCATCGAAGAGCATATGGACATCGTGCAGCTCGAGGCCCGCACCGACTTCCGGTTGGAAAAGCTCGCCGGCGCGCCGGTTTGGTACGTCCCCGCCGATGCTGCAGCAGCGGCCGCTCTCGACCAGGCCTGGCGGCGCCTGACCGCGGGTCACGCCGGAGAACCGCAGGCGCTGATGGTAAAGGGGCACACCATTCACGTACCGCGCGCAACCATGGGGGTTGCGCGATTCTCGTTTCACGATCTGTGCGGGGAGCCGCTTGCCGCGGCCGACTATCTCAAGATCGCGCGTGAATACCACACCATCATGATCGATCATGTGGCGGCGATGGATTACGACCGGCGCAACGAGGCCAAGCGCTTCATCATCCTCATCGACACGCTCTACGACAATGCAGTCAAGCTCGTTGCCTCGGCGGACGCCGAGCCGGACGCGCTCTATCGCGCCGATGAGGGTTTCGAGGCGGGCGAGTTCAAGCGCACGGCTTCCCGCCTGATCGAGATGCGCTCGGAGGCTTACCTCGCGTTGCCGCACGGGCCGGGCCACGCGGTCGCGTCGGGATCGATGCAAGGATTGGTGGACACATGACGCGATCTTCGCTCGCGCGTCGCGGGCATCTTTGCCTCTGCGGCGGGCGACTTGAACGACAGGGCGGAAACGGTCTATGACCGATTTCGCCCGCCTTCCGCCGGCCCCGATCTGAGGTTCTCCGCGCGCATGCCACGTCCCAAGATTGCACTGATCGGTGCCGGCCAGATCGGCGGCACGCTCGCCCACCTTATTGGCCTCAAAGAGCTCGGTGACGTCGTGCTG
>VAZM01000539.1 GCA_005883135.1 Alphaproteobacteria bacterium
ACGGCACCTGGGGACTGGTGCGCGCGTCCTCCAACAAGCCGGAGCTGGTGGTGGTTGTGGAGAGCCCGGTATCGGAAGCGCGCATGCGTGAGATGTTCAAGGCGCTCGACGCCGTGCTGCGTACGCATCGCGAGGTCGGCGCGTACAATCAGACGATCTAACGCCGGCGCACGCTTCTTTGTCCGGCGCTCCTCGCCCTGCCGGACACGCAAGCCAGCGTGGATTCATTTCAGCGCACGCGCTGAGGCTATTACGCGCGCGAGTGGCCGTTGGCCGAGGCCTGACCGGAGCTTCCGTTCTTGCGTCCGGCACGCCGCCTCTTGGGCATGTCTGAGTGCGCGGTGAGGATCTCGGTCAGCGCGCGCACCTTGGGGGAGAGCATTCCCTTGCGCCACAATAGGCTGATTGGGGCGCGCGCGATCGATGGCGGCAAGGGATGCACGCTCAATAGTTTGGCGTCGGGAAAAGTCGTGAGCACGCTGCGCGGCATGAGTGAGATGCCCATGCCGGCGACCGCGCAGCCGAGCATCGCGTGGTAGGAGGTAATCTCGACGATCCGCTCGGGCATCTCGCCGTGATGCGCGAACCAATCCTCGAGTCGCTGGCGATACGAGCAGCCGGACTCGAAGGCGAGCACGGTTTGCCGCTTGGCGTCGCGCGGCGATTTGATCGGGGGGTGATCGGCGGCGGCGATGATGACCAGCTCTTCTTCGTAGATCGCCACCTTCTCGAACGGTGCATCGGCGACCGGCTCGGAGACGAGCGCGGCGTCGAGGTCGCCGGCCAGCACATCGGCGGCAAGTTCGCGCGTATTGCCGGTGCGCAACTCGAGGGTTACGTCGGGATAGCGTCCGAGATATTCGTTCATCGGCACCGGCGGGCGCATCGCGGCGGTGCTTTCCCCGGTACCCAATCGCAACAGCCCGCGCGGCGTGGCGTCGTGCACCGCCTCGCGCGCTTCCTGCGCGAGGTCGATGAGCCGATCCGCATAATCGAGCAGCAGCTTGCCGGCGGAGGAGAGATGTAGTCGCTTGCCGTCGCGGATGAACAGCTCGACGCCGAGCTCGGTCTCGAGCTGGCGCACCCGCGTGGTGACGTTGGATTGCACGCGGTTGAGCTTTTCCGCGGCGCGCGTCACGCCGCCGGCGTGCACCACGGAGCGGAAGATATGCAGATCGGCCAGATCCATCGTTCTCATCCAGAGATGATTAAGATCATAATTATTCATTTTACGTGATATTCGACCGGGCGTAAAGCGTCTCCTCAATATCGTGACGAAGGAGATAAAGATGTGCGCGAAGCCCGAAGACATCATTGATTATAGAGACTTAACCCCGGACGAGTGGCAGCGGGAGCGGCAGCAAATCCTCACCCGCGCGCAGGCCGCCCGCGCCGGCGCAATGCGCGAGCTTGGCAGCGCCTTGTTGCACCCATGGCAAGCCGTCCTCGCCGTCGTGCGCGCCTACGCGCGCTGGCGCGAGCGCAGAGAAGCGGTGCGCGAGCTTCATGCGCTCGACGACCGCTCGCTGCGCGACATCGGCGTCAGCCGCTCGGAGATCGAGTGGGTGGTCTCGAGCCAGCAGGCGGCGCGCGTGCGTGCCGCGGTCAAGGCAGTGCGCCCTCGCCAGCACTGGCCGGCGCCGGACAGAGGCACGCCCGCCAAGCCGCAGCAGGTCGGCAAGGGCCTGACCGACAAGTGTGCGGCCTAGAGCGCGCGCGCAGACGCCACGCCGATCTCGGACGACCCGGGATCGGCGGGTCGCGGTGGCGCACAGCTGCTTATGCGACCGCCTCCTCGAACGTCGCCCGGAACGCATGCGCGGGATAGACGCCGAGGATCTTCATCTCCTTGGAATAGAACGCGAGTTCCTCGAACGCGAATACCAGGCTGCGGTCTTCGGGGTGGCCCTCGACGTCGGCATAGAATTGCGTGGCAAAGAAATTGCCTTCGATCATGTAGCTTTCAAGCTTGGTCATGTTGACGCCGTTGGTGGCGAACCCGCCGAGCGCCTTGTAAAGCGCGGCCGGCACGTTGCGCACGCGGAATAAAAACGTGGTGATGACCGGGCCGGCGTTGCTCTTGGCCCACTGGGCCTCGCGCGCAAGCACGATGAAGCGCGTGGTGTTGTGGTCTTCATCCTCGATGTCGTGCGCCAGGATGTCGAGCCCGTAGATCTCGGCGGCCAGCCGCGAGGCGATGGCGGCCCGCGTCTTGTCGCCGGATTCGGCGACCTCGCGCGCGGAGCCCGCGGTATCGGCGGCGACCACCGGCTTGATGCCGAGCTTGCGGATCACCTTGCGGCACTGGCCGAGCGCGTGGACGTGGCTCTCCACGGTCTTGATGTCGG
>VAZM01000540.1:0-4587 GCA_005883135.1 Alphaproteobacteria bacterium
TACTCCAATCGGGAACGGCTGGTCGCGCTGGCTGCTCGCCACGCGCTCCCGGTGAGCTATTCCTGGCGCGAGCCGACCGCGGCCGGCGGGTTGATGAGCTACGGGACGAGGATAACCGATGCCTATCGGCAGGTCGGCATTTACACCGGGCGGATTCTCAAGGGCGAGAAGCCGGGTGATCTGCCCGTCATGCAGCCGACCAAATTTGAGTTCGTGATCAATCTCAGGACCGCGAAGACGCTTGGCCTTGAGGTGCCGGATAAGCTGCTCGCGCTCGCCGACGAGGTGATCGAATGAACTCAAGAGGTCGAAGTAAATTGTCTGCGCAATTAACGCATGACCAGAGATGATCAAAGGGGAGGAACATGAATGGAAAAAGTCAAGGGCTCAGCGAAGACCTGCTTGCGCTGATCATCGGGCTCGTAATCTTTGTCGTCGCCCTGGGGTCGCTCGGCGGTCTGGACCTTCTCGGCTGGGTGATCACTACCTCCGTATGGACGGACCTGAGCAAAGCGCTCGCGCCGATATCGAAAGCGTATGCCGGCTTGGGCGGTATCGGCTCGCTCGTCGCCACCTACGTGGGGCTGCTGGTGCTGATGACGGTAGGTGCCGCGGTTCTGCGCGCCGACGTAGGACGGTTTGCTCTCGCTTTCACCGCGGTATTCTGGATCAGCTATATCTGCTGGATCATTGGTAGCTACGCCAATTTCGCGGTGAACACGCCGGCCGATTTGCAGAAATTCGGGATCAGCTGGTCGCTGCGGCTTACGGCTGAAGGCGGCTTCATTATCGCCCTGATCGTGGGACTGATCGTCGGCAATTTCCTGCCTGCGCTCGCCGCGTGGATGCATGAAGCGATTCGGCCGGAAATGTATATCAAGATCGCTATCGTGCTTCTTGGTGGCTTTCTCGGGATTGTCTCGGCAGAAAAGTTGAGCCTGGCGACCTCGCTCATGTTCCTCGGCTTGGCATCGATTATCGTCGCCTATTTGATATTCTGGGCGGTGGTATATTACGTCGCGCGCGTCTGGTTCAAATTCAGCCGGGAGTGGGCCGCTCCATTGGCCTCGGGCATTTCCGTCTGCGGCGTATCGGCGGCAATCGCCACGGCAGGCGCCATTCGCGCGCGTCCTGTCGTCGCCGTCATGGTTTCGTCGCTGGTCGTGGTGTTTGCGGTAGTCGAACTGCTCATTCTGCCGTTTGCAGCAGCCTATTTCCTCGACCAGCAGCCGATGGCAGCGGGCGCATGGATGGCGCTCTCAGTAAAGACCGACGGGGCAGCGGTAGCGAGCGGCGGCATTACCGAGGCGCTCATCCTCGCCAACGCCGCCGCCCAGGGGATCAAGTACCAGCCGGGCTGGATCCTCGGCACGGCCGCGACCCTGAAGGTGTTCATCGATATCTTCATAGGCGTGTGGGCATTCCTGCTCGCTTGGATCTGGACCAAGCATATTGATGTCCGGAAAGGCGACACGCCGAAGATCGGGGAAATCTGGCAGCGTTTCCCTAAGTTCATCATCGGCTATGTCGTGACATTCCTTATCATCCTGTTCATGGCACTGGCCGGTTCAGCGGCGCTCGCGGCGCAAGTCAAGACAGCAATGTCCGAGGCCAATGCCTTCCGCGGCATCTTCTTCGTGCTGACGTTTTTCACCATCGGCGTCATGAGCAATTTCCGGCAGCTCTGGGCTGAAGGCATCGGCCGCTTGGCCGCGGTCTATCTGCTGTCGCTGTTCGGATTTGTGATCTGGGTGGCCCTGGCGATCTCGCTAATCTTTTTCGCCGGGGTAAAGCCGCCGCTGGTGACGGGCTGACAGGGGGACATCATGCCGCAACAGGAACCCAAGATCGCCGACGAAATGAATAAGATGGCCCACGAGCCACTCCTGCCCGTCGAGAAGAAGCTCATCACCTGGAGCCTCACACTAGGCATCGTGCTCCTCGTGGTACTGGCAGTCATCAGCCGGGTGTTCATCTGAGAGACATGCGACTGGATCGGTGTGTTTAGTGCGGCCACACTAACTCAGTCACACGTGGCCTGTGCACGTCGAGTATTGGTGCTGCTCTCTTCAATGTTTTGGATCGTGGAAGTTCACGCACTTGCTGGAAGCACAGACAGCGCGGCTTCACGTAGCGATGATGGGAAATGAGTCGAAAGAGCACGGGGGCTCAGATGAAAGACTTGTTGGCAGGGATTGTCCTACTTTGCCTTTCGACTAGCGTCCTAGCCCATGACATCTACAGCAATCTCCGTGACCGGGATGGACATCTATGCTGTGGGGGGCACGATTGTAAGCCAGTGCAGGTTACAGTGCTGTCAGATGGCAATTACTATCTACCGACGACTGATGAAATTATTCCTGCCGATATGGCAACACCATCACCTGATGATCGTTTCCATCATTGTATCTATCCTCCATGGGCAAATGCTGTTGATCCCACCTTTGGGCCATGGGATGACAAACCCAGAACTAGATGCTTCTTTGCTCCAATGCATTCTTCGTAATTTCGCTCATGTGGGGGAGCTACAATGCTCATTTCGCATACCCAGCGTGGTGTCAAGTTTGGCCGTCCGCGCAAGATGACTCCGCATCAGCGCCAGGAGGCACTACAGCGCCTTGCTGCGGGCGAGACGATGGCCGATGTGGCGCGGACCTATGCCGTCGATGCCACCACGATTGGGAGGCTGGCGGCTTCAAGCCCTTTCGAGCACGGGGTCGCCCTGTGAGACGCGGTAAACGTTAGCGGCGGTGTCTCGATTCAGAACAATTCAGGCCCGCCCCAAGGACTTGCGGCGCGTTCGGTGCATCCTGAGCCTGCTGTAAGCTGGCACAGCGGGTTCCGGTAGGACGACGCCAGGTCATCACGCTGCTCGGCGGCGCAGCGGCCGCGTGGCCGCTCGCGGCGCGCGCGCAGCAGCCTGGGATGCCGGTGATCGGGTTTCTCAGTAGTCTATCAGCACCTATCACAAGCAAACGGATCGCTTCGTTCGGTCAAGGATTGAGCGAGACGAGCTACGTCGCCGGTCGAGATGTCACGGTCGAGGCGCGCATGGCGGAAGGCCAATATGATCGACTGCCCGCATTGGCGGCCGAACTTGTGGGCAGGCGGGTGGACCTGATCGCGGCATTGGCGCCTCCGGCGGCATTCGCGGCGAAGGCGGCAACGACGATCATTCCCATTGTGTTCGTCGGGGCGCTTGATCCGGTGAAGGCTGGTTTGGTTGCGAGCCTCAACCGGCCAGGCGGCAACGTGACGGGGGTGACCTTCATCGGCGCGAGCCTCGGGGCGAAGCGGCTTGAGTTGGCACGCGAGCTCGTTCCCAACGCCGGGGTAATTGCGGTGCTCACTCATCCGAATAGCCCTGATGCATCGGAGGAATTACGAGACCTGAACACCGCGGCGAAGGCCATCGGGCAAGAACTGCTCGTGGTCTCGGCGACGAGCGATCGCGATTTTGAAGCAGCCTTTGCTTCTGTCGTCCAGCACCGCGCCGGCGCGGTACTTATTGGCCAGGACCCGTTCCTTTTCCAAGCCGGTGGCCAGCTTGTTGCCCTGGCGGCGCGGCATCGCATCCCGGCAATTTATGGAAACAGTGAGTTGGTCTCTGCTGGCGCCCTGATCAGCTACGGCGCCAGCCTGCCTGACGCGTGGCGCCTTGCCGGTGTCTACGCCGGCAGAATTCTCAAAGGCGCGAAGCCGGGAGACTTGCCGGTCGTGCAGCCGACCAAATTCGAGTTGGTGATCAACCTGCAAACGGCCCGGGCCCTCGGCCTCGAAATCCCGCAGACGCTGCTCGCCCGCGCCGACGAGGTGATCGAGTGATGTCAAGGAACATTATGAAACTGTCGCGCCGAACTTTTCTGTATATGGCCGCGGGCGCTGCCGCGCTGCCGGCCTTAAGGCCCGTCGCGCGGGCGCAAGCCTATCCGACCCGACCCATCACTTTGGTGGTTCCTTTTGCCGCGGGCGGGTCGTTCGACGTGATCGCGCGGGTTATGACGCCCGGCTTGAGTGAAATCTTAGGCCAGCAGGTGATTGTCGAGAACGTCGGGGCTGCCTCGGGTATAGTCGGTGTCAACCGAGTAGCGCACGCCATGCCGGACGGCTATTCGGTCTTGCTCGGTACGGTCGGGACGCATGCCTACAATCCCGCACTCTATAAGAAGCTGCCTTATAACCCGGCTGCCGACTTCGCGCCGGTTGGGCTCATCGCCGAGCAGCCTCTTGTGCTGATTGCGCGCAAGGACTTTACGCCCAATACGCTGCCGGAGTTCATTACCTATGCGAAGGCGAACGCAGCTAAGCTGCAATACGGTTCTGCGGGAGTGGGTTCGACGACACACCTTGCCTGCGCCTTGCTCAACGCGGCGGCTGGCATCGATGTGACGCACGTTCCTTATCGCGGCGCCGGACCGGCGATGGCAGACATGATTGGAGGCCAAATCCAATATATGTGCTCGAACACGCCTGGCGCGCTGCCGCAAATCCAAGGCGGCACCGTGAAGGCCATTGCCCTGCTCGCACGCGACCGATCCCCGCTTATGCCCGAGCTCGCCACAACCCATGAGCAAGGGCTTTCCGATT
>VAZM01000540.1:4669-4949 GCA_005883135.1 Alphaproteobacteria bacterium
TCGCATGCACGAACTCGGTACAACGCTAGTCAGCGCCGACCGTCGCTCTCCGGAACATCTGCAGATGCTCGTCGAGCGGGAGATCGCGAAGTGGGGGCCGCTCATCAAGGCGGCCGGCATTTCTGTGGACTGATCACAACGGTTCCGGTCGCCGAACTGTGACTCATCGGCGGTGCGGCGGCGGCATGGCCGGTCGCAGGAGTCCCAGTAAAGCGGAAGGAAGCAAGCGATGGCTAAGGCTTACAAACGTCTAAGGCGGGAGCGAACGGAACGGCGCCTC
>VAZM01000541.1 GCA_005883135.1 Alphaproteobacteria bacterium
AACTCGCGTCGCTTCATCTTCGCAGTCACTCGATCACCTCGTCGGCGCGGGCGAGTAGGCTATCGGGCACCGTGAGGCCGAGCGCCTTCGCGGTCTTGAGGTTGATGACAAACTCGTATTTCGTTGGCGTCTGGACCGGCAGGTCAGCCGGCTTCTCGCCTTTGAGGATGCGATCGACGTAGCCGGCCGCACGGCGGAACGAATCCATCGGATCAGGCCCGTAGGAGATCAGGCCGCCAGCGGTGACCATGTAGCGGAAGCTGTAGACCGCCGGCAGTCCGTGCCGAGCCGCGAGCATAGTAATCAAATCGCGATGAACCAACGCCAACGTGCTCGCCGTCACGATCATGCCTCCATTCGAGGAGCGCGCGAATGCGGTGACGCCGCGCTCAATCTCGCTGGCGTCGCGCACGCCGACCACGCTCAACTCCACGTTAAACGACGGCGCGACGGCCTGGATTGCGCTCAAATGGGCGGGTCCTATGGTAAGATCCCGAAGCACTGCCACCCGCGTCACGCGAGGGGCGATCTCTTTGAGCAGCTCCAGCCACTTCGCGGCGAAGCCGAATTCATAAGGGGTAAACCCGGTGGTGTTCCCGCCTGGGCGCGCCAAGCTATCGACGAAGCCCAGGGCGACCGGGTCGCCGACGTTAGCGAACACGATGGGCACGGTGCGGCTCACCTGCCGCAGTGCTTGAACACTGGGGGTGGCCGAGGCCAAAATGACGTCCGGCGCGAGCGCCAGAAGCTCCTCGGCATATCTGTGAAAGCGAACGGCATCGCTCGCCCAGCGGTAGTCGATCCGCACGTCGCGGCCGTCGGCCCAGCCGAGTTGTTGCAGAGTTTGTTGGAAAGCCGCGACGCGGCCCCGGCCTTCCGCATCGTCCGCGGCCACGTTCATCAGCACGCCAATACGCTGCATGCGCGTCGGCCTGTTGCGCTCGAGCCGCGCGTGGCATCGCCGCCGCAGCGCCGCCGAGCAGAGCGATGAACTCTCGCCTTCTCAAGTCGAACATGGAGCTTCCTCCCGGACGTCTTCCCAGGGGCGATGAGGGAGCCCGCTCCTACGCTCCCACCCATACGATAGCACATCACGCGGGAGAAACGCTGCGCTGCGGGATTTCAATCCGGGCTATGACTGCTTGGCGTCAGACTCGGAAAGTCTCAGATCGATATCGAGTCCGCTTCACCCCCTCAAAGCGGACATGAAACGGACATGCCGGATCGGCCGCTTGGTGCCACTTCCGGACTCATGCAGTGCAGCAAACCGATGCTATTCGATGATCTCGTCGGCGCGGACAAGCAGTGTTGGCGGGATGATTAAACCCAGGGCCTTGGCGGCCTTAAGGTTAATGACCAATTCGAATTTGGTGGCTTGCTCAATTGGGAGATCAGCCGGCTTGGCACCTTTGAGGATCTTGTCTACGAAGGTGGCGGCCCGGCGATACATAGGAATGAAATCGACGCCGTAGGATATCAGGAGGCCGTCGCCCTCCATGAGATCTCTACCTCCGATAACTGGCAGCCTCTTGGATATCGCTAGGTTCGCAATCGTTTTCCCGTTTGCATAGAGCATTCTGTCATCGACTACCTCGATAGCCTCCATTTGTTTTTCGATCATTGCCAAAAAGGCGCTGTCAAACTGTCCGGGGTCCGTCACCGCGAACGGGTGAATCTCTAACTGCAGCGATTTGGCTGCCTCCTCCATGGCCTTCAGCGCGGGTGCGTGGGAGAGGTTGTCGGGGTTCAACAGAACACCGATGCGCCGAATGTGCGGCACCGCCTCCTTAATGAGTTCAAGCCTTTTCGCGTTCAGCTCTGGGAAAAAGAAAGTCGATCCTGTGATGTTAGCGCCCGGGCGTGCGATACTCTGTACGAGGCCAGTGGCCACGGCATCGCCGGTGATAGCCATGACGATGGGAACTGTTGTAGTCGCCCGCTTGGCTGCAAGGCTCCCCGGGGTACCGTGCGTCACAATCACCCTTACGTCGAGGCGAACAAGCTCGGCGGCAAGCTCCGGCAGCTGTTCGTATTTGCCTTCAGCCCATCGGTACTCAAATACGATATCCTTCCCCTCGACATATCCGAGATCGCGCAGCCCCTGCCGGAGCGCATCGAGATGCTGCCCGAGGTCACCCGCAGAGATCGCGCCCAAAAATCCTATGCGGTACACCTTCACGGCTTGCTGCGCCCGCGCC
>VAZM01000548.1 GCA_005883135.1 Alphaproteobacteria bacterium
GACCATTCGAATCGGCCCTCGTGCGCGTCGGACGGTCGGGCCGCGTCTCCGTGTACACGGGCGCGATGGCCATGGGCCAAGGCCTGAAAACGATTTTGGCGCAGATAACGGCAGACCAGCTGGGCGTGCGGCCCGAGGATATCACCGTCGTCAGCGGCGATACCTCGACCGTTCCGCTCGGCCTCGGAGGCTTCGCCAGCCGACAGACGGTGACGGCCGGCAACTCCACCTATCTCGCCGCAAAGGCCGTCCGCGAAAAGGCGATCGCTGCCGCTGCTGCGCTGCTCGACGTCCCTCCCGACAATTTACGGATCGAAGACGGCGTCGTGCGCGAACCGGGAAAGAACCTCTCCATCAGCCTGCTCGAGATCGCCGACTCCTTGGCCGGCGCCCCGGGCTACAAACTTGCCGCCGGCGTTTCGCCCGGCTTGGAAGCGGCGATCAACTTCGAGACCTCGGCCCTGACGTACGGTCTTGGTGTCCATGCGGTCGAGCTCGAGGTCGAGCCAAACACCGGCGGCGTCAAACTTCTCAACTACGTCATCGTCAACGACTGCGGCAAAGTGATCAATCCGCAGACCGCTGAAGGCCAGATCCACGGCGGCGTCGTTCATGGCATCGGCAACGCATTGTTCGAGTGGATGGGATACGACGAAAACGCGCAGCCTTTCACTATGACATTATCCGAATATCTTCTGCCGACGGCGCCCGAGATACCGCCCATCGACGTTCAGCTTGTCGAATATCCGAGCCCTAAAAATCCGCTCGGGGTGAAAGGCATTGGCGAGTCGGGAACGGTGCCGGCAGCGGCTGCCATTGTCTCCGGCGTCGAAGATGCGCTGCGCGACTACAAGGTCACGATCGAGGAGATTCCCGTCAATCCCGCAAAACTCTTTGAACTAATCAGGAGGCCATCGGCGACCGCCCGCTGACTGGGGATTGTTCACCGCGCCTTTGGCCCGTCCGGGCCCTCGCGCGTGAAGAGTCCGTTTGATGGCAGCCCACAAGGCGCGAACGATAAGAGCAAAGCCGGAAATCGGCACCGCGTTCGGCTGTGGCGTGCCGTCCTGCCCGATAGGTCCGCCCGTCGACCCGCTCGATCGACGGCGAAACTACTGTCTTGTCGTTGATCCCCGCACTAAAGTACCAACCAGTCAGTAAACTAGCGGGGGGACACTTCCTTGAAAGCGGGCAGAAGCAAGAAAGGCGCAAACTCCCGCGATCGCATCCTGCAGGCGGCACTGCAGGAATTTGCGCACAAGGGAATCGACGGCGCTCGCGTGGACGAGATCGCGCGGGTATCTGGCGCCAACAAGAACATGATCTACCACTACTTCAGGAGCAAGGAGAACCTGTTCGTCGCGGTCCTCGAGAGCGTCTACGAGAACGTGCGGTCGCGACAGCAGGATCTCTCGCTGCGCGATCTCGACCCTGTTGCCGCCATGCGTCGTCTGATCGAGCACACGGCGGACATCTGGATCGAGGTGCCGGAGTTCAATCGCCTGCTCGCCAGCGAGAACCTTCATCAAGCCAAGCACGTCCGCCGCTCGAAGAAAATTCAAAGCATGTATTCGCCGCTCATCGACACCCTGAAGGGCATTCTCGAGCGTGGCGTGAAAGACGGCGTCTTCAGAGACGGAGTCGACCCGGTCGACCTGTACATCTCCGTGACATCTCTTTCGGCGCATTACGTAGCCCACCACTTCACTTTCGACGCCATCTTCAAGACCAATCTGATGAGTCCGAAGAAGATCGCGCAGCGCAAGTCGACGATCAGCGCCATGATTCTGCGTTACCTGCAGCCCTAGTGCCCCCTTCTCGAAGTTGGTGATACCGGGCGACACATTCGTGTACGAATGTCGGAAAACAAAGGGCGCTGGCAAGGTTAGTGTTTCTAGCGCGAAGGCCTTCGCCCGCCGCAGTTCGATGCGCGACGGGGAGTCGCGCACCGAACTGCCATGCGGCCCAGCGATATCGGAAGCAAGAAGCGTCAGCGTCTTCTTCGCTTCGAACGAAGCTTGTTGAACGGTCTTTTCAATCAGCTCTTTCGCGGGACGACGGCCCACGCCTCGATTTCCACCAGCATCTCCTTGAGGTCGATGCCGACGCCGCGCAGCAAGGTCGCCGGGCGCGGATGAGCGCGAAGATCCGGCTCAAACTCCTCGAAGAAGCGATACATCTCGTCGCGCATGTCAAACACGTCCTCGCGCCGCGGGAGATAATAGCGGAACATCACGATGTTCTTGAGCGACGCGTCCATCATCTCGAGCTTGTTCTTGATGTATTCGAGAGACTGGCGGGTCTGCTCTTTGACGTCCATCGAGACCACCTTGCCTTTGCCATCCCGTTCGTCCTGCGGGGTCCTGCAGGGGGCGTCTTCAAACGGATGGCGGCCGGTCTCGCCGGACAGGAAGAGGATATCGACGTCCCCTTTTGTCTTGAAGCCGCCGCCCCAATTCATCTTTTCCTTGTGATAGTGGGGCCACAGCGTTCCCCAGTCGTATTCAACCTTGCCCTTCTTCGCGAGCTCTACCGCCTTTGGATTGGTCGCCATCTTGGATGCTCCTTACTATCGGCTCGATTTTCGGACCGTGTCAGCCGGCGCAGGCTTGCATTAATTGACCATCTAGTCAACTATACTTGACCGACCAGTCAGTTAACAATGTGTTGGCCAGGTTGCGCAATTTTGCGGCACTGAACGGAGCTCGGGAAGACTTGTGAGGAACCCTCGTTGTCGCCGCGTGCGCCGCTCTACCCCGCGGCAAGCGGCGCGTTCGACGGCCCCTGCCTTGCGCGTAAAGGCGGGATTTCGCGTCCAAGCGGCGCCAG
>VAZM01000549.1 GCA_005883135.1 Alphaproteobacteria bacterium
TTCACCTTGCCGTCGGCCGTCAGCCGCGCAGGCTGGCCCGCAAAGGACTCGCCGAGCACGAGTTCGCCAAGCTTGAAGCCTTTGATCTCGACCTTCACCGGCAGCTCTGGAAGGAGCGAGCCGTCGGGCTCCAGTGTAGCGGAGTCGGGTGAGGGCAGGGGCCGGCGCAGTACTTCGAGGCGGCCGAGTTCGAGGCTGTTGATCTCGAGCCGCCCCGACAGGAGCGCGACGCGTCGCCAGACGAGGCGCGCCCGGTCGAGCTTCAGCCAGACCCCGTCGCGATCGCTGATTGCAACGTCGCG
>VAZM01000550.1 GCA_005883135.1 Alphaproteobacteria bacterium
CCGATGCCCGTATAATAGCGAAGGCCGATGCCCGCGGCCTTGAAGATCCGCTCGTTGAAATTGGGCAAACTCCCGGCAAAGGCCGTGCCGGCGTCGAAAAAGGGCACCACGCCGATCGTGTCGGTGACTTTGATGCGGGCTTCGACCGAGGCTTCGAGCAGGCTGCGCCCACCGATTGGCAGGTCGAAAGGGCCGAGCGGTCCGAGCGTCCGATAGGGGTAGCCGCGCACCGAGCCGCCACCGCCGGCAAAGAAGAGGATATTGGCCGGGATGTCCTTGAGACTCGCCCCCGAGATCGAGCCGAAACCGAGACGTCCGGCGAGGATATATCGAGCCTCGTCGTCCAGCGCGTAGTAGGTCGAGCCCTGCGCCTTGGCGACGAAGATCGATGGATCCGAGCCAAGAAAGCCGGCGTAGGGTGTGGCGGAAGCCGTGAAGCGCACGCCCTCAGTCGGGTCGAGAAGGTTGTTGGTCGAATCGTAGGAAACCGAGATTGGCACGCCGACCAGGCGGTAATCGATCGTGCCAAGGGCATCCTGCGAGCGGCCGACCTGCCCTTCGACGCCCACTTGGGCGAAGAACGTGTCCGAGAAGCGGTGGCGGATCGCCAGCGTGCCGCCGGCGGCGTCGCTGACATAGGATTGCTGCGCCTCGCGGCTTGCGAATACGTTGGCGACGAGATCGTTGCGGGTGCCCCAGAGCGCTGGCTTCACGAAGGTCCCCGAGAGGCGTCCGCCGAGGCCGTTGGAATCGATGCCGGCGAGCTTGCGCTGGGCTGCGTAGAGGTCATTGCCAAGATAGTAGAGATCGCCGTCGATCCGGAGGGTCTCGCCTCCGCCGAACAGGTTGCGGTTGGCATAGTAGGCGCGGATGCCGGGTCCATCGATGGTGGAGTAGCGGGCAGCGCCCCCGATCAGGTTGCGCTCGCGGTCGGTGACGTCGGCGAAGATCGGCAGATTGCCGTCCGCATCAAGCGTCTCGCCCTCGCGCACGCGCACCGAGCCCAGGCTCTCCACCTTCGCAATCGAGCGGCGCATGTCGGACAGAGCTTTCGGCGAATACGGGTCGCCGGGCTTCGTGTAGATGAAGGAACGCACCACCGCCGGGTCGATGCCTTGGGTGCCGCGAACCGCGACCTCACCGATCCGGGCGATCGGTCCCGGATCAACTATAAAGGTCACGTCCATGACGTGGGCCGCATCGTCCACTACGGGATCGCGAGAGACCGCCTTGGCGAAGGGATGACCGAGCGAGCGGAAGCGGTCGATGATGCTCGCCTCGCGCGCGAGCACGGTGGCCGAGCGGGCCGGCACATCGTACGCCACGCGGGTAAAGCGCGCCGGCAGCACCTCGTCAGCGAAGGGATGCCCGTGGAGATCGCGCACGCGGATGGAGCGGAGCATGTAGAGCGGGCCTGGCTCGACCACGATCTTGACTGGCACCAGGGCGCGGTTGCGGAAGGCTTCTGCCGCGCGGGTGGCGGCCGCGATCGAGCCCTCGCCCGTGAGAATCACGCCGTCGACGTGAATCGAGACCCGACCGCCATAATAGCCGAAGCCCGAGATCGCGTCGGAGAGGCGGCGCAGGTCCTCTTCGGCGCGCCGCACGATGCCCTCGCCGTCGGGCGGAGCCTCTCGGCGGAGGCGGTAAAGGGTCGACGTGTCCTTAAGGGCCTTCAGCACATCGTCATTGTCGATGCCCTGGATCATCACGGTGTAGGGCAGGGAGCCCGCGCTCGGGATCGGCAGCT
>VAZM01000551.1 GCA_005883135.1 Alphaproteobacteria bacterium
CAGGTGAAGAGGCTGGCATTAACGCATCATGACCCGCTTCGTGACGACGAAGCAGTGGATCGCATGCTTGCAGGAATAAGAGCTGGGTTGCAGGGGTCTCCGCTGCAAGTTTTCGCCGCAGTCGAAGGTGAGATCGTTGAGATTCAGCCTTCCCGCTCCAAACCTTCCGAACGCTCGGTGGCACAGTTTTCAGCAGCCGCTCCCATAGTGCCGGCGCTGGCGGAGCGTTCCGTGCTTCTCGGCGTCGCCGACCCCAGCATGGTGGCGGTGCTTTCCGAGGCTATCCGCGCCGAAGGCATTCGTTTCAATTTCTTCTCCATCATTGATGAAGCGCGAAAACTAATCAGCAAAGATCGCCCCTCTCTCGTGATACTTGAGCACGATGAGGCCAAGGTCGATGGAATGGCGAACTGTCGCGCCATTCGGCAGATAAAAGATCATGAAACTCCGGTGGTCATGGTTGCCGCGCAGGAAGACCCCGGAGCTGGGGCCGCTACTGGCGTCTCCGACTGGCTGATCAAGCCGTTCACAAGCAGCTACGCCCGAACAAAGATACGTGCGTGGGTGCTGAGAACAGAGTGCCGCTGGATAAGAGCGACAGTTCCCGATGACGAGGAGCATCGCATTGCTTCTCTGCGCGAACTGAAGATCCTGGATACTGAGCCGGAGGAAAGATTCGATCGCATCACGCGTCTTGCTGCGGCACTGTTTCATGTGCCTATGGCGGTTATTAGTCTAGTTGATGAAGACAGACAGTGGTTTAAAGCGTGCCTTGGGCTCAATGCCAAGGAGACGCCGCGGGACGCCGCCTTTTGCGCTCAGGTCGTCTATAGTCGTGAACCCATGATTGTTCCCGACGCATTCCAGGATGTGCGGTTTGCCGACAACCGGTGGTGACCAACGAACCCCGAATAAGATTTTATGCCGGCTATCCATTGAAGCTTGATGACGGAAGCTGCATTGGCACTTTATGTTTGCTTGATACACGCCCTCGAACTCTTGAAGGCTCTGATCTTGAGCGATTGCACGATTTGGCAGATATCGCATTGCGAGAGATTCTTGGCTTGACGACGCGATAATCTAACAATGATGTCGTTTTCTGCGTTGGATCAATTAGAGTGAAATAGGAGCTGATGATCAACCACAAGACCGCCAAGGCGCTCGGCCTCGACGTGCCTCCCACGCTGCTCGCCCGCGCCGACGAGGTGATCGAGTGAGGAGATGACCTGCCTTGATTCTTCGGACCAGCGTTAGCTTGAGACGGGCTCCTTTGCTGGCTGCATTTGTCCCCGAGGGGACGGTTCAGCAACGGGCCGAGGCGCGAAGGCCCCATTTACCGCAGCGCCCCGGCCCGTTGCGTTGTAGGGCGCTGCTCGAGCCGCGAACTCGTTCGGCGTGAGATAGCCGAGGCTCGAATGCGGACGTACCTCGTTGTAGTGGCGCCGCCACGCCTCGATAATGACCTTCGCTTCGGCACGCGAACGAAACCATTCCAGGCTCAAACACTCATCGCGAAACTTGCCGTTGAAGCTTTCCGTGACAGCATTCTGCCAAGGCTTGCCCGGCTCGATCAACGCGGTGCTGATCCCTTGCGCGACGATAAAGGACAAGATCGCCTTTGACACAAACTCTGGGCCGTTGTCGCTGCGCAGGAAGGCCGGTGCGCCCCGCTCGCTGACCAGGCGCGCCAGGACTTCGATCACGCGTGGTGAGCGGATACGCCCATCGACAGCGATGGCCAGACCCTCCTTGGTGAACTCGTCGTTCACCGTCAGACACTTGAGCTGCTGACCATTGGCACAGCGGTCGAACACGAAATCATAAGACCATACCTCGTTCGGCCCGCGCGGCGCTTGCGGCCGCGGCCGAGCAGCAGCAACTCGCTTCCTCGGGCGCTTGCGCGGCAACTGCAAGCCGGCGGCCCGCCACAGCCGGTATGCTCGGCCAGGGCTCATGCGATAGCCGCCGCGCCCGAGAAAGATGCGGATGCGGCGATAGCCGTAGCGCGGATATTGTGCCGACAGCTCCTTCATCCGCTCGATGACACGTGCGTCCTTGCCGAGCTTCCGGCTGTGGTAGCTCAACGCCGATCGCGCCACCCTGAACAGCGTGCAGGCCCGCCGTACCGAGAGACCACGCTCCCGGGTATACGCAACTTGCCGCCGACGGGCCGGCACGCTCACCAGTTTTTTGCGGCGACTTCCTTCATGATCTCGATCTCGAGATCACGCTCGGCTACCAGCTTCTTCAGCCGCACATTCTCGGTCTCGAGCTGCTTCAGGCGCCTGACCTCGTTCGCTTGAAAGCCGCCGAAACGCTTGCGCCATGTGTAGATCGTCTGTTCGCTGATCTCATGCCGCTTGGCCACAACCGACACCGGCTCGCGATCTGCCTCGCGGATGACTGCGACCATCTGCTCTTCCGTGAAA
>VAZM01000182.1 GCA_005883135.1 Alphaproteobacteria bacterium
TGATTCTCGTCAAGGCTCTTGTAGAGAGGATCTGTGGCGTCGGCCAATTTCTTCAAGGCCGCACCGGTGTCCGACAGGGATGTGGCGCGCTGACGCAGGCGCTCAACCGGATCCTCGCTCGCGCCACGGTTGCGCATCGCGCTGATGCGCTCCATGCGCAGCTTGCCCACGTCGCGCGCGGCCTGCTCGAATGCCGGCCAGTTCTTCTCCTGCTCCGGCGTGAGCATCAATCCGGCCTTCAGCGCGGCGAGCCGCGCCTCGCCGAACGCGCGCAAATCCTCGGTGTTCGGTTGCCAGCCTTGCATCATGCCGTCGCGGCCGCCGCGCTGCTGCGCATAGACGAGTGAGGTTCCCGCGATGGCGAGTGCTGCGGTTCCGGCGACGATCGCTTTCCACATAGCACGTGCCCTCCAAGTCACCCCACTTGTGTACGGTAGTACAAAGCCGCGACACTGCCGCATCAAGTTAAAGTTTGGTTAGATAACAACTTCGCGACCGAAGATTACATCTTCGTCATGTTGAGCCATAACGCCGCAGCTGCTTGCGGCGGCGCGCGAATTCGTCAGGCGCGGGTGCGCGCTTTCCACGCACCCGCGCCGTTTCGAATTTTCCTCACCCCGCCTCGGTCGAATGCACGCGCCGCTCCGCGACCAGCGCTTCCGGCTGGCCCCGCTGGCGCCGCGACATCAGCTTGTTGAGCGCGCCGAGATAGGCTTTGGCGGAGGCGACAAGCGTATCCGGATCCGCGCCCTTGGCGGTCACCGAGCGGCCGCTCTCGGCGAGCCGCACCGACACCTCGGCCTGCGCGTCGGTGCCCTGGGTGACCGCGTGCACCTGATAGAGCTCGAGCACCGCCTCGTGCGGGATCAACGTCTTGATCGCGTTGAAGGTCGCATCGACCGGCCCGTTGCCGGTCGACTGCACCGTGTGGTGGCGACCGTCGATGTCGAGCGTCGCGGTGGCCGATTGCGGCCCCATGGTGCCGGCGATGACCGTCAGGCTCACGAGCTTCACGCGGTTCTGTGCGTGCGCGATCTCCTCGTCGACCAGCGCTTCGATATCCTCGTCGTAGACGTGCTTCTTGCGGTCGGCGAGCGCCTTGAAACGCACGAACGCGTCCTCGAGCTGGTTGCCGGCGAGCTGATAGCCCATCTCTTGCAGCTTGTGCACGAAGGCATGGCGGCCGGAATGCTTGCCCATCACCAGCGAGGTCTGCTTCACGCCCACGCTCTCCGGCGTCATGATCTCGTAGGTCTGGGTGTGCTTGAGCATGCCATCCTGGTGGATGCCGGATTCGTGCGCGAACGCGTTACGGCCGACGATCGCCTTGTTGTACTGCACCGGAAACGAGGTGGCGGCCGCCACCAGCTTCGAGGCGCGCGTGAGCAGCGTGCTGTCGATCTTGGTCCAGTACGGCAGCACGTCGTTGCGCACCTTCATCGCCATCACGACTTCCTCGAGCGAGGCGTTGCCGGCGCGCTCGCCGATGCCGTTGATGGTGCACTCGATCTGGCGGATGCCGGCGCGCACGCCGGCGAGCGAGTTCGCTACCGCCATGCCGAGATCATCGTGGCAATGCGCGGAGAAGCGCGCCCGGTCGGAATTCGGCACGCGATCGCGCACCATCTTGATCAGCGCGAAATATTCCTCCGGCACGGTGTAGCCGACCGTGTCCGGGATGTTGATGGTGGTGGCGCCGGCGTTGATCGCGGCTTCGACGCAGCGGCAGAGGAAATCTTGCTCGGTGCGGGTGCCGTCCTCGCACGACCACTCCACGTCGTCGGTAAAGCCGCGCGCGCGGGTGACCTGCGCGACCACCATCTCGTAGACCTCGTGCGGCTCCTTCTGCAGCTTGTACTTCATGTGCACCGGCGAGGTGGAGATGAAGGTGTGGATGCGGCTGCGCTTGGCCGGCTTGATCGCCTCGGCGCAGCGATCGATGTCCTTGAACGCGGCGCGGGCGAGCCCGCAGACCACCGCGTTGTTGGTGCGCTTGGCGATCTCGTGCACGGCGGCAAAGTCGCCCTCGGATGCAATCGGAAAGCCGGCCTCGATGATGTCGACGCCCATCTGGTCGAGCAGCTCGGCGACTTCGAGCTTCTCTTCGTGGGTCATGGTGGCGCCCGGGCACTGCTCGCCGTCGCGCAAGGTGGTATCGAAGATGACGACGCGGTCCTGCTCGGACTTCGTTGGCGCGGTCATGGTATGGGTCCTTCTCGTCGTTTGCGCCCTTCACCGGGCGCTCCTGGGTTCCGTGCTTTCGGTCCCCCTGAGTGCCCAGGCGCAAAACGCCCGGCCGGCCCTCAGGGGACGATAAGGAGCAGGAGCCCGCCGAGAATGAGGGCGCCGCCGGGCAGGCCCTGGGCCTCCCGGGTGATCGCGCGGATATCGCAGCGCGTCGGCATTACCTCGCCCTCGTCACGCAAAGGTTCCGCGGAAACAACCTGCGGTCGCCCTTGCTGCGGGGGTTTTAGCGGAAGAGCTGCCCGCTTCGCAAGCGGAATGCAGAGCGTGCATAACAGGCCGCATACTCGGTGTGCTCCCCTCCCCAATCAAAGCCCGGCCTGCCGGGCTTTGATCATTTTTAATTTGCCGGAAGCGGGCAAGCCCGCAGCCGGCTGGGGAGGGGTTGGGGGGGGTCGCTGTTGGCTCACGCGCTTCGCACCACAACAACGACCCCCACCCGGCGCGCAGCGCAGCCAAGCTTGCGCAGGCTGCGCAAGCTTGCCTGCGTGCGCGCCACCCTCCCCACAAGGGGGAGGGAAAGATCCAGTTCGCTGTTCGCGCTGAGCACACCTCATCTCAAAAGCGAATTTTCGAAACGGCGCTACGACAATAATGCTGACGTTTAACAGTTTTACGCGGTTGTCGCCGATGCCACAGGCGGCGAGGCGGTCACGCTTCGAGCGTCCCCTCGGTCACCACGACGGCGTCGCCGCCGATCGCCGCCGAATTGAGCCGGCCGCCGCTGACGCCGGCGGTGACGCGCATCAGGCTCGGCCGGCCCATCTCGTAGCCCTGCTCGATGACGATCGCGTGCTCCCCGTCGGCGAGTTGCGGCGCGATGAGCCCGGCGAAAGCCGCAGCGGCAGATCCCGTCGCCGGATCTTCGGCGAAGCCGAGGCCGGGCGCGAACATGCGGGCGTGGAAATGGTGCCCGGGCTCGGCGGTCTCCTTGCAAAATACGTACGCGGCCCCGGTCGCGCCGAACGCGGCCTCGAATTTGACCGGATCGGGACGACAGCGCGCGACGGCGGCGAGGCTCCGGATCGGCACGAAGCTGAGGGGGTTGCCGGCCGACCATCGCGCCGGAGTGCCGTCGATGTCGCCCGGCGAGAGCGCCAGCCCTGCCGCGACAGCCGCAGCATCCGGCGCCGAGCCCGCCTGCGTGGACAACTGCGGGAGGGCAAAGCGCGCGCTGCCCCGCCCGGCGCTTACCGCCTCGAGCGTGCAGCGAACCGGGCCGATGCCCTCCTCCAGCACGAGATCACTCCCGGCGCTGGCGCGATCGGACAGCGCGAGCAGCACCGCGGTTCCCACGGTGGGATGGCCGGCGAACGGCAGCTCCCGCGCCGGGGTGAAGATGCGCAGCCGCGCGCGGTGCCCCGGATCGGCCGGCGCGAACACAAAGACGGTCTCGGGATGGCTGAACTCGCGCGCGATCGCCTGCATGGCGTCCCCCTCGAGCCCTTGCGGCTCGAGCACCACCGCGAGCGGATTGCCGGCAAAGCGCCGGTCGGTGAACACGTCGAGCGTCGCGAACCGTCGGCGCATGAAAGTCTCCTCTGTGCGCCTCATGATAGCGCAATGCGAAGAGACTTCGCTCAGGCGGCGCACTCCACCCTCACCCCGCAAAGCGGGGAGAGGGTATCCGAGTCCGCTGCCCCAGCCTTGTCAAAGCCCCTTGATCAGGCCGGCGTCGATGAGCAGCCGGTTGAAGCGGCGTGCCTCGGCGCCGCCGGCGCAGGCGTAGAACAGTCCCTTGCAGCGTTCCAGGATCCGTTTTTGCTCGGCGAATGACGGATCGAGCGGCAGCCCGGCGGCCTCCTGCACGATCAGCGGGAGGTACGGGCCCTCGATGGTGTCGAGGGCGGACGAGAGATTGACCGGTTTGAAATTGATCGCGTCGATTGCGTAGTAGGTCGTGTAGTAGCGCGGATCGTAGGTCATCAGCCGCCGGTTGATCCCGGCTTCGTCGAGCGAAGGCTCGAGCATCAGCGAGGCGAAGTCCGGCTGATGGTCGCCGTAGCGGACCAGCAGGAATTGTTCGCCGGGAAACTGCCGCGCCAGCCGGTCGCGCAACTCGGCATAGGCGCCAAAGCTCATCGTTTGCCGCCGCAAATACTCGTCGACCTCGGGCGCGTTTCCCGGCTCTTTCCACTCCGGCATCAGCTCGGGGCGCCAGCGATAGTTCCAGGGATAATGGTTCGCGGCCAGATAGACCAAAAGAAACATCGGGCCCTTGTCGCGCTCGTGTTCGATCATGTGCAATGCCGCATCGTAGTAGAAGCCGTCGGGCTCGATGCGCTTCGTTCCGAGCGCGCCCTGATCGACAAATTTTTCCATTCCGGTCGTGGTCTGGAAATTTCGCGCGCTCATGAAGGCGCCGAGCGCCGGATAGATCGAGAACGTGCGATAGCCGCATCGGCGCAGCGCCGTAGGCAGCCCGCGTTCCACCCGGCCGGCGGCGATCTGCGTCACGTAATAGGCGAAGCGGCCGAAGGAGCGCGCCGAGAGGCCCGCCAGCACGTTATACTCGGCGTACCAGCTCGGACCGCCCGCGCCTTCAGTGATGAAGTGCCGGCGCTTGCCGTCGAAGGAGCGGAAGTGGTCGCCGTAAGTCGCGGCCACCTTGACGCCGGGCAAGACACGGATGTCGAAGCTCGATTCATCGTGCACCAGGACGATGTGCGGCGCCTTTCCCCCCGGGTGCGCAGACCTCGTTCGGCAGGACCCGCAGGCGGTCGATGATGGCGGCATCCGATTCCATGTAGCCCTGCGCCGCGTACGCCGAGACGGCGGCAACGCCCGAGCGCGCGAATTTCGACATGTAGCTATCGCCCACGAAGGTGTCCCACTCCTCCTGGGGAAAGGCGATCGACAAGCCGAGGAGCGCCGCGGCGCACGCCGCCAATCCCGCCGCCGCGGTGCGCCGACGGACGCGGAACACATCGCTCCACCAGATGAGCGTCAGGACCGGGAGCCCAAGCGCGAGGACGATGAGGATCTTGCGTGACAGGTCAGGCTTCACCGCGAGCAGGAAACTGACCGTGTCGGCATTGACGATCATCAGGTCGAGGAAATTCGCGGTCATCCAGATGATCTCGTATTTGAGCCGCGAGAGCAGGATGAGCACGATGATCGTTGCAAGCGACAGCGCCGCCGAGACGGCGGGCCGACGCAGCACGGCAAGCCAGAAGAAGTTGAGCAGGCCCCAGGAGACGGCGAACACGAGCTTCGGCACGATGCCGACCTCGCTCCAGAGGAGGAGCCCGAGCGCCGCAAAGTGCAGCGCCGCGGTCACTCGCCAGCCCAAACCGGCGCGTGCGAGCGCCGCGCCGGACGCGGCGCAACGGCTCCTCAGAAACGCAAAGGAGGAAAGCATGGCGGGCAGCCCGTGCCCGGCAAGGACCCTCGCGCCCGGCACACGGACCGCTGTCATAAAACGGCATTAAATCTGTCATTGCAAGGTCAAACACCGCCCCTCTCGGACTTTCCGTCACCCCGCGGGCAGAAGCGCGTCGAAGACGCGCGGAGACGCGCTTATGACCCGCGGGTCCATCGTCTGCGTAAGAAGCTTTTTTGCGAACGGGATGGATTGCCGGGTCAAGCCCGGCAATGACGAGCACGAATTGCTGCTCATGTTAATGCCCTACGCGCCGATAACGCGGAGGGGCTCTCAGAATCCCTGGATCAGACCCGCGTCGATCAGCAGCCGGTTGAATCGCCGCGCCTCGGCGCCGCCCGCGCAGAGATAAAACAGACCGCGGCAACGGCCGAGAATCGTCTTCTGCTCCACAAAGGTCGGATCGAGCGGCACCCCCGCCGCTTGCAGCACCACCAGCGGCAGGTAGGGCGCATCGAGCGCATCCAGCGCGGAGGAGAAATCGACCGGCTGGAAATGCACGCCCTCGATTGCGTAGTACGTGGTGAAGTAACGGGGGTCGCGGCGCAGGATGCGCGCGGCCACTTCCGACTGCTCGAGCGTCGGTTCCAAAAAATGCTTGGCAAACAGCGGCTGGTGATCGCCGAAGCGCACGATCAGGACCGGCTCATCGGGGAGTTCGCGCGCAAGGCGCTCCTTGAATTGGGCGTAGTCGCGCGCGCTCATCTCTTGGCGGCGAAGGTATTCGTCGATCTCGAACGGATTTCCGGGATTGACCCAATCGGGCAGCAGATCGGGACGGTAGCGGTAGTCCCAGGGGAAGTGATTGACCGCGAGATAGACGAAGACAAACACCGGACCGCGATCGCGATCCTGCGCGATCAATCGCGCGGCATGGTCGTAGAAGAAGATATCGGTATCGGCCGGCCCGGTGCGCAGCGCTTTGGCATCGAGAAAATGCTCGATGCCGGTCGCCGTTTGAAAGCGGCGGGCGCCGGCGAAGGCCCCGAACCAGGAATAGAGGCTGTAGGTGCTGTAGCCGCATTTGCGTAAGGCTTGCGGCAGTCCGCGCTTGATGTGTCCGGCGGCCAAGCGGGTGACCGACTCGGAGAAGCGGCCGTAAGAGCGCACCGACAGACCGGTCAGCACGTTGTACTCGGTGTACCAGCTCGGACCACCGGCGCCCTCGACGATGAAGGCGCGGATCTTGCCGTCGGAGGAGCGAAAACGCTCGCGGTACTCCGGCGCAACCTTGACTCCCGGCAACATGGTGGCGTCGAAGCTCGACTCGTCGAACACCATGACGATGTGGGGCAGCTTGCCGGATGGCTCGCAGGCCGTGCCGGTCGCCAGCGGCAAACGGTCCGCGGTCGCGCCGTCGGCCTCGAGCACGCTGCCGGTCGCCAGATCGATAGCGGCAATCGCGCTCGACCGCGCGAATTTGGACACGTATTGATGCCGATAGAACTCGTCCTCCCGGTCCGTGGGCACTGCCAGCGACAGCGCGCCAAGGAGCGCGAGGCACAGCAGCAACCCGAGCAAAGCACGGCTCCGGCGCACCCGGAACGGGTCGATGCACCATAGCAGCACCAACACCGGGGTCGCCAGGGCTACCGCGACCGCCAGCTTCAAGACCAAGCCGGGATTGACGCGGATGAAGAAGAGGAACGTGGCGATGTCGATGACCATCACGTCGACGAAGGTCGCGGTCATCATCAGCACGCTGTGCTTGAACTGCGACAGCACGATCAGGATGGCGATCAACGTGAGCGAGAGCGCCGCCGACATGAGCGGCCGCCGTAGCAGCACGAGCCAGAAGAAGTTGAGCACGCCCCAGGCGAGGATGAAGGCCACGCGGGCCGCCGGCTCGTCCTCGAACCAGAGCAATACAGCCAAGGCGGCCAGGTGAACGGCGGCAAACAGCGCGCGGCCGGCGATATGCCGGCGATCGGCGGCGAGGCGACTTTTCAGGTTCCCGACGGCGGGCGGCATGACTCGCGGCTGCGGCCGCGCTCACACAATCGCCGCGGCAGGCGATTGTCATATTTCTGTAACGATGCCGTCATGGCAAGGGGTTTGCGGCGGGGTCCGAAGGGCGGAACGTCTTGCCCACGTGTCCCGGATGCGGTGCGGCACGAAACGAAGTGAGTGCTGCACCGCTGATCCGGGACCGCCACAGACCGGGGCGATCCACGCAAGTCGGGCTTGCCCGACTTGCGCAGATTTGAGCGCCGATCTCGGGTAAACCCGAGATCGGTGTCTGCAGCGCACCACTTCGCTTCGCTCGTGCTGCGCTGCGCCCGGGACACCCGCTTACGGACTACTTTCCTGCCGCCGCGGCTTTCGCGACGAAGCGGCCGTCGAAGGTCTTCGCCAAATCGATGTTCGCGCCCTTGAGCTCGTCGTCGAAGGCGAAAAGCATGTCGGCGGCCGACTGCATGCCGGCGGGCGGAATGACGCCGGTACGCGAATAGACCGGCTTGTTGGCCTTGACCGCGGCGACGTAGAGCGCCTTGTCGCCGAGATAATAATCCTCCGGCACCGTCGCGGCGATCTCCTCCGGGCTCGCCTTGTCCAGCCACTGCAGCGTCTTGTAGAAGGCGTTGACCAGCGCCTGCACCGTCCCCGGATTCCTGTCGATGAACTCCTGCTTGGCATAGAGCACCGCCGCCGGGTTCGAGCCGCCGAAGATGGCGCGCGTCCCCTCCTCCGATCGGCTGTCGGCAACCACCTTGATGTCGCCGTCCTGTTCGAGCTTGGTGATCATCGGATCGAGATTCGCCAGGGCGTCGATGTCTCCTTTCTTGATGGCCGCCACCGCGGACGGGCCGATGCCGACGCCGATATAGGAGGCGTCGGTCGGCTTGAGGTGCGCCTTCGACAGCAGATACATCACGAAGAAGTTGGTGGAGGATCCCGGCGCGCTCACGCCGATCTTCATGCCCTTGAGATCGGCGAAGGATTTGTAGTCCGCCGACCTCTCCTTGCGCACGCCGACGACGATGCCGGGAAAGCGCCCGAGTTCGATCACGGCCTTGATGTCCTGGCCCTTGGCCTGCATTCGGATGGTGTGCTCGTAGGCGCCGGTGACGACGTCGACCGAACCGCCGACCAGCGCCTGCAGCGACTGCGCCCCGCCGCGGAAATCGTTGATGGTGACGTCGAGGCCCTGCTCCTTGAAATATCCGAGCCGCTCGCAGATCGTCAGCGGCAGATAGTAGAGCGCGGTCTTGCCGCCGACGGCGAGCGTCAACTGCTTTTTTTCGACGGCCTGGGCGTGGGCGGCGGCGCTCAGCGAAA
>VAZM01000183.1 GCA_005883135.1 Alphaproteobacteria bacterium
TGATCCCGGTCGACGGCGGCATCCTCACCACCTGACACGACGCATGGAGATGCAGCATCTCTTGGTCGTCGGCGTGGCGATGCTCGCAGGCTTCATGCGCGGCATCACCGGCTTCGGCGGCGCCGCGCTGATGGCTCCCGTGTTGAGCGCCATGCTCGGGCCGGTGCAGGCGGTCGTGACGGCGCTCACGCTGGAAACCGCCGCCGCTCTCATCATGTTCCCGGATGCATGGCCGCGGTTCAACCGGCGGGTGCTGCTCTATCTGACGATCCCGGCCTGCTTCACCGTTACGATCGGCGGCTACCTCCTTGTCAATGTCGATGCCTTCATCATGCGTAAGGTGATCGCCGGCGTCGTTGTCGTGTTCGCGCTCGCCCTCTTCTCCGGCCTGCGCTATTCGCGGCCACCACGACCCGCGACCTCAATTGCGCTTGGAAGCATCGTCGGCGTGCTGCTCGGCGCGACCAGCGTCGGCGCGCCTCCCGTCATCCTTTATCTGCTGGCGAGCTCCGACAGCCCTACCGTCATCCGGGCGAATCTCACCGTGTTCGTGACCGCCATATCGGTCATCGGCATGACCATGCTCTCGGCGATCGGCGTCATCACCGTTCCGGTCGCGGCCTACGCGGGCGTCGCCGTCATTCCGTATCTGGTTGCCACCTGGGTTGGGGAGAAGTTGTTCGGAATAATGAATGAGGTCGTTGCGCGCCGCACGGCGCTCTCGCTTATGCTGGCCATGGGTGTAATCGCGTTGCTGGTCTAGCCGCTGGTCGAAGGTGGCGAAAATCATACTTGGAGCTGCACGACTGCGTGGCTTCGGGTGAAGGGCGTGACGATGGTGGTGGGGTCCCGTGCATACCCCCGGTCGCACACTTCTATTCTTGCTATTTTAAAGCGCTTCCGTTTTCTCCAGTGTCGTCCCCAATGCTGGGCTTAACCGCGATTTGGAACAGGGAGTTGCTCAAGGGGGGCAGCGAACCCCGGTCCAAACCTCAAACGCTGGGTGAGCCGCCTCCCCGATCTATAGGCTCCGACGAGAACGTTAAATGTCGACTTCCCCTGCCGGCTACTCGCGGTAAGCTGCCAGCGCTCTCAAGCTGACGCAAATCGCATTGAACGAATATCGCAACACAATGTGCCAGTGATCCAAGGAGGACTCGTCCATTGCGACAGAAGCGAGAGGCACAGACCACATTGCTAGCAATCGGTCAGGCGCCGCTCGCAGTTTGGAAAGCGAGCGGAAAGATTTTTCGCAGCATAATGGGGTTTGCAGTTTTCCTTACCGCGTGGGAAGTCCTCGCCTGGTCGGCTTGATTAATGCTGTGCTGCTTCCGTCCCCGACTGCGCTGTTCTGGGCTGCTAGTGATCTTCTCCGCAGCGGAACGCTTTTCCGGCACGTCAGCGCCAGCATTGAACGGGTGCTGGTTGGCTTTGCCCTGGCCTCGGCGGTCGGGTTGACGCTTGGTGTCGTTCTTGGCTGGTTTCGCACGCTCTCCGACTTCGTCAAGCCGCTCGTCGAGGCTCTTCGCCCGATTCCGCCCATAGCTTGGACGCCACTGGCAATCCTCTGGTTTGGTGTTGGCAATGCGCCAAGCTATTTCCTCGTCTTCATTGGTGCGGTCTTTCCTGTCTTTGTCAGTACCTACTCAGCAGTCCGCAACATCGAACGAACCCAAATCAATGCCGCCCTTTGTCTTGGCGCGACGCCTACCATGTTGATCTGGGATGTCCTGATCCCTGGTGCCCTCCCAATGATCTTTCCCGGCCTCAGGATTGCCCTCGGGGTTGGCTGGATGTGCGTGGTAGCGGCTGAGCTCATCGCCGCCCAGTCTGGTCTCGGCTACATGATCCAGCAAAGCCGTCTGCTTCTGCAGACCCAATTCGTGCTTACCGGGATGATTGTGATAGGTATCATTGGCTTTGTCATGAACGCAGTGATGACTGCAATCGAACGCAGATTGGTGCCCTGGCAAGAGTCTTCGAAGGGTACATGACACAGCTGAGAGTTGATCACGTCTCGAAGGACTTTGCTCTACGCGGACGCGCCGACGTTCTCAGAGTCTTGGAGGACGTCAGCTTGGATATCTGCGAGGGAGAGCTTATCGTGCTTCTTGGCCCCTCTGGCTGCGGAAAGTCGACACTCCTCAATATTATTGCCGGCTTCTTGCAGCCCACCATGGGGCAGGTGCTGCATGAGGACATTCCGGTGTCGAAGCCCGATCGACGCCGAACGGTCGTGTTTCAGGACTACGCTCTCTTTCCCTGGATGACGCTCGAGAAAAACGTCGAGTTCGGGCTCAAGGCCCAGGGCATCGCACCCGCCGAGCGCACGCGAATTGCACGCAGTTTTCTCGCACTGGTCAAGCTACGCGGTTTCGAAGACCATTATCCCTACGAGGTCTCCGGAGGCATGAAACAGCGAGCTGCGATCGCGAGGGCCCTGGCGCCTGATCCTGACATCCTCCTGATGGATGAGCCGTTTGGCGCCCTGGATGCCCAGACCCGCGTGCTCCTGCAAGAAGAGCTCGTGAGGATTGTAGCAGCGACGAACCGCACGGTTGTGTTCGTGACTCACAGCATCGACGAAGCCGTCTTTCTCGCAGATCGCATTGTCGTGATGAGTTCCCATCCCGGCAAGATTCGCAGCATCCATAAGGTGGCACTGCCGCGCCCGCGCACCGCGGAAACCCGGTCCCTTCCAAATTTTATCAACTTGACGCAGGAGCTGTGGGATTCTCTCAAACCGCAATGGCACGATGAAGGAGCCAACGCCGTACGCTCGCAGCACTCGACCTGATCTCGAAAACTGTACAGGAGAAACGCATTATGTTCACTCCCGGCCTCTCGGATAGTCGCCTCGCTGACTTGACAATTCTGGCCGTTTGCGTTGCCGCGCTTCACGGTACCGGCGCGCAAGCGCAGGATTCCATTTTGGTCCGCATCGGTTGGCAGCCTACGACAACAGTTGAGGCACAGATTGCCCACGTTCTGCAGAGAACCAATATTCTCGAACGGAACGGATTCAAGGGTCAGTTTACCATGTTCTCTTTCGGGCCGGCTGTGAATGAGGCCCTCGTTTCAGGAGCCTTGGACATCGGCTTCATCGGCGACATGCCGTCGGTTTCATTGGCGGCGGTGAACGCGCCAATAACTGTGATCGGTCGCCAATCTGTCTTCCGCGGAGCAATTGTTGCGTCTACCAAATCGGACATCAAGACGCTGGGAGATCTGAAGGGCAAACAAATCCACGGACCAGTAGGGAGCTCCATCTATCTTGCTGCGTTGGCGATGCTCGAAAAGGCAAATCTCAGGCCGGGTACCGACGTCGAGGTGACTAATATGGGCTTCGCGGATCTCTCGGACGCATTTCGCGCCGGCAAGATCGATGCGGCTTTTGTTTGGGACCCTTGGGTCGAGAATTTCGTGGAAAAGGGGCTAGGGCGGGTGGTCGCGGAGGACAGTAGGCTAACTATGGTCATCCCGATGCAAGACGGGTTTAAGAAGGCACATCCTGAAGCAACGGAGCGCTTCCTTCGCGTGCATAAGGAGGCTCTGCTCTATGCAGCCACGCACCAAGATCAGGCAAATTCGTGGTTTCGGGAACCCGAAGTCGCCCGGCAGCTGAGCAAAAGCGTCGTTGAGAAGACCACGGCCTATGATCCGCAATGGGGTGCAAAAAGCCTGAGCAATATCCGGGTGTCGTTCTCGGAGGCCGAGCTGGCGCGCTACCTGGAGCTGGGCCGACGCGCCGGCGAGCTGAAGATCTATCCGGTACCACCCCCGGTGCAGAAGAAGCTCGATCTCTCGGCGGCAAAGAAGGTCGACGGTGAAGTTTGGGACTTTGATCCAGAGGCGGTCAAGTTGAAATGAGCAACCGCCGCTCCATCGCTAGGGCGGCCAATCACCAAGGCATGAGTATTCAGATTCGTGCGTCGACGACCAAGCTGTGCTGCGCGAGGTATGACCGTGGTCGCGATGCTGCATGATCTCAACCTGGCAGTTAAGCTGCGAGTTTCGTAGTTTGAGGTCCCTGCGCAGCTATGTCTTTTTCAGCGACGCCTCGGCGCGATCGAGAAACGAATAGTCGAGATACTTGCCGATCCAGCCGTCGACATCCGCGACGAGGTCCGGGGGTATCTTGCCTTGCTTGGCGATCACCTTCAGCAGGATGCGGGTCGACGGCATATCGAGGCGCGGATCGGTCAGCTTGACCGAGCCGAGCGCGTTGACCACGACGGGCTGCGCTTTGGCGTCGTTCATCTTTTTGGCTACCAATTCCGCAGTTTTCTCCTTGGAATTCGCCTTGATGAAGTCGACCCCGCGCAATGTCGCCCGCACGAAGCGAACGATCAAATCGGGGTCGTCCTTGGCAATCTTCGGCTGAAAGACGAGGCCGAGGCTCTCCATGTCCGGAATCGGCGGCAGCTGCGCGACATAGTGCAGCGCCGGGTTGAGCGCGATCGTCGTCGCCGAGGCTGGCTCCCAGCCGATGAAGGCCTCGATCTCGCCCTTCTCGATCATCACCGCAAAATCGGTGATCTTCGCGAACACGTGCTGCAGTCTGATCTGCTGCGTCTCCTCGACATAGCCGAGCACGGCGTCGTGGACCGTTCCGATGCCCGGCGATCCGACCCTCTTCCCGTCGAGTTCCTTGTAGGACGTGTATTTCTTCGGGCCGACCAAAGGCGCATTGTACTTGGTCAACGACATGATCAGCTTGAACTCGCCGCCGCGGGCTGCGAACTGCATGAATGGAACGATCGCCGCCATGACCGCATCGATCGACTGATTGGGAAAATCCAGCATCGCCGCGGGACCGTTTGCGTAGCTGCGCCGGTCAATCTTGATACCCTCTTCCTCGAAATATCCCAGCCCCTCGGCAATCCAGACCGCCGCGTAATCGACTTCCGCCCCTGGTTGATCGGCAAGCCGCACGGTCTTCACGGCCGGAGCAGCCAGGACACGCGCGGGCAAGATAGAGCCTGCCGCGAGCACGGCCGTTGCGAGGGTTTGTTTCGAGAACGATCTCCGCGTCTGCATGATCTCCTCCCTTGGGCCCGTCATGAGGTGACTTTTGGTATTGTGGCGTTTCGCGGCGGCCTGACGCCCAGAGTATGCATGATATCGGCGCAGGTGGCTCGGATGTGAGTAAATTCGTGCGACAAAGGGTTGCGCGGCCGCGCTAGCGGAACGTCGATCTCGGCGACGATGCGCGCCGGTTTCGAGGAGAGCACGACGACGCGGTCTCCGAGAAACACGGCCTCCTCGAGATTGTGCGTCACGAATACCACCGTCCGGCGGCGATGCTCCCAGATATGCAGGACCTCGCGCTGCATGCGCTCGCGCGTCGGCTGGTCGAGGCTGACGAATGGCTCATCCATGAGGATGAGATCGGCATCGATGGCGAAGGCGCGCGCGATCGCCACCCGCTGCTTCATCCCACCGGAGATCTGGTGCGGGTAATAGGTTTCATAGTCGCGCAACCCGACGATCTCGATGATCTCATCCACCTTGCGGCGCATAACGGGCGTCGCGACCTTCTTGATCCGCAAGCCGGTCGCCACGTTGTCCCAGACGTTGAGCCAGGGAAGGGTTGACGGCTCCTGGAACACGAACGAGATGCGGTCACGCTTCGGATCGACCGGCCGGCCGTCGATCAAAACTTGTCCTTCGGACGGCTGGAGAATGCCGGCGAGGATGTCCAACAGCGTCGTCTTGCCGCATCCCGATGGACCGGAGACGCAGAGAAATTCGTTTTCCATTACGGAGAAGCGCAGCTCCTCGTGAACGACCAGCGGGCCGTATCGATGCGATATGTCCACCTCCACCTTGGAGGTACTCGGCGCGGCGCGGGCTCCCAGGCTGGCGGCGCCGGTCACAGCGTCACCTGCCAACGCCAACGAAACAGAAACTTCTCGGCCAGCAGCAGAACTTCGTTCATGAGGAAGCCCAGCGCACCGATCAGAATCATTCCGACGATCACCTGCGGCACCTGAACGAGCTCGGCGTAATTGCTCATCATCCGTCCAAGCCCGAGCGAAATCCCGCCCGCGAGCTCCGCCGCCACGATCGTCAACCACGCGGCGCCGAGGCCGACGCGCATCCCGCCAAGAATATCAGGAAGAACGGTCGGCACCACGATGTGCGCGAGGATCCAGCCTTTGCTCGCGCCGAAGACGAGCGCCACCTTGCGGTGAATAAGCTCGACCCGGCGCACGCCGATCAGGGCCGCCGTGAACACGGGGAAGAAGGCACCAAGAAAGATTAGGAAAGCGAACCGCGTCATGCCGGAGAAGAAAATAATGGCAAGCGGGATCCACGCGATCGGCGGAATGAACCGGAACGGCTCGAGCACCACCCGAGTGTTGGCATACACGCGCCCGTATAGACCCATGAGAAGGCCAAGCGGTACTCCCAGCATGACGGCGATGCCGAAGCCGACAAGCACCCGCTCCACGCTGGCAACGCTGTGCTCCCACAGCGTGCGACCGCCGGTGTCGCCGTTGACCGCAAGATCGACGAATGCGCGCGCGATCGCGACAGGACCGGGCAGGAACCGCGAATTCACGACCAACGTCAGCAACTGCCACGCCGCAAGCGCGGCGCAAAGGACCGCGGCATTCCAAAGCGCCGAGCTGACCGCGGGGGCGAGCCGCGCGGATCGCTTGCCTGCATCGCCACTGACTTTGACCGGGCCGCCGTTCATGGCTTGGCCCGCGTCACGGCTTGCGCCGACCTGAAGGTCTCACCGCTAACCACGCCGTCCAAGCGCATCTTCGCCGCCCGGACGGTCCCTCGATCTGCAACATGATGGCCCTCCCGTTCAGCGTGCGCTCGCAACCGTGCTGAAGTAGACGCGGCTTATCCGCCGCGCAGCCAATTCCCGAATGAACCGCACCAGCGGCTTCTCGTACACGTACTCGGTCACCATCGGACCGGCGGCAAGCATGTCGTCGACCTGCCGGCCGGCATACATCGAGCGAAGGGCAAGTTCGTCATCGCTCGCGTTCGGGTACTGCTTGCGCAGCCGCACAAGTCCCGGCTCGAGCGGCTCGGGCTTCAGCGCAATGCGCGACGAGCCATTTTGCACGATACGGTCGAGTACGTCGGCATCGACCGGGGCCAGCAGCTTGCCGTAGTAGCCGAGCGCGTATTTCTTGACTTCGTCCGGCACGTGCCGATAGCGCTCGCCGTGCACCACGTTGAGCACGGCCTGAATGCCAACGAACTGCGCGAATGGTGTGATCATGATCGGATAGCCGAGCTCTCTGCGCACGCGTGCGCATTCCTCGAGCAGCTCTTGGAACTTGTGCGACAGGCCGAGCTCCGCGAGCTGGACGCGAAAATTGCTGAGCATGCCGCCCGGAATCTGATGCTCGTAGTGGAACGAGTCGTATTCAAGGACCTGCCCGAGCGGCTTGCCTTCCTGTTCGGCAATGCGCCGAAAATGCTCGCCGACCTGCTCCACCAAGGCATCGTCGACATCAGCCTCGTACCCGAGCGCGCGCAGGTTCTTGGCCATCGACTGGATCGACGGCTGTGCCGCACCATTGGCCAGCGGCGCGATCGAGGTGTGGATGCAGTCGGCGCCCGCCTTGACCCCTTCGAGATAAACGAGCGGGGCGATGCCGGTCAGGCAATGGCTGTGCAATTCGAACCTTCGGTTGCCGATCACATTTCGGACCGCAGGCACGAGGGTACGGATGCGGTCAACTGTCAAAAGCCCACCGGCATCCTTCAGCCAAATCGCGTCTACATTGCCGCGCTCCACCAGCTCTTTCGCCGTCTTGACGTAGAGTTCGTCCGTGTGAACCGGCGACAGGCAGTACGAGAGTGCACCAAAGGTACGAACCCCGAGGCCGCGCGCGACTTTTAGCGCGGCCAGCATGTTGTCGACATCGTTGAGTCCGTCGAACGACCCGATTTCGGTGATTCCGTTCGCGACCAGCCGCTCGACCCATAGGGCGACGATGTCATCCGGCACGAAATCGAAGCTCACGATATTTTTCGAGCGCAGGAACGAGCTCAACGACGTGCGCTTGACGCGCTGGCGCATGAGCCGCAGGCGTTGCCACGGATCTTCCTTGAGAAACCTTACACAGACGTCGAACTGAATCGCCGCGATGACCTCGATCCGCGCGAAGCCTATGCGGTCCATCAGCGGCGCGACCGGCAACATGTGGGCAGTGGTCATTCGCGTGGCCCACAGGCATTGATGAGCGTCTCGGAGGGTCTGATCGACGACCGCGATCGTGCGCGCGCGGTTCGCGCCCGGCCGTTCAGCGGAAGCGTAAGTCATGCGGAATGCTCCCGATTGCCACGCTGCGCGGCAGAAGTAAAACACCGCTCCGGCAGCGGCACGGCGCCCGCGCGAAAACCCTCGTCTCCGGCGATGACGATAGCGGCCGCGCTCATGCCGACACCCTTGTCGTTGCGGGGGTCTCCGCGGCCATTTCGTCGACCCAGCCGGTGTGCACGCGCGCGGCATGAAAATCGTCGCTCCGCAGCACGTCGAGATGAAACGGAATTGTGGTCGGCACGCCGGCCACCTCGAATGCGGCGAGCGCCTCGACCATCCGGTCAATGGTGGCGGCGCGATTCGCACCGCGGACGATCAGCTTCGCCAGCAGCGAGTCGTAGAACGGCGGAATCCGATAGCCGGCATAGCAGTGGCTGTCGACGCGCACATCATCCCCCACCGGCGGCGCCCAGATTTCGAGCTGCCCCGGGCAAGGCGTGAACTTGCGCCTCGGGTCTTCGGCATTGACGCGACATTCGATCGCGTGGCCGTCGATTTGGACGTCCTCCTGCGTAAACGAGACCGGCTCGCCGCCGGCAATACGGATCTGTTCGGCCACCAGATCGCGCCCAGTGACCATTTCAGTGACGGGATGCTCGACCTGAATACGGGTGTTCATCTCGAGAAAATAGGCCTCGCGGCGGTCCGCGTCGTAGACAAATTCCACGGTTCCGGCCGACCGATAGGTCACGTGACGCGCCAGCCGCAGGGCCGCCTCGCATAGACGGAGCCGCAGCGCGCTGTCGATCGTCGGCGAGGGCGCTTCTTCGATCAGCTTCTGATGCCGGCGCTGGGTCGAGCAGTCACGCTCGCCGAGATGCAAGACATTGCCGTGGGCGTCGGTGATGAACCTCTCCATGTACAACGTGCCATCGCCGAATGCCGCCTTGGCCTCCGATGCCGCGGACTCCAGCGCCTCCCCGATCTCGTTCGCGCTCCGAACGAGCCGCATGCCGCGGCCTCCCCCTCCCGCGCTCGCCTTGAGCATGATCGGATATCCGATGCGGTCCGCAACTCGGCGCGCAGCCGCCAGATCCTCGATAAGATCCGATCCCGGCACGCGCGGCACACCCGCCCGTTCGGCCAGCTTGAGCGCCGTGATCTTGTCGCCCATCGCTTCGATCGCTTCAGGCGAGGGTCCGACGAAGACAAGGCCGGCCTCTGCGCATAGCCGGGCGAACGCGGCGCGTTCCGACAGAAATCCGTATCCCGGATGTATCGCCTCGCAACCTGTCCCCATCGCGGCGGCGACTATGGCTTCTGCCTTCAGATAGCTCTTGGCGGCCTGCGCGGGGCCGATGCATACCGAAGCGGTCGCAAGCCGCGCGGCCAACGTGTCGCGGTCCGCATCGGAGACGGCGACGACGCTCTCGATGCCCAGGCGCTCGCAGGCGCGCACGATGCGCACCGCGATCTCGCCACGATTTGCCACGAAGAGGCGCTTGAATGGCGGCATGGGTCCACGCCGACTCTAGGTCACTGTCGAGATAATGATCAGCACTTCGTTGTATTCGACAAGCTTTGCGTTTTCGGCGAGGATCTGCATCACGACCCCGTCAACCCCGGCTTTGACCGAATTGAACAGCTTCATCACCTCGATGAGGCAGACCGTGTCGTCGGCGCGCACACGCTGGCCTACCTCGACGAAGGGTGGAGCGCCGGGCGTCTGCGCGCGGTAGAACGTGCCCAGCATGGGAGCTCTCACCGCGAGCTCGCCTTCGCCGAGGGTCGGCTCGGGGCGTTGCGCAGGCCGCGCAGTCGCGTGCGAGGGCGCCGAGGATCGCGGCTCCGTCGCCAAAGACGGCGTGCCCCGCACCGATGACTCGGTCCCACGGCCGCGCTGGGCGCGCAAATGAAAGCCCCCGTAGACGACTTCGATCTGGTCGAGATGCGTTGCACCGTCGATGATCTCAAGAATCTTTTTGACGTCGTCGTGGGTGAGTTCCATGGCGGGCTAGTCGGCGCGGCCTTCGATGATTGCGAGGAGCGGAACGGGGCGAATGCCGATCCGTCGGAATAGAACGAGGACATGGATCGCGGTAGCGGTGCTGGCCGTCAACGCTGTCTCCTTGCCGGCGTGCGTGCCCTGTTGCGGGCGTCGGGAAGGTGCCAGCCGTACTCGGCTGAGATCGCGTCGGCGCAGGCTCGCAGCTCGGGCAAGCACCGACGCGCCTTTGCCAGCGAGAAGCCGATCGCGGGAGCCATCAGCGCCAGGCCGGCGACCGCGTCGCCGGCACCGTTACGCACCGGGACGGCAAGGCAGCACACGCCCGAAAGGAACTCCTGGTTGTCTTCGGAATAGCCGCGGCGGCGGATGACCTCGAATTCGCGCTCCAGGCCCTTGGCACTGGTGATCGTCGATTTTGTCAGCGCCTTGAACGGTGCAGATTTGAGAAAGCGTTCGCGGATCGCCTCCGGAGCGAATGCCATGAGTAGCTTTCCGCTGGCGCTACAGTGAGCCGGCACCGGGGTTTCCGCCGTCAGATCCACGCGGATGACGGAGACAGACTCGACCCATTCCACCAGCATGGGTTTGCCGGATTTCAGGATTGCGAAGTTGACCCGCGCCCCGGCCCGCTCGGCCAGGTCCTGCATCAGAAAACGACGGGTGTGCGCTCGCGCACCGTTGCGCAGGGCTACCAACGCCACGTCTTCGAGTTTGGCGCCAACCGAGTAGCGCGACGTTAGCGGATCTTTCTGCACGAAGCGGGCACGCTCCAGCATGCCCGCGAGCCGGTGGCTCGTTGGTTTTGGCAGACCCAGCGCGCGAGTTATCTCGGAAAGCGCGACGGGTTCGCCGCTGTGCGCGATATAGGCGAGGAGCCGGAGCGCCTTGAGTACCGGCGATATCTCGTCCTCGCACCACCAGTCGCCCCTCGGCCGTGCAGCCAGAGGCCTGAGTGCCGCGCGGTTTCCTCCCTCCGGATGGTGTTTTGATTGTTCCATTGAACGGAACGTTTCGTACCGGGCAAGCGGCAAGGCTATCGACCGGCATTGCGCGTTGTCAAGCTGCGCCGCGATCCCGCCTACCGTAGCTGCAAAATTGCCCCCGCTTCGGCGTATCATTGACGCTTGCGGTGACGATGGAGAAAAAAGAATGGATATGGTCGCAGGGTCGATCGCGCGTGTGAGCCACATCGACAGCCCAACGGGTCAGCATCGCCGCCACTTACCCGTCGTGAAAGCGCAGAGCCCATTTCTGCAGGACGTACCTTGATGCCCGCTGGCATCGTTACCGCAGCGAAAGCGAGCTCGGCACAGGCGGGCGCGCGCGTGCTCGCCGGCGGCGGCAACGCGGCCGATGCCGCGGTCGCCAGCGCCTTCGCGCTCACCGTCGCTGATCCGGCGAATTGCGGGATCGGCGGGTACGGCGGCTATGCGCTCATAGACCGCGGTGGCACATCGTGTCCGCTGCAGGTGGAATTCAATACTGCGGCACCGGCCGCGCTCGAAGCGGGGATGCTGGAGCAGGCGCCCTGTCGCGACAGCTTCATCTATGGCGGCATGTCTGTGTCGCGGCCCTCTGTCGTCGCTGGACTCCAGCGCATCCACGACCGCTTCGGCCGTGTGCCTTGGGCCGACATTCTTGCTCCCGCCATCGAGCTGGCGGGCGGCGGAGTGCGCACAGGCCCGGATCTCGCGCGCGCCTTCGCTTGGGCGCGACGCAAGCCGGACGCCTTCGGGCCGGACTTTTGGCATGGCTTCGCGTTTGAGCCAGATATTGTAACGCAGACCAGTCGCCTGAGGCAGCCAGCGCTTTGCGGCACGTTGAAACTCATTGCGAACGAGGGAGCGGGAGCGCTCGAGAAGGGACCGCTTGTCGACGCAATGATCCGGGCCGTGCAGCAGGCCGGCGGGATCTTGAGAAGCGAAGACTTGGCCGATCACGAGGTCGGCGAGTATCCGGCCACCGGATTTCGTTTCGGCGATGCTTCGATCTACGGTCCGCGGCCGGAGACGACCGGCACCGGGGTGCTTGTTGCAGCTCTCGCCAGCGCTGGAGACGGACGGTGGCCCGCTGTTCGAGATGCAGCCTACATCCAGCGGGCCGCCGTGGCGTTGCGCGAGGCTTGGACGTTGCGCCTCGCAGAGGCCCGGCCGCTCGTCGCGTCGGCTCAGGCAATTCAGCACACCACACATCTCTGCGCCGCCGACGAGGACGGCACTCTCGTATCCCTGACGTTCACGCACGGCCCGCTCTGGTTCGGCAGCGCGCTGGCTGTACCGGGCACCGGCATTATCCTCAATTGCGGTGTCAATCTCCTCGCTCACGAGCACAGGAGCGGCCGGACCATCGCGCGCACGAACCTCGCGCCGGTGGTAGCGCATGCCGGCGAGGGAACGCGCCATGCACTTGGAACGCCCGGCGGATATCGAATTCCGGCCACGGTGATGACCGCACTCATCGACGTTCTTTCGTCGCACTGTCCGCTGTCCGACGCGCTGGCGCGGCCGCGCATCGCGACCAACATGCAGGGCGACCTCGAGGTGGAGGAAGAACTGGCCGCCGCTGCTCAAAATGCGCGCGTGATGCGGAGCGAGGAATTCTATGGTCCGGCATCGGGAATCACACTCACGCCGGACGGCAAAATGACGGGAGCGCCGGATCCGCGCTTTCACAGCGCCGTGGCGTCTGTCGAGCGTGACGGCACAATTTCTCTGACCGAATGATTTGATTGCCGCGCCGGGATACGGCCGCGCAATCGCACAATACGACGCATCGGCGGTCTGACGGCATCGAGCAAGACGAGCGGCGCCGCGGACTGTCTGCGCGCATTCTCGGAGCCAAAGGTGCAGGCCGCATGCTCATCTCTGCTGGCCATGCGAGCCCCTTCCTATGCGCCCACTTATCAGCCGGCGCGCGGGAGAGGCCGGCTCAGATCGCGTAGGACCTCGCCGGCCCACTTCAGCAGTTTCTCAAGCTCCGGCATGATGCCGCGGAGCTGTTGCGCATCGAGGACGCCGTACAGCATCGCGTCAATGGTTGGCGGGAGCTCGCCATATACACGCTTATAGTCGGCCGCGCTCTTCGTCATGAATATGAAAGCGTCGTCATCTGGAAAGCGCCGCACCACGAAATGAGCAACCAAATTCCGCACTCTCCGATGCTTCTCTATTTGCTCTAGGGTGAACCTGTTCGACCTGATCCAAATCTGAATGGCCTTCAAGAGATCCACTTCCGACAATCTTTGCGTTTTGCCAGTCCACGGCGCCTCCACCATCCGCTTCTTATCCATCGTCTCCGCCATGCAGCGCAGAATGAAGTCAAAAGCACTGTAGCAATGGGTGATCCTGCCGAAGAGCGCGAAGTCTTCTTCAGTGGGCTTCGGCCACCCGAGCACCTTTTCTGGATGCGTTTCCTCTACAATCTTGCGAAGCGCGAGCGTGCGAGGCGTCTCACTTGAATCAGGAAGCGACATCTCCACCACCTTTCACGTATCGCTCGTCTCATTCTGGGATCATTTTCGCCAGCTATGCTTGGTGCCCGTCCAGGAGTTCTTCTAGGTGAAAGATAGCTCCCCGAACGTCCGGTAACCCTCATGTGCACCAGATTCCATCACGGAAGCAGTGAACTTCCGCTGTGTAAAAGGCCGAAATGCTGGGCTCGATGGTAGCGGGGGCCGGGATCGAACCGGCGACCTACGGATTATGATTCCGCCGCTCTGACCAGCTGAGCTACCCCGCCATCAGGTGCAAAGGACTTCCCGCGACGATTCCAGCCTTCGCATGCTGGGGAACGGCGCGGGTCCGCAGGGGTATGTAGTCGACGCGGCAACCCCGGGCAAGCCGCAGCGGCGGGGCCCCCCGCACAGCCGGAACGGCGGGCCCCTGCCCGCCTCACTGGCCGAAGAGATAATTGAACCGCGCCGTGATGCTGTCGCTGCGCAGCCCAACGCCGTAGCTTTCCGGCGTTGCAGGCACGAGGCCGGCCGCGACCGATCCGTTGATATCGTTGCTGCGTCCGAGATCGGTGTGCATGAATTCCAAGCCGAGCGAGATGCGGCGCGTGAGCTTGACCTCGACGCCGCCGCCCACGGTCCAGCCGGTATGCACGGCCGAGCCTTGCGCCAGCACGCCGAACGCGTTGTCGCGAATGCTGGTCTCGACGTTGCCGGCGGCGAAGCCGCCCTTGATATAAGGCAGCCACGTGTCGAACCCGTAGCCGACGCGGCCGGTCACCGTGGTCAGCCAGGTGAGCCTGGAGGACCATACGTCGGTGGCGGGGAAATAGGGGCTGGCAAAACTGCGATCGAAGTCGGCCGCCGACCCCGATGCCTCGATGCCGAACACGAACCGGTTATATTGAAAATTGTAGCCGAGTTGCCCGCCGCCGATCACGCCGCTCCCGCTGTCGCGCGTGCGCGAATTCAGCGGCGAGAAAAACGCGGACGCACCCAGGTTGCGCCAGCGCACGCTGTCGGCGCCATAGCCGATCTGCCCGCCGAGATAGAAGCCGGCCCAGCTCGCCGGCACGTCGACCGGCGGCGGGCTTCGCAGATAGGGGATGTCGGCGGCGACGGCGAGATCGACTGCCGCAGCGCTCGCGCAACACGCGAGGGCGAGCGTTCGACCGACACGGGACAGCATATGCCTCTCCTCCTCGTCGCCCCGACTGGAGGTGCCCGGCAGTCTGTCCGCAACATTGGCGAAAGCGCGGCTTCCGTGCGTTCCCTTCTCGACAGGGTTAATGAATCTTTGCGCGGGGCCGCTGGCGAAGGTAATGGAGCACTAAACCAGGATTGAACTACCACAGCCTGCTTTCGTCATGGCCGGGCTTGTCACCGCAAGTCGGGTTTACCGACTTGCGGCGTCTTAATGTGCAGGAACTCGGGCGAGCCCGAGTTCCGGTGCCATCCACGTCTTTGATTTGTTAAAAAAGACGTGGATGCCCGCGCCATAAGCGCGTTTACGCGCGTCTTCCGACGCGCCATGCGCGGGCATGACGATTCAACATAATCCCGCTCTTCCCTAGGAATGAGCGCGGGCGGCGCCGCCGTACCGCTGCTCGAGCGCGCGCCGCGAGATGAACATCCGCGTGCGGCCCCGGCGCAGCGTGTCGCGTCGCAGCGCCGATGCATTGCGCAGCAATACGATCAGCGAAATCTGGATGTTTTCGCCGAAGTGGCGGGCGCGTTCCAAAAACGTCGGCGCGCCTCCGCCGGAGACGAGCTCGAAACCGTAGCGACCGAGCAGGCGCGCCATCTGCTCGTCGCGCTCCGGACTGGCGAACATCAACGTGCAGCGCAGCACCGCGATGTCGTCGAGATCGGGTCGCGCGGCGAGGTAACGCACGAGCTGCTGCAACGAGTGCAGGAAGCAGACGTGCATCTGCCGCGCCCACGCAATCGAGGCGCCCTCCTTCGGCATCGGCGGGATCTGCTCGTTCCACAAATGCAGGTCGACGAAGCGCTCGCCGGCGCGGGCGGACGTGCCGTCAGTGAGCACAAGCGGCCGCTCGAGGCGGTCCACTCTGATGCGAAGAATGCAGGTCGGGTCGGTGGTGAATTCGATGACGGAGTTCCAACGGCGCAGCGCAGCGTCGATCCCGAAGACGATGCGCTCCAGCACGGCATGCCGGCGTCCGGGCGCCGCCGGCCCCAGGAATTGCATTCGTCCCGACCTCGGCATTGGATCCGTCAGGCCGCCTTGCCGCGAGCATACAATCCATTAATCTCTTGTGAATTCCAACCCGCCGCAAATGTCGGATAGCAAACGGTCCATGGCGCTGACGCTGGTGATCTCACCCACGCCGCGGACGCCGCCGTCGCGCCCGTCCCGGCGAAGGCGACGGCACGACAACAAGCCGGCCGCCGGGGACCGCGGACTCGGACGACGCTGGCCCGGTTCGTGCATGGCGCGGCGAAACATGGCGCATACCGCGAACAAGGGAGGGGATGTGATGCAGACGATCCGATCGATGGCGCTCGCGGCAATCATCGCCATCGGCGCCGGCTTGGCGCAACCGGCCGCCGCGCAGGACAAGGTGAAGGTTGGGGTGTTCCCGACGGCGTCGTCGCTGCCTTATTTCGTCGCCATCGAGCGCGGGTTCTTCAAGGAGCAGAACATCGAACCCGAGACTATCCGGCTCATCGGCGGCCCGCCCAATATCGCGGCGATGATCAGCAATCAGATCGAGGCCGCCATCGTGCTCGTGACCATCGAGGGGATGAACGCCAATCTCAAGAAGCCCGGGGTCGCCATGTATATCGGCGTGCACAGCCAAAGCAAAACCTACCAGATGGAGCAGTTCGTGGCGCGCACCGGTTATCCGGCGGCGCAGCTCAAGGATCTCAAAGGGGCGCGTATCATGTCCGCGCCGGGACCTGCCAACCTGGTCGCGGCGAAGGCGGTCCTCGCCAAGGTCGGGCTCAAGGAGGGCGACTACACGATCGACCAGCTGGACATGAGCCAGCATGTCAACGTCATGACCAGCGGGACCTTCGATGCCGGCTACACGCTTGAGCCGCAGGCCTCGACCATGCGCAAGCTCGGCGTGGCGCGCACGCTCGAGGCTGGCGTCATCGCCAAGTACATTCTGGGCGACGAGAACGGCAACGCGTTCGCGGCCGGCTGTGCAATCACCAGCGACTTCATCAAGAGCCGCCCCGACGTCGCCCGGCGTTTCGCCGCCGTGTGGAAAAAGGGGATCGACTTCGTCAATGGCAACCCGCAGGAGGCGCGCAAGTATCTCGCCAAGAACACGCTCACCCCGGAAGACGTCGTCGATACGGTGCCGATGGTGCGCTACTACATGGCGGGCGAGCTGACGGACAAGCACAAGGCGGAGTTTCAGAAATTCATCGATTTCTCCACCGCGGTCGGCACGCTGCCGGAGCACGTGGACATCACCAAATATCTGCAGGCGTATTAGGCCATTTCCGAAGTACAGAGCGTCATGGCCGGGCTTGTCACCGCAAGTCGGGTTTACCCGACTTGCGGCGCTTTAACCGCGCGGAACTCGGGCGGGCCCGAGTTCCGATGCCATCCACGTCTTTGACGCTGCCATCCACGTCTTTGACGCTGCACGTCTTTGAAGACGTGGATGCCCGCGCATAGCGCGTCGGAAGACGCGCGTGAACGCGCCTTATGTCGCAGGCATGACGGCGAGGGTTGATCCGACTCGGGCCAACTCGGCGCCTCAGTCGCGGCCCGCCTCGACGAGCTTTTGCGTCAACAGCGCCGGATTTGTGTACATCGCCTCGTGATCGCCGGGCATCGCCACATAGCGGAATCGCTGCAGGCGATTGGAGAAGCGCGGGTGCCACGAGCGTTCCGGCATCGGCACGCGAACGTCCTCGGTGGCGTGCAGATAGCTCTTGGGCAGCTCGAGGCGGAAGAATTTTTTGAGATCGAGCTTGTCGCGGAACGGCTGGATCGGCTGCGGTGTCCAGTTGCCATAGAACCGCCGCGCGTCCTCCCGACTCACGGTGTTGAAAAAAACATCGCGCACCATGTCGAACGGCGGAAGAAAGGTATCGTCGCCGCTCGCCTTTGCGCCGCGTTCGGTGTGCTCGACGTTCTGCGGAGTTTCGTCGAACAGGCACTGGCCGTCATTGAGCACGAAGGCGTTGAAGAACACGAGACGCCTGAGCCGTTGCGGCTCCGCTTCCGCCACCTTCGCAATGATCGTGCCGCCGTAGCTGTGGCCCACGAGGATCACGTCGCCGAGGTCGTGCGACACGATGAAGTCGACGATCGATTTCGTGCAGGCCGCGTGATTAACCCGCCGATCGGCATTACGCCCGTTGCCGGCGATGGTCGGGGCGTGCACAACGTGACCGCCATTGCGCAAGTGCGCGGCGACCTCGGACCAGCACGAGCCGTCATGCCAGGCGCCGTGGATGAGCACGAATGTCAGCATGGGGCCTCGCCGGAGAAACCGCCTCCCCGCACCAGGACGGAATGCGCTGGTGCTAACCCCCGAATGGCCGCTCGCTGGCAAGCCGCCCGACCGCCTCCTTCTTCTCCACATAAGTAAAATAGTCGGCCCAATAGTTCTGCATCGCCATCACCGACTTCACGTTCGGGATCCCGTCCTCGTTGACGTAGGACCAGTTTGGCGCGATGGCGCGCACCAGCTCCGGCTTGCCGAGGGCAGTGGTGCGGGCAAGTATCTCGACGATCTCCTTGTTGGCATCGGGATTCGCCGCCGCGGCGTTGAATTCCTTCGCGCCTTGCAGGTAGGCCATGGTAAAGCGCACGACCGCGTCGTGCTTGTCCTTCAGGAAGTCGCGCTTGGCGGCGTACATGCCGATTTGACCGTCCGGATCGACGTCATCGCCCTTGGCGACCACGGGTCCGGCCTTGTTGTTCTGGGCGAAGACGCCGAACTGGTAAGCAAGGTCGGTGGCGTCGACCTGCTTGGTCCCCAGCATCTTCATGAGATCCGGCTGGGGCACGTTGGTGATCCACTGCACATCCTTGCGCGGATCGAGCCCGGCGCGCTGTAACGCGAGCGCGAACGTATATTGGTTGATGCTGCCCAGCGCGCTCAGGCCGATTTTCTTGCCCTTGAGCTTGGCGAAGTCCGCCGGACTGTGCACGCCTTCGTCATAAAGCTCCTGCGTGACGTTCATCGCCGTATAGGCGCGGCCGACCTTGTTGTTGCCGCGATCGAGAAAGAGCACGAGCGGCGCACCCTTGGCGATGGAGTTGAACAGTCCGGCGTTCGCGGTCATGAACGTGATGTCGAGCTCGCCGGCAATGAGCGCGGGCACCGCCAGCGCGCCATCGATGAACATCTTGGTATCGATGTCGATACCGAGCCGCTTGAAGTAGCCCTTCTCCCGGGCGACGAGAAAACCGCCGCCGGTGATGAACGGGCCCTCTCCGACACGCACGAGATCGGCGCAGCGGCCGGGAGCTGCGGAAAGGGCAGCCGCGGCAACGAGGATCGAGACTCCTATTGAAAAGATTCGGCCTCTCAGCATTGCGATGTCTCCTTGTGCTCTAGTGTCCCGATTCCGAAGTTCGCATCATTGTGCTGCAGCCTCGTTTGCGAACTTCGGAATCGAAGGACACTAGCAACTTATTGATCTAGTGTGGCTTTGGTTCAGAAGTCCGCACAACCGCCACACTAGTGCCCGTCGTGGAGCGCCGTCCACGGCGCTACTCGGCGGTCGATCCATTGCTGCGCCTTGATCACGAGCGCGCCCATGACCGCGAGTACGACCAGGCTCGCGAACACCTTCTCGGTCTCCATCACCTGCCCGGCATGGATGAGCAGGTAGCCCATGCCGCTCTGGCCGGATCCGCCGATCATTTCCGCGGCGACCACCAGAATGATCGTCACGCCCATTCCCAAATGCAGCCCGGCGAAGATGCTCGGGATGGCGGCGGGAATGACCACTTTCATCTGCACCTGCCGCCGGTTGGCTCCCAGATCCTTGGCGGCCTTGATCAGCCCCTGATCGGCCTGACGGATGCCGGAATAGGCGCTGATGACGATGGGAAAAAATGCCGAAACGGCACTGATCACGATCTTATAGGTCTCGCCGGTGCAGCGGAATGAGCGAAATTTTCGGCAGCGGGTAGAGCGCCGCGATCCAAGGGTCGGCCACGCGCGCGGCGATCCGCGACATGCCCATCACGACTCCGACCAGGACGCCGGCCACGGCGGCGACGGCAAATCCGGCGAAAATCCGCAGCAGCGTAACACCGAGATGAAAGCCCATGGAGCCGTCCGCGATCATGCGCAGCAAGTATTCGGCGATGGAACTCGGCGCCGGCAGATAGATCGGCGCAATGCCGCGCAGGTCGACGAAAGCCTCCCAGCCGGCGACGAACGCGACCACGGTGAGCGCGGGGAGCGTCAATTCCAGGATGCGGCGGCCGCGCGCGGAGAGCTTCATTGCACCTCCTCGAGCATAGCCGCCTGCTGCTCCAGCGACTTCATCACCTCCTCGCGGATCAGGTGGAAGGCGCGGTCGAACAGCACTCCGAATGCCTTCGTGCTCACGAGCTCGAGCGAGCGCGGACGCGGCAGATCGACGGTGATCACCTCCTTGATGCGGCCCGGGCGCGCGGTCATGACGATGACCTCGTCGCCGAGCAAGATCGCCTCCTCGATCGCGTGGGTGACGAACACGATGGTTTTGCGGGTTTCATCGAAGATGCGCAGCAGCTCTTCCTGCATGACGATCTTGGTCTGGGCATCGAGCGCGCCGAACGGCTCGTCCATCAGCATGATCGGCCGCGCCATGATCAAGGCGCGCGCCAGCGCGACGCGCTGGCGCATGCCGCCCGAGAGTTGACCCGGCAGATGGGTTTCAAATCCGCGCAAGCCGACCGATACGAGAAGCGCGCGCGCCTTGGCGTGCCGCTGTGCCCTGGGCATTCCCTGCATTTCCAGCCCGAAAGCCACGTTGTCGAGCACGCTGCGCCAGGGAAACAGATTGAGCGTCTGCCACACCATCACGGAGTCGCGCCCGAGCGGGCGGGCACGCGAGGGTAAAGCTGGATCGACGACGCGCACGGATCCGCTGGTCGCATCCTCGATCCCGCCAATGATCTGGATCAAAGTGCTCTTGCCGCAGCCGCTCGGACCGAGGAGACACGTGAATCGCCCGGAGCGGAAGGGGTAGCTGAAGTCCTGCAACGCGGTGACGGACGTACCTTTGCGACCCGGCCAGATGCGCGACACGCCTTCAACGAGGATGTCCATGACGTGTACGTTTGTCTCCGCTCACGCCCGCCAGTGCTGCTCGGCTCGATGCCGCAACCCGGCCTTTTCGAGAGCGCGCCTGGCGATGCGCTCACCCTCGCGCAGCATCCGCTCACCGTCGGCGAAGCGGGTGAATTTTCCCGCGCGATAGACAAGGTCGCCATCGACGAACACACAGCGCACGTCGCTGCCTTTGCCGGCACAGATGAAGCTCGAGATGGGGCGGTGCAGGACGCCGACATAGGGCTTGTCGACATCGAAAACGGCGATGTCGGCGCGTTTGCCCGGCTCGATCGAGCCGATTTCGCCGTCGAGGCCCAGCGCCTTGGCGGCATTGATGGTCGCCATTTCGATGGTCGTCTCCGCCGGCATGCGCGTGGGGTCGAGGTGGCGTACGTGCTGCAGCAACGTGCAGCTCTTCATCTGCTCGACCATATCGACGCTGTAATCGACCATCGGGCCATCCGTGCCGAGCGCCACGTTGACCCCGGCGCGCAGGGCGTTGGCCGCCGGGCCGATGCCGCCCCCGCGCATCGATTCGCTCGTCGGCGTGTAGACGAAGCCGCAGCCGACGCGGGCCATGTGCTCGATATCGAGTTCGGTACAATGGATGCCGTGAATCAGCACCCAGTGCGGATCGAGAATGCCGAGCTGCATGAGATAGCGGACGTCGGTGCGGCCGGTTTCGCGCAGGTATTTCAGGAATCCTTTCTCCAGCGAAAACGTGCCGCCGGCAATGTGCGTCGAGATGCGCACATCGAGCTTCTCGGCGAGCTCGTAGCCGCGGCAAATCAGCTCTTCGGTCGACATGCCGGCCGCGACCCAATGCGCATTGGATTCGATGACCATGGCGATGCGCACGCGGCCGTCGTGCTTGCCGTGCCATCGGCGATGTACCTCGGCCCAGTCTGCCAGCGCCTCGTCGAGGCTCAGCGCATGGCGGGGGTTGCCGGGCGTCTTGCAGCGCAGCTCCTTGGCGAACACTTGGCGAATTCCAAGTTCCAGCTGGGGCTCGATGGTCGCCCCTACGATCTCCGGGCTTGTCGTCGTCACTGAATGATTGAGCGAGCAAGTGGTGCCGGTCGCCAGCATCTCCATCCCGGCGATGTAGCTCGACACCCGCATGGCCTCCTCATCGAGCTGCGTCGTAACGGGAAGGAGGAATTCGCTGACCCAGTCCTCGAGCAGATATCCGTCACAGAGTCCCTTGAACAGCGTGTACCAGTGATGCTGGTGCA
>VAZM01000184.1 GCA_005883135.1 Alphaproteobacteria bacterium
CAGCGGACCATGCCGAGCCGCAGACTGGCGCGGGAACCTTGCGCCTGCCGCGGCGGTTTGACCCGCGCCGCCGGTCACGACCGGCTTGACCGGCTGTCAATCCCTTCGCAAAGAGTCCCGACCAAGCTCGACGAGCCGCGGATCAAGCGGGTCCTCGCCCTCGATCTCGGCGGCGCTCCACCCCCATCGGAAGAGGTACCAACGTTGGCGACATTTCCCAGTCCTTTCCAGCGGTGGACGAAACGACACTCCGGGATCGATGCCGAGTTCGTCGCTGCGGCCGCCTTGCTGAGCGCAGTCGTGGTGTTGGGGTTTGCAACCGCCGCCGACTACGGGTTTACCGTCGACGAGTTCAACACCGACGACTACGGGCCCAAGGCGCTCGCGTGGTACACGAGCGGATTTGTCGACCGCTCGCATTTCGAGACCGTGGAATTTTCGCTTTGGTATTACGGGCCGTGGTTTCAGATGCTCACGGCGTATGTCCAATCGTTCGATTTTGCCGATCGGATCACGGTGCGACACGCCATCACGTTCCTGGTTGGACTTGGCGGCGTTGCCGCGCTGCTGCCGTTGGGGCGCTTAGCGGGCGGCCGATGGGTCGGCCTTGCCGCGATCGCGCTTTGCCTGCTGACCGGATATGTCTACGGCAGCCTGTTCTTCACCCCGATCGACGTTCCTTTCCTCGCGACGATGACTTGGGCCACGCTCGCCATCGTGCTGATGGTCCGCCGCGTGCTGCCGTCGTGGGACGCGACCATCGCCGCTGGTCTCTTGAGCGGGCTCGCCATTGCCACCCGCACCGGCGGCGTCATCACCCACGTCTACCTGTTCGCGGCGCTCCTCCTCTGCGCCGCGGAAGTCTTCGCCAAGGAGGGCAGGCTTGCGCCGCGCTATCTGCTCGGCCTCGGCGCGCGCTACGGCGCGGCCGTCGCGCTTGCTTGGGCCTTCGCGATTGCGCTCTGGCCATGGCTGCAGATCGGCAATCCCTTGGCGCAGTTCAAGATCGCGCTCGTCCATTTCGCCACCATCTCGACCTCGTTCGAATTTGCCCATTGGGGCGAGCAAGTATCGACCGGCGCCTTGCCGCGATCTTATATCCCGGCGCAGCTCTTGGTCCGGCTGCCGGAAGCGTTTCTCGTGCTGCTAGCGGTTGCCTGCCTTCACGCCGTTGTCGCCGCGGCGAGGCTCGCGCGCGAGGCTGTTGCCAAGTCGCCCACCGAGCGCGGTGCGAGAGTGCGGGCGGCGCTACTGACGCTCGCGCGCGAGCGCGCCATGCTGACGGTCGCGCTCGCCGTGGTCCTTCCGCTCGGATTTCTCATCCTGCAACGCGCGACCATGTACGACGGCGTGCGCCACGTGCTGTTCGTCATTCCGATGCTAGCGGTGGTGGCCGGCCTCGGCTGGCGGACGTTGCTGCCGCTGCTTAAGCGCGCGCCCATCGTGTCCGCCCTCGTCGTCGGCGCCTGCTCGAATACGTGGCGATGAACGCACTCGCCGGGGGAACGCGCGGCGCCTACGACAAGTTCGAACTCGACTACTGGTCGGCGGCAGCGACCGAGGCCTTGCGGCGCCTCGAGCAGCGGTTCGACTATGATGCGTCCATACGAACGACCGAAAGTCCGCCGCACATCCTCATTTGCATCGGCACCCGGGAGGAGCGGGCGCACGTCCTGCTGCGCCGGCCGTGGATCGTGGAAAACGACCCGGACAAGGCCGATTTCATCATCGCCACCCAGCGATGGCGCTGCGCCGGGAACAAGCCCGTGGTGTTGATCGACGAGGTCAGACGCTTCGATAGGACGTTCGCCTGGACCTATGCGCGGCGAACGGATTAGGGCGAGATTGAATTAGCTCGACCTACTTTCGGCATCAACCGCGGTTGCTGCGAACGCCGAAGATGGGTCCCTCCGCTCGGTTTGCGCGCGAGCAGATCGAGCGTCAGCGAGCGCGATTTTACGGGTCAGTGCGGTGATCAATTCCATTTGCGTGCGCAGCTTCAAATGCAGATTGAGCAGAACGATCAAGCTCAGGCAGACCCAGATGTAGAGAATCAGGTCGACACCGCGGCCGATACCCACCGCCTCCGCGAGCTGCGTGCTATGCTCGGGCATCCAGACGAAATAGAGCCCGGCCGATGCGACCAACAGCGTCAGCACGGCGACCGCGGGTGATCGCGCGTATTCGCTCCAGGCGTAGACGACAATCCCGACCAACAGGATCGAGAGGATGAACTGCGCGATCATCGATAGAGCCTGCGCGCGAACAAATCGAGCAGAATGAGGAGGGCATCGCCGATGCTCTGACCCTTGGCGAGCGAATAGGCGGTGTATTCGATGGTCACTGGCCGCTCGACGTAGCGCAGTCCGCTGGCGGCGATTTGACTGAGCCATTCCGACGCGTGCGCCATCCGGTTTTGTCGAAGCCTGATCGCGGCGGCGCCGCGACGGGTCATGGCGCGCAGCCCGTTGTGGGTGTCGGTCACCTGCAAGCCCGTGGTCAGTCGCGTGAATGCGGTCGCCGCGTGCAGCAGCGCTCGCCGCAGTGGCGGAAGGTTGGGCGCTTGCCCGAGAAACCGGCTGCCGAGCGCGAAGTCGGCGCGTTCTTGAAGGAGCGCTTCGGTGAGGTGGGAAATATCGGAGACGCGGTGTTGGCCGTCGGCATCGAACGTGACGATCACCTCGGCGCCCCGCGCCAGCGCGTAATCGATGCCAGTCTGCAGCGCGGCGCCCTGGCCGAGGTTGAAGGGATGGCTGACGACCGCTGCACCCGCCGCGTGCGCCGCGTCGGCAGTCGCATCGCGCGAACCGTCATCAACCACCACCGCGGCATAGCCAGCGCGTCCGAGTTCGGCCACGACGCGAGAAACGACCGGCGCCTCGTTATAGGCGGGGATGACGACATATGGTTGCGACCGGGAACCCATTTACCCGTCCTGGTCCTTCCGCATTGCAGGAGAATGACAATTCGTCGGTAGTGGCCAGGAATGCGTCAGCCCGGAAAAGGTTCCAGGCTAAGTCAGCGACCAGACTCAGGGACCCTCGAGTGCTGCGGAGTGTGCGGGAGGCACCTGCTTTCGGCGCGCCTTTACGTCGGCTTGCGCAGGACGACGCGCATGGCGTCAAACAGGTTCATCGGCACGCCGATGCGGCTGGCGGTGGTCACGCCTTGGCCGCGCAATCCGAGCATTCGCCGCACTTGAAACGCGATCAACGAGGCCGGGACGAGCTTCCATGGGTGGTCAACGTGCTCCATCGCCAGGCCAAGGCCGCCGGACAACCGCCGCATGCTTTCCCGCGTGAAGAACCAGAGGTGCTGCGGCGGTGTCATGAGCCGCCATCGCGCCCCCGCGAGCCTCGCCACCGTCGAGCCAAAATCTCCCGTCGTGATGACGATGATGCCGCCAGGATTGAGGTGCTGACAGCACAGCGCGAGCGTCTCGAGCGGCTGCAGCAGGTGCTCGATCACGTCGAACAGAACGATGACGTCCGCCGCACCGACGCGCGCGAGGTTGGCGGCGTCCGCCGTTCCCTGCAAGACATGCAAACCCGCGCGCCGGCCGTGCTCGGCCGCCTCTGCGGCAAGCTCGATGCCCATTACCTCGAAATGCCGCGCCGCCTCCATCAGAAAAAAACCGTAGGCACATCCGAGCTCAAGCAGCTTGCCGTGCGCGCGATAGCGGCGAATGAAATCGACGCTGCGGGCGAACTCGCGTCGCAGCACCGGTTCAGCGCCGAGATAGTCGGAATACCCGTCGGCCCGTCGGCCGGAAAAATAGTCCTCAGTATAATAGGCGGCGGGATCGAAGGTGGAGGTTTGCGCGCGGCCGAGGCCGCAGGCTCGACATTGGATAACGTCGCAGCCGTTGCGGCGGAAGCGAAATGCGTGCGGCGTCGCGCCACCGCAGGCCGGGCACAGCCGCGTGAGTTCGCTTCGATCGCGGTCCATCGCGCTTGCCTCAAGTCGCTTCTTTGGGCCGGCGGAATGCGATCAGGTTGGCGACCATCGTTTGCACCGGCTGGTCGTGCTGGTTGAGCGTCATCATGCGGACCCGCACCGTGCCGCGCGAGGGGTCGAGCTTGGACGGCGTCACCTCGATGACCTCGCAATGCAGCCGCAACGTGTCGCCCGGCTTGACCGGCCGCGGCCAGCGCAATTCGTCGACGCCGCTGCCGATCACGCCGTGCGACAGCGGCAGCGTCTTGACGACGAGCTGCATCGTCACCGCCGTTGTATGCCAGCCACTGGCGACGAGCTTCTTGAAGAACGTCGGCCGGGCGCTCGCCTCGTCGAGATGGAACGGCTGTGGATCGAATTCGCCGGCAAACCTTTTAATGGCGCCGGCATCCAGCACGGCGCGCGCGTCCGACGTGAATACCTGCCCGGGCGCGAGATCCTCGAGAAAAGCCTTCTTCACCGCATGCTCCCTGATGGTCATGCACGAGTGTTCTCACCAAATATCGACGCGCTGCAAGTGGGGCAGCGGGTCCATGCGCGGGCAGAAAGCGCGTCGAAGACGCGCGTAAACGCGTTTACGACCTGCGCATCCATCGAGCCTCTTGGCAAAGATCGATGGATTGCTGGCTCGGCCCGGCAACGACCACCTTTGGTTTAGCTTCCTTGTCCTTAAAGCAGCATCAAAGCGAGAATGGCGACGACACTTTGCCGCTTGCGCGGGAATGAGAATTCGGCCACGTGGATGACGGCAGCGGCCCGCAGAGGCCTGGCGCCGAAGGAGGAAAGCCCATGCTCACGCGACGCCGCCTGCTCGCCGTCTCCGCCGTCGCATTGGTTGGCGCCACGCGTGCCGCGCGCGGCGATGACTGGCCGCAGCGGCCCATACGCATCATCGTTCCGTTCGGGCCTGGCGGCGGCTCCGACATCATCGGCCGCATCATCGGCCAGTCGCTGCAGGAGAAGCTCGGTCAGCCGGTGGTGATCGAAAACCGGCCGGGGGCCGCCGGCACGCTCGGCAACGAGGCCGTCGCCCGCGCCGACAAGGACGGCTACACGCTCGGCATCATGACCGCGGGGCAGATCATCGCCGCGGTGATGAACAAGTCGCTGCGCTACGACACGCTCACCGCATTCGATCCGGTCTCGCAGGTCGCAACCGCCGGCTTGATCATCGTCACGCGTCCCGACTTTCCCGCCGATGACGTCAAGCAATTGGTCGCCGCCGCCAAGGCCAATCCCGGCAAGATCTCCTTCGCCAGCCCCGGCTTTGGCGCCACGCAGCATCTGACTGCCGAATTGTTCCGCCAGACTACCGGCATCGACGTCTTACACGTACCGTTCCGCACCTCGCCCGAGGCGATCTCCGCGTTGCTCGGCAAGCAGGTCGACGTCGTTTTCGAGACGGTTTCCGCCGTTCTCGGCCAGGTCCAGTCAGGCCAGCTCAAGGCGCTCGCGGTCACCGGGAAGGACCGTTTTCCGGCAGTGCCGGACGTGCCTACGGCAATCGAATCGGGCGTGCTTCCCGGCTATGACGTGACGACCTGGTATGGCGTGTTCGCTCCGCGTGGCGTGCCGCCGGAGATCATCGCCAAGCTCAACAAGGTCATCAACGACAGTCTGGCCGAGGAGGTCGTGCAGAAGCGCTTGACCACCGCCGGGGTCGTGGTGCGCGGCTCGACCCCGCAGGCCTTCGGCGAGCACATGGCGCGGGAATTTGCGCGCTGGAACGCGGTGCGCGAGGCGGCCGGTATCCCGCAGCAGTAGGCATGCTGCGGTCGATGACCGATCTCACAGGCCCCGACCGGCGATCGGGGCTGACGCGCGACCGCCTCGCCCGTCACGCTCCGACCGCCACCGCCTTTTCCGGACAAGGTCACACCGCGCCGCGCTCGCGCAGCACGTCGAAAGCAATGCGATGGCCCTCGTTCGCCGCCGGAATCCCGCAATAAAGCGCGACCAGCAGTAGAATCTCGCGAATCTCCTCGGCAGTGCAGCCGTTGGTGAGCGCGCCGTTGACGTGGACGCGAAGTTCGCTCGCGCGCCCGATCGCCGCCGTCATGGCGACCGCCGCCAGCGATTTCGTCTTGAGCGGCAGTCCGGGGCGGCTCCAGATGTCGCCATAGGCATACGCGTTGATCACGGTCTGCAGCGGCTCGCCGAACGCGCCGAAGGCATTCGTGCGCTGCTCGACGGCCTCGCGGCCGAACATCTCGCGGCGCAGTTTCAATCCCTTGTCGTGCAGGTCGCGCGTGTCCATCATTTTTCTCCATTTCCGCGAACGAACGAGCGAAGATTGTCATTGTCGGGGTTGACCCGACAATCCATCGACCGGTCAACACTTTTCGACGGTCCCAACCGACCCTGGGATTGTCTGAAAGTCGCCTACGGTAACCAGCCCAGTCGGTAAACCTGACCCGAGCGTGACAGCAGCGACGGCTATGTCCGCCGCTTAGACGGCTCCCCGTGGCGGATGCTAGGCTTTGCCTTTCGGCAGGAAAGAGACGACCATGCCCTCCGGATCATTCGATTTCGCGCCGCTCTTGACACCGTCGTTGCCGCCGCCCGCCGCCAAGTGGACGGGATTTCCCAAATACAACTTCATCGGCGGCAACAACGATCCCGGCCACGTTCCGGTCGACGAACTCATCACCGCCGCGACCGCCGTGCTCGCGCGCGAAGGCTCGACGCTCGCGACCTATGGGCTTAACAGCGGCCCGCTCGGCTATCGCCCGCTGCGGGAGTTTCTGGCCGACAAGCTCAAGCGCACCGCGGGGATTGCCTGCTCCGTCGAGGAAATCCTGATCACCTCGGGCTCGCTGCAAGGCCTCGATCTCGTTAACGGACTACTGCTCGCACCCGGTGACACCGTTCTCATCGAGCAGGAAAGCTATCAAGGCGCACTGACGCGGCTTGCACGATTGGGCATCAATGCGGTGGGCATTCCGCTCGACGATGACGGCATGCGCGTTGACGCGGTCGCCGCCGCGCTCGATGACCTCGAGCGGCGCGGCATCCGCGCCAAATACATCTATATCATCCCGACCGTGCAAAATCCGACTGGCACGATTATGGGTGAAGCGCGCCGGCGTGAGCTGTTGCGGCTCTCGCAAGCGCACCACGTGCCGATTTTCGAAGATGATTGTTATGCCGACCTGATCTGGGACGGCCGGCGGCCGCCAGCGCTCTACGCCATGAGCGACCGCGGCGGCGTCATCCACATCGGCTCGTTCTCCAAAACGATCGCGCCCGCGCTGCGCGTCGGCTACGTCGTCGCGCCCTGGGACATTCTCTCGCGCATGCTGGCGCTAAAGACCGACGCCGGTTCGGGCGCGCTCGAGCAGATGGTCTTGGCCGAGTTTTGCGCATGCCATTTCAACAAGCACGTGCCCGAACTCACGCGCGCGCTGCGGGCCAAGCTCGATACGCTCATGGACGCGCTCGCCGAGCATTTCGGCACAGCGGCCGAATTCGACGAGCCCAAGGGTGGCATCTTCTTGTGGGTCAAGCTGCCCGACGCAGTCGATACGCCGAAGCTCGCGCAAGCTGCGCTCGCGGCCGGCGTTGCCATCAATCCAGGGCCCGATTGGTCGACGTCCAAGACCTACGGCAAGAGCCGGCTGCGCCTTTGCTTCGCCAACCCTTCCACGCACGTCATCCGCGAAGGCGTGGCCGTGCTCGCGGAGGTCTGCCGCCGCGAGTTCGGCGTGCCGCAGCGCAGTGCCAATGTCGAACGCGCGAACGCGTAACTGTTGCTGTTCCGCTCTAGCCGGCGGGCGTTAAACGCGGCGGGTCCGCTATTCCTCCATCTGCAGCGGCAGGCGCACGGTCCGGCCCGAGGCCGCCGCGCGCTCGATGGCGATGGTCGTTTCCAGATTGATGCGCGCCTGCTCCGGCGTCGTGTGGATCGTGGGCGCACCGGTGGCGAGATGATCGAGCCATGCCCGCGTCTCGTTGCCGAGCGGGCCCCAGAAATCGCCGACCGCCCAATCGCCCGCGGTATTGCTGCCGAGAAACGCCATATCGACGCTGTGGTCGGGCACGTAGGCGTGGGGCACGCCCTTCTGCGAGAACAGCAGGTGATCCAGGTGATCGTCGTCGATGATCATGGTGCCTTCGCTGCCGAGGAGCTCCACGCGGTCGGATTGCCCGAGCGTCGGATAGCGCGCCGGCAACGCGTAGCTCACGCCGAGGTTGATCACCGCGCCGTCGGCGAAGGTCAGAATCGCCCAAGTCACGTCGTGCGCGCCGTAGCCGGCTTCCTTGAAGATGCCGTGTTGTCCGCGCGCCACCACCTCGACTGGACGGTTGCCTTCCAGGAACCAGCACATGAGATCGACGTAATATGTGAGCACGTCCAGCACCGGCGTCGCGTGCGGATCGCGCTTGAGAATCGCGAAGGCCTGCGCGCGCGAATTGTAGACGCGCGCCATGCCGCCGACGACCTTGCCGAGGCGGCCGTGCCGCATCTGCTCCTTGGCGCGCAGGAAGCACTCCTTGTAGCGGCGGCTGTAGCCGACCCGCAGTTCGCCCTTCGTGGCGCGCAAGGTGTCGAGGATCTTGTCGGCATCACGCAGTGAAAATCCGATCGGCTTCTCCACCAGCACCGGCTTGCCGAGCTCCAACGCGTGCAGCACGGGCGGCGTGTGCTGCTGCTCCGGCGTCGAGACGATGACGGCGGTGACCCGCGGATGCGCGATCACCTCCTCGTTGCTGCCGCTGTGGAAATCGGCGCCGGCCGCTTCGGCGAGCGCGCGGGCGCGGGCGGGATCGCGATCGGAAACGGCAAGGAAACGCACCGCGGGATGCTTGGCGGCAAGCCGCGCGCGCAAGGTGCCGATGCGGCCAGACCCGACCACGGCGATGCCGATATTGTCCCGCTTCATTCGCAGCCCCCATCGCCCCGCAGACGATCCTCGTTACGCCACTTGCCGCACCGGAACGTCGCGGCGATAGCGGCGCACCTTGTCCTCGTCGACGTCGATCCCCAGCCCCGGACGATCGCTGACCTCCACATGCCCGCGGGCGATGCGCACGCCTTGCGCCGTGACGTCCTCCGTGAGGCCCTCGTTGGTCAGCGTGAGTCCCCATGCGGTCTGTGGCAGCGCGGCGGCGATGTGGGTGGCCGCTGCGCAGGCGATGCTGGATTCGCCGGTCTTGGCCGAGACGTTGACGTTGAGCCCGAGTTGGTCGCAGAGCCGCCCGGCTGCAGCTACGCCGCGCATTCCGCCGAGCTTGATGGCCTTCAGGCTCACCCCGCGCGCGGCTCCATGCTCGTGGTGGCGGCGGATGTCGTCGAGGGAATGGATGCCTTCGTCGGCGCCGATCGCGATCTTGCCTGCGGCGGCTGCCACTGCAGCCATACCGGCGAGGTCGTCCGCCGATACCGGCTGCTCGAAGAAATCCAACCCGGCATCGGCGACCGCGCGTACGTATTGCACCGCTTGCTCCGCGCTCCAGCCCTGGTTGGCGTCGGATGAAATCAGCGCATCGCGCCCGAGCACCCGGCACACACGGCGGGTGCGTTCGCCGTCGACGAGCGGCGCGTCGATACCGACCTTGATCTTGAAAGCGACATAGCCGTCCGCCCTCTTCTTTTCCGCCTCGCGCAGGTCGGAGGCGAGCGCGCCGGTGCCGATGACCCCAAGCACGGCCATGCGGCTTCTCTGCTTGCCGCCGAGCAACGCGTATGCCGGCTGGTTGGTGGCGCGGCCGACGAGATCGTGCAGCGCGATCTCGATCGCGGCCTTTGCGCCGTGGTTGGCGTACATGCGCGTAGCCATGGCGGCGAGCGCGCCGGCGATGTCGTCGGCCGGCCGGCCCTCCAGCGCCGGCACGAGATAGCCGATCGCCGCCATCATGCTCTCGACCGTCTCGCCAGTCATGGTCGGCGCGGAAGCGGCCTCGCCCCAGCCGACGAGGCCGTTATCTGCTTCGATGCGCACGAGCACGTTGTCCGCCCGGGCGATCTCGACGCCCGCCATGACGACGGGCTTCTTCATCGGCAGGTTCACCGCGATCGGCTCGACGCGCTTGATCTTCATGGTCTCCTCAGTGCTGCTCGAACTCCGCGCGTGTGCCCAGAACGCATCCGCTGATCATGGGCAAGCCCTAGATGACCTTGGTGCGGCGCAGATCGGCGATGGCCTCATCATCGAGACCGAGGTCGCCGGACAAGATTTCCTCGCTGTGCTGCCCAAGCGTCGGCGGCGGGCGCCGCACAGAACAGGCGGTGGCGGAGAACTTGAACGGAATCCCGAGCATCTTCAAGGCGCCGGCGGCAGGATGCTCGATGGTCTCGACCATCCCTCGCGCGGCCGTTTGCGCATCCTCGAGCGCTTGGGCGACCGAATTGATCTTGCCGCAAGGAATTCCCGCCGCTTTGAGCTTGGCGAGCCAAGCATCGGCCTGATCGTGGAACAAGGCCGCGTTGATCAGGCCATCGAGCACCGCGCGGTTCTCGACCCGCGCGCGGTTGCTAGTAAAGCGCGCATCCTTGGCCCATTCGGGATGGCCGAGCACCTCAGCGACGCGAGCGAACTGGCGCTCGTTTCCTACCCCGAGCGCGATCATGGCATCGGCGGTCTGATAGGTCGTATATGGCACGATGCTGGGATGGCCGTTGCCGAAGCGGCCGGCATTGCGGCCGGCGGCAAGATAGCTCGCCGCCACGTTGACGAGCATCGCCAGCGATGTTTCGTAAAGCGAGAGCTCGACCTTCTGACCCTTGCCGGTGCGCTCGCGCGCATGCAGCGCCGCGAGGATCGAGTTCGATGCGAGCATGCCGGTGCACACGTCGACGATGGCGACGCCATATTTCGTCGGTTTGCCGTCGGGCTCGCCACAAATGCTCATCAGGCCGGATTCCGCCTGCAGGATGAAGTCATAGCCGGGAAGCGCCGCCTTGGGCCCGCTCGATCCGTATCCGGTGATCGAGCAACGCACCAGCCGCGGCGCATGCCGCTCGAACCATGCGTCGCCGAAACCCCACTTTTCGAGCGTGCCCAAGCGGAAGTTGTCGATGAGAACGTCGGCCTTTGCGATCAGGCCCGCGAGAATTTTCTGTCCCGCCGGCACCGCCATGTTGAGCGTAAGCGAACGCTTGTTGCGGTTGACGCCGAGGAAATAGACGGCGTCGCCGGCGAGAAAAGGCGGGCCCCAGGCGCGAGTGTCGTCACCGCTCTCTGGCGGCTCGACCTTGATGACGTCGGCGCCCATGTCGCCGAGCATCATGGTGCACAGCGGCCCTGCCAGGATGCGGGTGAGATCGAGCACGCGGATCCCGGCGAGCGGGCCATTGTCACTCATGGATTATTTCCTGCGCATGGAGGGCGGCGCGTTGAGATCCTTGGCGCAGCCGTCGAGATACTCTTCGAGATCGCGTTTGTTGCGCATACGGAATCGCTGAAAATCCGGTTTGCGCCCCTCGAGAAAGGCGTCCATGCCTTCGAGGCTCTCCTCCGAGCCCCACACGTGGGCGAGCAGTTCCATGCCGTGCTGCCAGGAGGCGTAGAGGAGATCGGATTCGAAGTTGAGGCTCTTCTTCGTCATGCGCAGCGTCTGCGGGCTGTGGCTTTTGATCGTCTCGCACCACGCCAGCGTCTCCTTGCGCAGATTACTCTGGGGCACGCATTTGTTGATGAGCCCGATCGCGACGGCCTCTTGTGCGGTGAAACGCCGCGCGCAGAAGATCATCTCGCGGGCCAACCGCTCGCCGATGATGCGCGGCAGGTACTGCGTCGCTCCCACGGTCGGGCAGGCGCCGACGCGGGCGCCGGTTTGGCCGAGCACGGCATTCTCCGATGCGATGACCAGATCGCACCACAAAGCGAGCTCGTGCCCGCCGCCCATGCACCAGCCGTTGACCATCGCAATGACCGGGATGGGCAGACCGCGGATGGTCATTGCGAGACCCTGCATGCGGTCGTTCCACATGGCGCCATTGACCCAGTTGAGCCGCTTCATGGCGTAGAAGTCGCCGCCGGCGGAAAACGCCTTGTCGCCGGCACCGGTCACCACCGCACAGGCGATGGATGGGTCCTCGCGCGTGGATTTCAACGCGTCGATGAGCTCGTCGAGGGTCTGCTCGCGAAACGCGTTGAGCACGCGTGGGCGGTTGATGGTCGCCCACGCGACGTGGTCCCGGACTTCGTAGAGAATATCGGTGTAGTGTCGCTCGCCCGTGCTGCGCCTGTTCGCTGCCGGCTTTTTTTTGGCCATATCTTCTTCACCCGTCCCGTGCTTCACCAGAGCGGCCGATGGCTGAGGTCCATGCTATCGACGAGCATCTGTGCGGCTTGGGCCGTCCCAACTTGCATGCGACGGTCTCGCTGATCGCGCTTCGTGGCATCATAGGCGCGCCGCAATGCTGCGAGCAAGTTGGCGCATCGGATCGGTCGACGGAAGGAGATGAGCGTCAATGCAGGACTTGATCGCACGTGCCGAGAAGATCGCGCGTCTTCTGAAGCACCGCGGCGAGAGCGTTGCCGTGGCGGAGTCCTCGACCGGTGGGCTGATCGCGGCCGCGCTGTTGGCATTACCTGGCGCATCGGCGTATTTCCTGGGAGGCGCCGTCGTCTACACCCAGGCCGCGCGGCGCGCGCTGCTGGACGTCCCGGATCTGGCGAGCCTCGGCATGCGCGCCGCGACGGAGCCCTATGCGTTGCTGTTGGCGCAAACCGCGCGGCAGCGGTTTTCGGCGCACTGGGCCGTGGCGGAGAGCGGAGCTGCGGGCCCGGCCGGGAACCGATATGGCGATCCGGCCGGCCACAGCTGCATCGCAGTTGCCGGACCAGCCGACCGCGCAATGACGCTCGAAACGGGCAGCGGTGATCGGCTCGGCAACATGCACGCGTTCACGGCGGCGGCCCTCGAGCTGCTGTTGGACGCGATCGCGGCCGAGGCAGGCACCAGCGCGTGAGGGCGTCACGTTGAGGGCCGGGCTTTTGCAGGATGCGCTGCTGGTCCTAGATTAGCCGGCAAGTTTACGGTGAACGAACTTCCTCGCTCCGGATCGTAGATGACGTCGCCGCCGTGCCGGCGCGCAATCTGCCTGACCAAAGCGAGGCCGAGTCCGCTGCCCTTCGCCGCGTAGCTGCCTGGAATCCGGTAAAAGGGCGAGAATAGGCGCTCGCGTGCTTCTGCGGCGATGACCGGCCCGTGGTCGAGCACATTGAGCACGGCGCGATCACCCCGCTTTGCGGCGGTGACCTCGATCGGCGGCTGGCCATGGAGTTTGGCGTTTTCGATGAGGTTGCGGATCATTCGACGCAGCAGCATCGGATCCCCCGATACCGTGACGGGCTTTGCCTCGAGCTCGCAATCGTCGTATCGGGCGCATTCCTCGGCCGCGAGTGCGGCCAGCTCAACGTCTTCACGGACGTCCAGCTGCTCGGTCGCCTCAAGGCGGCTGACAAGCAGGATCTCGCCCACGAGCTGGTCGAGTTCGGCGATATCCCGCTCGAGCTCTGCTTTGCGTTGGGGATCTGCCGCAGCCAGCTCGAGCCCGAGCCTGATCCGCGTCAGTGGGGTCCTGAGCTCATGGGATGCGTTGGCAAGCAGCATCTTGTGCGCGTTGACCAAGCTTTCGATCCGAGCGGCGGCGTGATTGAAGCTCTGAGCCAACCGCGCAACCTCATCGCGGCCCTCGACTTTGACGCGCGCGGCGAGATCGCCGGCACCTAGGGATTCGACGCCGCGCTGCAAGCGCTCGAGCCGTCCCGTGAGCCGGCGTACGACGGGACCGGCGCCGATAGCGACCACCAGCGCGATGGCGCCGAGGAAAGCCGCGAGGGTGAGCGCGTTGGGGCGCTGACGGCCCGGGAGGCGTGCGACCAGCCGCCGACCATCGGGGAGAGGGATCGAAACGGCGGGCCCGGCGCCCGTGCGCATCCAACCTCCGCTGCGACCGTCGCGACTTGGTGCGGGAAGCGGCCGACCCGCGGCAGCCAGCGGCTCGTTGGTGACGCTGAACAGCGCCACGTCCGTCCCCAGCCGCTCGGCCAACCGGTCGATCGCCTGCTGCTGCGCCTGCGCGGGGGCGTTCCCCGGCGGGACAAGATCGGCGATCACCTCGCCGAGGACCTCGAACTGCGGCCCGAATGGACCGATACCACCGATGAAGTGCCAAAGCAGACCCGCCGTGAGCACGACCAGAACGAGGCTTGCCACGATCGTGAGGTAGACTTGCAAATAAAGTCGTCGCATCCGGGTCCAGCTGTCGATGCTCGGTCGCTGTAGAGCGGCCCGTCAGTCTTGGGCTTTGGCGAACACATAGCCCGTGCCGCGGATCGTGATCACACGCCGTGGCTTTTTAGGATCGTCCTCGATGGCCGCGCGAATGCGTGAGACGTGTACGTCGATCGAGCGGTCGAACGCTTCGAACTGTTCGCCCTTGACCGCATCCATCAGCGCGTCGCGCGACATGACACGGCCTGCATGCTCGGCGAGCGCCAACAGCAGCGCGAATTGATACCCCGTCAGCGGACGCGGCGTGCCGTCGAGGCGCACCTCGCGGCCGCCACGGTCGATCTCGAGCCGCCCATAGCGCAACACATCCGGCTTGGCGCCCGCCCGGCTGCGGCGCAGGACGGCGCGCAGCCGCGCCAGAAGTTCGCGCGGCTCGAATGGCTTCGGCAAATAATCGTCGGCCCCCATCTCCAGCCCGACGACGCGGTCCATCGGGTCCCCGCGGGCGGTCAGCATCAGGATCGGGCTGTCAGACCGGGCGCGGATCTGCCGGCAGATGTCGAGGCCCTCGATATCGGGCAGCATCAGGTCGAGAATCACCACGTCCACCGGCTCTCGCCCATGCAGGGCGAGGCCGCGTGTCCCGTTCTCGGCGTGAATGACGTGAAAGCCCGCCTTGCCGAGATACTCGCCGACCATATCGGCTAGACGAGAATCGTCTTCGATCAAGAGGACGCGTTCGCCCACGGTTCCTCGTCACATAGTGTGGCGGTCACCCGCGATGCCAGCGCGCCCACCACGGCCTGCTGAATGCCGCCCACTCCGCGACCTTCCGGCGCTGTTCGGGGCTGAGCACGTCGGCGGCATCCTCCAGCGCCTGCGCGATGCGTTTGCTCGCCGTTTCCGCAAGCCCGATGTTCTCCGCGCGCAAGCGCTCGATTGCACTACGATCGATGGTGGGGGCGGTCAAGAGCGTCACCGCCTGAGCGCGCGCTGCGCGCGCCTTTTCCTGCAGCGGACGCAGATCGGTGACGGCGGCTTTGGCGATGGTTGCGAGCTTGGCCTGCTGCTCGGCGGTAGCATCGAGTTCGATGGCCATATGTTTGGTCATGCGGTCGATGCGATCGTCGATTTGCGCCGGGGAGAGTCCGCCGAAGAAGCCGCCCTCGTGCCAGCTGATGTGGTGCCAGCTGATGCCTTGGCCGAATGCCTTGGATAGGAGGTTACCGGTGATGCCGGCCACGAGGGCCACGGCGACCAACGCGAGCACGAAGGTGCCGCGAAGACCGCGGCGGTAATCCTCGGACGGGGTTGGATCCGCTTGTGGGGATTTACCGTTGTTCTGTTCAGCCATCCTGAACTCCTATCCTGGCCTCAGGCGTGGTGCCTGTGAGCGGCAAGGGTAAGGACCGGCGTTTTCCTCTCGATGTCGCGCAGGTAAAGTTTTGTAAACCGGCCGGCAGGGCATTCGGCCCCCGGTGACGGTGCGCGCCGCAATATTGCGTGCCCGATCAAGGACGTGCATTAATCGTATCGAGCTTCGATCGCGGCCCGAGACCGCGGTCATTCGGCGAGATCGGCCCACATGCGTGTGAACGACATTCGTGGTTTTGATTTCGGCCTGGGCGAGACCGCCGACATGTTGCGCGAGAGCGTGCGCGGGTTTGCCGGCGATCGCATCTCTCCGCGCGCCGACGAGATCGACCGCAGCAACGTCTTTCCGCGCGATCTTTGGCCCGATCTGGGCAAGCTCGGCGTGCACGGCATCACGGTCGAGGAGGAATGGGGCGGGGCGGGACTGGGCTATCTCGAGCACTGCGTCGCGATGGAAGAAATCTCGCGCGCCTCCGCCGCCGTCGGGCTGTCTTATGGCGCGCACTCGAACCTGTGCGTCAACCAGATCCGCCGCAATGGCACTGACGAGCAGAAGCGCCGGTATCTGGGAAAACTCATCTCCGGCGAGCACGTGGGGGGACTCGCCATGTCCGAGCCTGGCGCCGGCTCCGACGTGATCTCGATGAGGACGCGGGCGGAAAAGCGGGGGGACCGCTACATCCTCAAT
>VAZM01000542.1 GCA_005883135.1 Alphaproteobacteria bacterium
CGAAGTGCTCGGGCCTTTTGTTACGAAGTTCGTTCGCAATTTTGGCTGCGAGGGCGCGACACCTATTCAGCTCGGCTCCAACGCCAGCCTTCTCGGTACCGTCCAGGTCGTCAAAGTCATCCAGCATATACGCTCCGACCGTTTCAGGGCCGCCCCTTGGCCCCCGTTGGTCGCCTGTTGAACGCAGTGGGTTCAAATTGGTGCCGCCCGTCCTGCTACGAAGTAGTGACCGTTATCATTCCTTTGGAGGACCCCCGCGAAGACAGGCCGACCGAGGCATCAGTCCGAGAGCCCGCTCCTATCCACGATGATGAGAGTTTTGCGCGCAGGCAGGAGAGATTATTGCCAGACCTATCCGCGCTGGGGACGTGGCGGAAAGCGTAGCTCTAAGTCGCGAGCGCTTGAGGACGGCCACAGGCGCGTGGTGGACCTTCAAATTCTAGCCGCTTCCCTGACACGAGAACCCCGCCCTGTTGGGCCAAAGCGGGGCTCCGGGAACCCTCCTGCCTGTTCGGAAAGGGCGGAGGGCTCCGTTAAGGCAACATGCAGGGCGCGCCAGAGGTTTCAAACGAAACCCCGCCCGAGCCGGTTCCGGGAGGCTCAAAAGGGCGGGGTCCTCGGGAGCCCTTCGTCGAGTGCTTCCTTCGAATTTTTGTTTTGAAGGGCTCCGCCCGAGCAACGCCTGAGTGCGCTAGAGGTTCCTCACGGAACATCCGGTTGGAAGGGCCGGCCGACGGCTTCGCCTGTGATGCGGCAGGCGTCTTTCGTCGATCGCAACTAAACTACCACCACCATTTTCTACAATTCCGTTCGCATCCCTAAGGCGCTGCGGACTAAGCCCACCGTGCCCACAACGCAGTGTTCAAAACCATCTGGGCACCATAACACAGGAGTGAACTCACTCCCGCCGCCAACTCTTCGCGAATGCAGCCATAGCGGCCCCGCGGCTCTCGGCATAGCCGTGTGTGGGCGTCCGGTCTTCATGGTGCCCGAAGGCCAGCGTCCACAGCCACGGTGAGCCTACGGGCGCGGCGTTGGCCTTGAAGATGCGCCCGACCACGGCCCCATCAGCCAGCACGTCGAAGTCGTCCTCATTCCACTCTGCGGGTTTTAGTCGATCATTCCATGCTCGAACATCCGCGAATTGAGCAAAAACATTATCCAGAAAGGACTGGCTTCCCGGCGCAAATGGAGCGGTACTGTCGCCAGTCCCTGGCGCGAGGCGCGCTCAGAGATCCTGCCCCGCCGGCCTCATCGCCGAGGTGGGGCGTCGGTGGTGCGGCCACGATGCCATCTCAATGTCAAAGTCTGCGAAGAATTCATCAATTGCATCGGTGGCGCGTGCGCTTGCTGCAAAGCCCTCGCTCCAAACCACTGGTGAGCCAAAGAGTAAGAAGAGTGATCCCGGCTCAAAGCAATCTCGCGTCGTCGCGATGTTACGGTCACCCGACGGCACCACAATTGCCGCGATGATGAAGGCCACTGGCTGGCAGCAGCATTCGGTGCGCGGATTTCTGGCCGGCGTCGTGCGCAAAAAGCTGAAGCTGAATCTCAATTCGAAAAAGATCGACGGCTCTCGGGTCTACAGCATCAACGACGGAGACGGCTTCAAGCCAAGCAGCCGGCAATCGAAGCGCCGAGCAGCCTGACCGGCATGCCTCGTGTGAAGGTTGGTCCGGCGCTGCCGGACATCAAAACGCTCGACGTCGAGATCGCGCGCCTGCGCGATCTCGACATTCGTGACCTTCAGGCCCGTTGGCACAACGAGTTCCGGCGGCGGCCGTCCCCGCACCTGCCGCGCCATCTTCTATTTCGGGTTTTGGCATATCGGCTTCAGGCTGATCGTCTGGGCGACCTGGATGCCGAGAGCCAACGTCTCCTCGATGGTGCGGGACCAGCCGAGGCGGGCAAGCGCGCGATGGACCTGAACCGCCTGACCGCTGACGTTAGGCCGGGCACGATGCTGGCCCGCGAATGGAGCGGCCGGATGCAGAGGGTCGCTGTTTTGGCCGATGGCTTTGCCTGGAACGGCAAGACCTACCCCAGCCTGTCGAAGATCGCTCAGGCCATCACCGGCACCCGCTGGAACGGGCCCCGGTTCTTCGGCCTGCGTGACAAGGCAACGAAGGAGGCCCGATCTTGAAGACCAGGGCGATCAAGATTGTGCGATGTGCGATCTATACCCGCGTCTCCACCGACCAAGGGCTGGAGCAGGACTTCAATTCACTCGACGCCCAGTATGATGCCTCCCAGGCTTATGTCCGCAGCCAGGCGCATGCCGGATGGACCCTACTGCGAGCCAAATATGACGACGGCGGCTTCTCGGGCGGCAATACCGACCGCCCTGCCCTGCAGCGGCTCCTTGAGCACATACGGGCGGGCAAGATTGACGTGATCGTCGTCTACAAGGTCGACCGCCTCACCCGCTCGTTGGCGGACTTCGCCAAACTGGTCGAACTGTTCGATCAGCACAGCGTGTCCTTCGTTTCGGTGACCCAACAGTTCAACACGACCACCTCAATGGGGCGGCTGACCCTCAACGTGCTGCTGTCCTTTGCCCAGTTCGAGCGCGAGGTCACCTCCGAGCGCATCCGGGACAAGATCGCCGCCTCCAAGCGCAAGGGTCTCTGGGTCGGCGGCATGGCGCCGCTGGGCTACGACACCAAGGACCGGAAGATCACCGTTAATGAAGCCGAGGCCGACCGCGTCCGGACCATCTTTCGCAGCTATCTCAAGCTTGCCAGCCTCAACCTGCTGATGGGGGACCTGCTTAAAAGCGGCATCCTCACCAAGGTGCGCACGCTGAAGACAGGCCAAACCGTCGGAGGTATTCCCTTCACCCGCGGTCCGCTCGCCCATCTGCTTCGCAATCGGTTTTACATTGGAGAGGTCGTCTTCAAGGGCGAGACCCTGGCTGGCGAGCAGAAAGCCATCGTGGATCGAGCCCTGTTCGAAGCGGTCCAGGCCAAACTGAACGAGCAAGTTAGCAACCACAAAGTCGCGCGGACGAAGTCAGAGGCACTGTTATTAGGGCGCATCTTCGACGATCAAGGCCATCGGATGACACCGAGCCATGCGCGAAAGCGAGGCATCAAGTACCGGTACTACATCTCGTCGGCTCTGCTGCAGGGCCGACCCAAACAAGCCGGTATCGTCAGCCGGATCCCGGCACACGAGGTCGAGGCCGTCGTCATCAAAGCTGTTCGAGATCACTTGTACGAATCCACCGAGATCGCGGACGCACTCCTCATCCAAAATCATGTCGTGGGGATCGAGGTCCAATCGGACCAACTCGTCATCGAACTCGCTAGTGCAAAAGGGGGCGACCGCAAGCGGAAGCAAAGGAGCCGCAAGGTGATCGAGGTGCCCTGGCGCAAGACACCGTCAACCCGACGCCGCGAGATTCTCGTGCCTGAGTCCGGAGCACGTCAAGACATCCGCCCTATCCGTTCCGAGAACCGCGCACTCCTCGTCGCATCAATTGCACGGGGGCGACGTTGGCTCGATGAACTCATTAGCGATCCCACTGCGAATACCGAAAGCATCGCCAGGCGTGAGCGTTGCAGCGTGCGGAAAGTGAACATGACGATCTCGCTCGCCTTCCTTGCGCCCGACCTCGTCAAGGCAGCCATTGACGGGCTGCTTCCACACGGAATGGGAGTAGTCCGGCTTAGCGATCTGCCCGCCGAATGGTCTCGCCAGAACCTGATGCTTGGGCTTAAGGGGCGGTAGCCGCACATTCGAACCGCGTCTCTGCCGACAGTAGTCTCCGTTGCCGGGCAACCGAATTTCAAGGCCAGAGACAGCTCGTCCGAAATTCCCTCGAGACCAAATTAGTCTGCGCGGAGACCGCACGCCGACGACAGAGCCCGCGAATTCGCGGCCGTTTGGCACACCTCGGGAAATCTCCGGTTGCGTGAGAGTACGTGGTGGTGGATGCAGCCCCCATCGAACCGGTCTCTCTCCCTGCATTTGGGGCAAATGCAGGGAGATTTTCGCAAAATGCAGGGAGGGGGCATCGCAACCCCGCTAGAAGCCACCAGATCTCAATAGCTTGGGTAATAGTCTCCCTACTCAAGCGAGCAGGGAGGAG